>NZ_JARXXY010000001.1:0-371386 GCF_029893845.1 Micromonospora sp. A200 | reverse complement strand
ACTCCCGAAGAAGAACTGCCAGTCCGGGGTATAAATCATAATTGGCACTGGCTTTTCAAGCACCCTGTTGAGTTCTCAAAGAACAACCACACACCATCCGGAAGCTCCACACTGTGGAACCCCCGTCCGGGGCAACTTCTCGAACTTACTCGGTCCGACTTTCGCTGTCAACCTCGCGTTGAGGTGATCAACTTGGTGCGGCCCGATCCACGCTGACGCTCACCGTATCCGGTGGTCGTTTCTGTCGTGGGAAGTCGGCAGACCGGCCGATCGCCGCTTCGCGGCCACCCGCCCGGCTCCCTGCCGGCTTTCGAACTCTACCCGGTCGGTCTCGCGATCGCAACCCCGTCTTCCGGGGTGTCTCGCACCGCCCGCTCCCAGCCTCGCTCGGCGTCTCCGCCACGAGCCTGGTGCCCGCCCTCGGCCGGTTTGTCCGGCCTCCCGCGTGCAGAGAGAAAGTTACGCGGACTGGCCCGGAGAAGGCAAATCAATGATCGTCATTGGCGGATCCGGCGTGCGGTCCGGCGCCGCGCCGGCGTACCCGATCGGATCGGCGCGCCGGCCGGCCGGCGGCGTGCCAGAGTGGCTGCCATGGATCCCGTGTCCCGATCCCCGGCGGTCACCCTCGCCGACGAGGCGCTGCTCGGACTCCTGGCGCCCTTCTGGCAGCTGGTGATCGCCGCGGTCGTACTCGCCGTCGTCGTGCTCTCCGCCGCCCGGCTGGCCCGGCGCGGCCGGTCCCGGATGACCACCGCGTTGCTCGTCACCGCCGCGGCGATCGTCGGCCTGGCCGTGATCGGCGTACTCGTTCAGGGATGACCGGCGCTCAGAGCCGCCGGTTGGCGAGGCTGGGCAGCTCGGTACGGATGGTGTGCAGGCGGTCGAGGTCCAGCTCGACCACACTCAGCCCGGGGCCGTCGGGCACCTGGCCGAGCACCGTCCCCCACGGGTCGACCACCATGCTGCGCCCGAAGCAGGTGCGCTCCGGCTCGTGGTCGCCGATCTGACCGGCGGCGGCCACGAAGCACTGGTTCTCGATGGCCCGCGCCCGCAGCAGCACCTCCCAGTGGTCCCGGCCGGTGTGCATCATGAACGCGGCCGGCACGACCAGGAGCTGCGCTTCCCCGTCGACGGCCAGCAGCCGGTAGAGCTCGGGGAAGCGCAGGTCGTAGCAGATCGACAGACCGACCCGCAGACCCTCGACGTCGACCACCACCGGCTGGTCGCCGGGGGCGACCGTCGCCGATTCGAGGTACGACACCCGCCCCGGGATCTCCACGTCGTACAGATGGATCTTGCGGTAGCTGGCGGCGAGCGCGCCGGAGCGGTCGAACACCAGGGAGGTGTTCCAGGTGTGCGCCGGATCCGGGCCGGCCTCGTGGAACGAGCCCGCCACCACCCAGATGCCGAGCCGCTCGGCGACGCCGGCGAAGAAGGTGCCGACCGTGCCGTCCACCGGCTCCGGCTCCGGCATCGCCTTGGCGGGGCCGAGGTAGTCGACGTACTCCGGGAGGACCGCGAGATCCGCGCCGGCCGCGGCGGCCCTGACCAGCAGGGCCTCGGCGGCGGCCAGGTTGGCCGCCCGGTCGTCCCGGGCGTTGAGCTGGCAGACGGCGACGCGCATGGAGATGAGGGTACGGGCGGACGACGGCCGGGGACAGCGTCAGACGCTGGCGAGCACCAGGGCGCCGGCGGCGAACCCGAGACCGGCCAGTTGCACCGGCCGGAGCCGTTCCCGGTCCACCGCGAGCGCGAGCAGCACAGTGCTGGCCGGGTAGAGCGCCGCGATCGCGGCGACCACGCTCAGGTGGCCACGGGCTGCGGCGGCCAGGTAGAGCGCGTTGGCAGCGCTGTCGAGCAGGCCGGCGGCGGCCGCCCAGCCGAGTACCCGCGGACCGATCCGCAGACTTACGCCGGTGCCGACCGCGAGCGCGACACCGAAGACGATGGAGCTGAACCGCAGCGCCAGCACCGGCCACATTCCGGCCGCCGGACCGGCCTGGCCGAGCAGGGCGAAGAAGACGCCGAAGAGCGCCCCGGCGGTGAGGGCCAGCCCGATCAACCGGGTGGACACCGCGCCGCGCGCGCCACCCTCGCCGAGGCTGACCAGGGCGATGGCGAGCACGGCCAGCCCCGCACCGCAGAGCGCGAGGGTGCCGGGCCAGCGGGCGGTCAGCAGCCCGGCGATGATCGGCACCACCGCGGCGGTGATCGCCGTGACGGGCGCCACCACGGCCATCATCCCGGCGGCGAGGGCCCGGTAGAGCAGCATCACCCCGGCGGCGCCGGCGACGCCCGCACCGAGCCCCCACGCCAGGTCGACGGCGGTGGGGGTGCCGGGTACCACCAGCACCAGCAGGAGCAGCAGCGGCACGCTCAACACCTGGGAGACCACGGTGACGGCGACCGGGTCGGCGCGGCGGGACGCCTTGCCGCCCGAGAAGTCGGCCGTGCCGAAGGCGACCGCGGACACCGCCGCGAGCATGATGGGGAACATCGGACGGTCCTACCAGACGACGGGCGGACCCGGCCAGTGTGATCCCGTACCGAACGACGGCACGGCCACCTGTGGTGGCCGTGCCGTCGTCGTCAGTGTGGTGCGCCGGTCAGGCGGACTTCTCCTCGCGCTCCCGGCGGGCCCGGCGGCCGGTGAACTCCCGCGGGACGATGGTCGGGTTGACGTTCTCCAGGACCACCTCGCGGGTGATCAGCACGCGGGCGGCGTCCGGGTTGCTCGGCACCTCGTACATCGCGGAGAGCAGGACCTCCTCGATGATGGCGCGCAGGCCACGGGCACCGGTGCCGCGCAGCATCGCCTGGTCGGCGATCGCCTCCAGCGCCGGCTCGTCGAACTCCAGCTCGACCCCGTCCAGCTCGAAGAGCCGCTGGTACTGCTTGACCAGCGCGTTGCGCGGCTCGGTGAGGATCCGGACCAGGGCGCTGCGGTCCAGGCTGCGCACGTTGGTGATCACGGGCAGCCGGCCGACGAACTCGGGGATCAGCCCGAACTTGAGCATGTCCTCCGGCATCACCTGGCTGAAGATGTCGTCGGTCGACCGCTCGGAGACCGACCGGAGCCGGGCACCGAAGCCGGTGCCGCCGTGGCCGGTGCGGGCCTCGATGATCTGGTCGAGCCCGGCGAAGGCGCCACCGCAGATGAACAGCACGTTGGTGGTGTCGATCTGGATGAACTCCTGGTGCGGGTGCTTGCGCCCGCCCTGCGGCGGCACGTTGGCCACCGTGCCTTCCAGCATCTTCAGCAGCGCCTGCTGGACACCCTCGCCGGAGACGTCCCGGGTGATCGACGGGTTCTCCGACTTACGGGCGATCTTGTCGACCTCGTCGATGTAGATGATGCCGGTCTCGGCGCGCTTGATGTCGTAGTCCGCGGCCTGGATCAGCTTGAGGAGGATGTTCTCCACGTCCTCGCCGACGTACCCGGCCTCGGTCAGCGCGGTGGCGTCGGCGATGGCGAACGGGACGTTCAGCATCCGGGCCAGCGTCTGCGCCAGGTGGGTCTTGCCGCAACCCGTCGGGCCGAGCAGCAGGATGTTGGACTTGGCCAGCTCGACGGCGTCGCTGCCGGAACCCGGCGCGCCGGCCGCCTCGGCCTGGATCCGCTTGTAGTGGTTGTAGACCGCGACGGCGAGCGCCTTCTTGGCCTGGTCCTGACCGACGACGTAGTTGTCGAGGAACTGGCAGATCTCCATCGGCTTGGGAAGCTCTTCCCACTTCACCTCGCCGGACTCGGCCAGCTCCTCCTCGATGATCTCGTTGCAGAGATCGATGCACTCGTCGCAGATGTAGACCCCGGGGCCCGCGATGAGTTTCTTGACCTGCTTCTGCGACTTGCCACAGAAGGAGCACTTCAGTAGGTCGCCGCCGTCACCGATCCGTGCCACCTACGTTCTCCCTGCACTCGTCGGCCGGAACGCCGGCCCTGACCTGCGGGCGCCGCGCGCCCGTCCGTCTCGATCCCTGCCGCCGGCCCGACCCGGCCAGCGGTACGGAACCGACGTTACCCGCTGACGGAGGTTTCTCCGACCCCCAAAACGGGTGTGTCAGAGGTCGGCCGGAAACGACGCTCCGACCGACCTCCGACCCGGTACTGCTCAGGTAGCGGCCTGGGCCGCCAGGAGGCCCTTCTTGCGGCTGGTCAGGATCGTGTCGACCAGCCCGTACTCCTTGGCCTCCTCGGCCGTCATGATCTTGTCCCGGTCGATGTCCTTGCGGACCTGCTCGATCGGGCGGTTGCAGTGCCGGGAGAGCATGTCCTCCAGCTGGGTCCGCATCCGCAGGATCTCCCGGGCCTGGATCTCGATGTCCGAGCCCTGCCCGTAGCCGCCCTCGGTGGCCGGCTGGTGGATGATGATCCGCGAGTTCGGCAGCGCCATCCGCTTGCCCGGGGTGCCGGCCGACAGCAGGACCGCCGCCGCGCTGGCCGCCTGGCCCAGGCAGACGGTGGAGATGTCCGGACGGACGTACTGCATGGTGTCGTAGATCGCCGTCATCGCGGTGAACGAGCCACCCGGCGAGTTGATGTACATGATGATGTCGCGGTCCGGGTCGGTGCCCTCGAGCGTCAGCAGCTGCGCCATCACGTCGTTGGCCGACGCGTCGTCCACCTGGACGCCGAGGAAGATGATCCGGTCCTCGAAGAGCTTGTTGTACGGGTTGGACTCCTTGACCCCGTACGACGTGCGCTCGACGAACGACGGCAGGACGTAGCGGTTGTGCACGGCCGCGAACTGGGGCGGCAGGCTCAGATCGATCATCGTCAGCTCCTCAGCTCAGGGTCCCGGCGCCATCCGGAACCTGAGCGGCCCCGATGATCACCTTGTCGATGAAGCCGTAGTCCATGGCCTCCTGGGCGGTGAACCAACGGTCCCGGTCCGAGTCCGCCTCGATCTGCGCCTGGCTCTGGCCGGTGTGGTGCGCGACCCGCTCCTGGAACATCCGCTTGGTGTAGAGCATCTGCTCGGCCTGGATCGCGATGTCGGAGGCCGTGCCGCCGAGACCACCGGACGGCTGATGCATCATGATCCGCGCGTGCGGGAGGGCGTACCGCTTGCCCTTCGTGCCGGCGCAGAGCAGCAGCTGGCCCATCGAGGCCGCCATGCCCATCGCCACGGTCGACACGTCGTTGTCGATGAACTGCATGGTGTCGTAGATCGCCATGCCGGAGTAGACCGAGCCACCCGGCGAGTTGATCCAGAGGTTGATGTCGCGGTCCGGGTCCTCCGCCGCGAGCAGCAACAGCTGCGCGCAGATGCGGTTGGCGACCTGGTCGGTCACCTCGCTGCCCAGGAAGATGATCCGCTCCTTGAGCAACCGGTTGTAGACCGAGTCGTCGAGGTTGCCAATGGAGTCGCCACCGCGGGCCTCGATCGCCCGGAGCGACTTCTTGGGGATGTGCATGTCGGTCATGGCAGCCCTTCGCTCTCCGTACCGTCCTCCCCGACACTAACCGCTCAGCCGGGTGATCGACTCCCGGTCGGGGCACTGTTCGCTCTCAGCGCAGTTGTGCCTCCGACGTACCCGGAAAACGGTTTCGGCCGCCGTCCACCGCAACGGGCGGACGGCGGCCTACCGGGGAAGATCAGTGCTCGTGGTCGTGCTCGTGAGCCTGCTCGCTCTCGGCCCGCAGCGCCTCGAGGGTGACCTCGTTGCCGGCGGTGTCCTTGATCTTGATCTTCTCCATGACCGCGGCGAGGGCCTTGCCACGACGCACGTCACCGAAGACGGCGGCGGCCGCGCCGGAGCGCACCAGCTGGTCGTAGTACTGCTGCGGCGCCATGCCGGCCCGCTGCGCGCGGTGGACGATCTCGTGGCCGAACTCGTCGTCGGAGACCTGGACGTCCTCGGCGTCGGCCAGCGTGTCCAGCAGGAGCTGGATCTTGACGCCCTCGGTCGCCGCCTCGTTCAGCTCGGCGTCGATCTGCTCCTCGGTCTTCTCCTCGGCGGCGAGGTACTCCTCCAGCGAGGCGCCGATCCGCTCCAGCTGGTCGATCATCGCCGCCTTGCGGCTCTCGACCTCCTCGCGGACGACACCCTCCGGCGCCGGCACCTCGGCGGCCGCGACGAGCTGCTCCAGGGCCTTGTCCCGGGCGGCGTAGATCTGCTCGACCCGCTTGCCCCGGGTGACCCGCTCGCGCAGGTCGTCACGGAGCTCGGCGATGGTGTCGAACTCGCTGGCCATCTGGGCGAAGTCGTCGTCCAGCTCCGGCAGCTCCTTCTCCTTGACCGTGCGGACGGTCACCGCCACCTCGGCGTCCCGGCCGGCGAAGTCGCCGCCCACGAGCTGGGTGGTGAAGGTGGTGCTCTCGCCGGCGGCGAGGCCGACCACGGCCTCGTCCAGCCCCGGCAGGAGCTGCTTGCTGCCGACCTCGTGCGAGATGTTGCTGGCCGAGCCGCCCGGCACCTCCTCGCCGTCGACGGTGGCGTTCAGGTCGATCTGGACGTAGTCGCCCTCCTGGGCGGCCCGCTCGACCGTCTTGAGGGTGGCGAACCGCTCGCGCAGGCTCTTGACCTGCTCGTCGATCTCGCTGTCGTCGATCTGCAGCTCGTCCACGGTCACCTCGACGGTGGCCGGGTCCGGCAGGGTGATCTCCGGGCGGACGTCGACCTCGGCGGTGAAGTTGAGCGAGTCACCGTCGTTGAACTCGGTGATCTCGACCTCCGGGCGGCCGAGGGTCTTCAGGTCGTGCTCACGGACCGCCGCGAGGATGTTCTGCGGAATGGCCTCCTGCACCGCCTCGTTGAGGACGGTGCCCCGGCCCACCCGCTGGTCGATGACGGCGGTCGGCACCTTGCCCCGGCGGAAGCCGGGAACCTGCACCTGCGAACCGATCTCCCGGTACGCCTTCTTGAGGCTCGGCTCGAGCTCGACGAACGGCACCTCGATGGCGAGCCGCACGCGCGTCGGGCTCAGAGTCTCGACGGTGCTCTTCACAGGCGTACTCCTTGACGGATCTCAGTTTGAGTCTGGGCGTGTTTGCGCGCATCGAGTGTAGGCGAGCCGGGCTGCTGCTCCGGCAGCGCCCGGGTACCGCGCGACAAAAATCGGCGACGGCCCGGGCGACCCGGCCGGCGAACGACAGTCGGGGTGGCGGGATTTGAACCCACGGCCCCTCGCTCCCAAAGCGAGTGCGCTACCAAGCTGCGCCACACCCCGTGGCGACGAGAAGTGTATGCCGTCGGCACCCGGCGGAGGTGCCGGGGAGGCCCCCAACCCGCCGAACCCCCACCAACCGGACGGCCCTGTCCCCCGACGGGCACCGCCTGGCGGCGGCCGCCCTGGCCGCACTTTCCGAGAAAGAGTGGCCTCCGGGCGCTGCGAGGCCACTCTTTCTCGGAAAGTGCGCGGGGCACGGGAGGGGACGCGTGGATATGCCTGTGCGCGGTGGGTGGGGGGACCGGGTAGGCTGTCGGCGCGTCCCGTCGTGGCGGGGCGACTGCGGGCGTAGCTCAATGGCAGAGCTTCAGTCTTCCAAACTGACGGTGCGGGTTCGATTCCCGTCGCCCGCTCCACCTACAAAGGCCCAGGTAGACCGCACGATTGCGACACCTGAGCCCTTCCGCCCCTCCCCCATGTTGGATCTTGCGTGCCATCCGCGTGCCATTCACGGCCGGCGGCGGCCATTTCCGGCGATGCGGCGGTCCATCGCCTGGGCGATCTCACGGTCACGCTCGCTGGTGGCGTGCTGATAGATCAGGGCGGCGCGCAAGGTGGCGTGGCCCAAGCGGTGCATGAGCTCCCGGGTGCTGGCCCCCGCAGACGCGGCGAGCGTGTTGCCGGCATGCCGTAGATCATGGAAGTGGAAGCCGGCCAGGCCCACCGAGGCGACCGTCTTGGTCCACCTGACCGCCCGCCCGACGTTGCCGGAACGCAGCGGCGCACCCTTCGCTCCGGTGAACATGAGCGCGTCCGGCCCGTCCTCGACGTGCTCAGCCAGGTGCTCGCGCAGTGCCTCGACCGCGGCTGCCGGCAGCGCGACGACGCGGACCCCGGCGGCGGACTTGGGTGGCCCAAATTCCAGACGGTCCTTCAGCGCCGCGAGCTTGCGGGGCACCCGCACGGTCGCGGCGTCCAAGTCGACGTCGCAGCGGCGCAGGGCAGCCAGCTCTCCCCACCGCAGGCCCGAGAGGGCGGCGACGATGATGAGCGCGGCGAAGCGGGCCGGCATGGCGTCGGCCAGGGCGTAGACCTGGGCGATGGTGGCGGTAGGCCGCTCCGGGGTGTGGTAGCGGTCATAGCCCTTGATCCGGCATGGATTCTGCCGAAGGATCTCGTCCTCCCGCACAGCCGTGTTGAGAATCGCCCGTAGCAGGCAGTACGCCTTGACCGCCTGGGGCTCCGGAGTGCCGCCGTTGAGCAGCTTGCCGCGCCAGGTCCGGATGGTCGCCGGCTACGACTGCCCGACGAGGAGATCCGCCAGCGAGGCCAGGTCCGCAAGAGGTCCACGGACGGCGAGGGAGTGGTGAGAGATACCGAGAGGCGTCTCCGCTGCTAGAGCGCGAGCATCGCCGCCGCGACCTCACCGGCGGCCGCATCGGGGATCGCCGTCGCGGCCCGTTCGAGCACGAGCAGCCGCGCACCGGGGATCTCGCGCGCGAGCGCTTCGCCGTTGCCGACAGGGAAGAACGGGTCGCGGCGACCGTGCACCACCAGCGACGGGATCGCGAGCTCGGACAGGCGCTCGCGCCAGCGCGGCTTGCAGTCGAGCTTGGCGAACACCATGCCCAGGTGGTTGGCCATCTGCACCGCGGGCTCCGTGCCCGGCGTGCGGTCCCATCTGCGCTCGGCGGTCGCGCGCGCGGCGACGGGGTCGTCACCGAGGATCTCTGCGCCTGCGGCGGCAAACTCGGCCACCGCGGCGCGGTCGGACCAATCGGGCATCGAACGCGAGAACAGCCGGTCCATCGTCGCCGTGTCATGGTCAGGCAGGTCGTCGTCGACCGGGCCTGGAGCGACGGGCCGCGTTCCGGCGAGGGTGAGCGCCGAGAACGCGTCCGGGTGGTCGAGCGCGGCGACCTGGGCGACCATCCCGCCAACGCCGATGCCTGCCAGGTGCGCCGGCCGGTCGTCGAGTTCGCGGGCGAGCGCCGCGGCGTCGGCTGCAAGATCGCGCAGCGTATACGCCGGAGCCTCGGGATCGACGGTGGTCGACGCGCCGGAATCGCGCAGGTCGTACCGCACAACGTGGCGCCCGCCGCGCGCGAGCGCCTCGCAGAGTGCGTCGGGCCAGGAGAGCATGGTCGTGCCGCCCGCGAGCACAACGAGCGGCGCCGCCGTGTCGCCGAAGTGCTCGACCCCGAGCGTGACGCCGTCCGCCTCGACCGTCGTCATCACGCCTCCGCCGTCGTGATGACGCCGCCGGACGTGCGGAACGAGTGGACCGTCGGATACATCATGAACCTCCAGGGCGGCGTAGTGGACCGGTGGCGCGGGGACGGCGGCACAAGCTACGCGTCCCCGCCGGTGGTATGCGTCGCGTTGAACGTATGCGACTGGGGTTGGCTCTCAGAGATGGACAACTGGCGGGGCGGAAACTCATCGGGACCCTGTCCGCAGCTCGCCGGGTCGCTCAACTTGATCTCATAATTCTCCGGTCTCCGTGCCATCCACGTGCCAGTAGCCGGTACCCCGGACGGTCACCAGGGGGCACGAACGGTCACGCGCTTCCTGCCTTGACCTGGCCCACCAGGTCCTTGTCGGCCGTGTTCTTCGTCCTTCCAAACTGACGGTGCGGGTTCGATTCCCGTCGCCCGCTCCACAGCTTCCGGCCCGGGTCAGCGGCGTCACCGCCGAGCCGGGGCCGTTCTCGTTCCAGCTCTCTTTGATCTTGCGTGCCATCAGCGCGCCCCTCTGGCATGCCAGCCGCCAGCAGCACCGCCGCCCAGCCGACCGCCCGCCTGAAGTTGCCCGAACGCACCGCCCCCGTCCGGGGGAGGCTGGACGATCTGCGACTGCCCGACGAGGAGATCCACCTCCCCTGGCGGCCGGGTTATATGTTCTCCCGGTCGCCCTGCAGATGGCGGCATGGCAGCCGATCGCGGGAGGCTTCTGCTGTCGCGTTTGCGGGAATTTGTTGGCCTGGCCGGCAGAGCACGCACGAGCGGGGAAAGCATCTACTGCTGGATCTGCCTCTAGGAACGGTCGACAGCAACGGTTGCAGATCATGAGGTGCGGCCTTGGCTGTACAGCCATCCGTCCAGCCAAGCCGCCCGCGGAGGAGACGGCGAGGCCGCGCAGGTCGTCAATCAGGACATGCTCGGTGTCGAGCCAGGCGGTCGCCCGTTCGTCCGGCCATGGTGGTCCGTCACGCACTCCCGTTTCGGCCGGCGGACGGAGCCGGGCGGTCGATCGGGTCTGCTGCATCGGCTGCGTACGATGCGGGGCCGGGCAACTCGTGGGCGTGGAGGTATCGACGGATGGCAGGCCAGCAGGACGGGTTCGCCCTCGGCGTCGACCTCGGCACCTCCAACACCGTGGCCGTGCTGCGCTGGCCGGACGGGCGGACCCGGCCGCTGCTCGTCGACGGCCAGCCGATCCTCCCCTCCGGCGTGTACGCCGACGCCGACGGGCGGCTGCACGTCGGCCGGGACGCGCAGCGGCTGGCGCAGGCCGACCCGGCCGGGTACGAGCCGAATCCGAAGCGGCGGGTGGACGAGCCGAGCGTGTCGCTGGGCGGGCGGGCGTACCCCCCGGCGGAGCTGCTGGCGGCGACCCTGCGCGCGGTGGCGGAGTCGGCGGTCGCGGCGGCCGGCTTCCTGCCCCCGGCGGTGGTCACCTACCCGGCGGCCTGGGAGGCGCCCCGGCGGCAGGTGCTGCACGAGGCGCTGGCACTCGCCGGCTGGCCCACAGCCGCCGAGCACACCATGTCCGGGCCGATCCCGCCCGGGACCCGCCTGCTGCGGGAGCCGGTGGCCGCCGCCCGGTACTACACCGACGTGCTGCGCCGGCCGGTGCCGGTCGGCGACGCGGTCGCGGTCTTCGACTTCGGCGGCGGCACGCTGGACGTCGCCGTGGTCCGCAACGAGGGCGCCGACCCGTGGGGGGACTCGGGCTTCACCGTGATCTCCACCGGCGGGGTGGCCGACCTGGGCGGCCTGGACCTGGACGCCGCCCTGGTGGGCCGGCTCGGGGAGCTGGTCGCCGACGCCGACCCGGCACGGTGGGCCCTGCTGACCGCGCCGGAGACGGCCACCCAGCGGCGGGACCGGCAGCAGCTCTGGGACAACGTGCGCGGGGCGAAGGAGATGCTGTCGCGGGCCATGGTTGCCCCGGTCGCTGTACCGGGGGTGGAGACGGCGGCGCGGCTGGACCGGGTCGACCTGGAACGGCTCGCCGCTCCCCTGCTGGCCCGGGCGGTGGCGGAGACCCGCGAGGTGATCGCCGCCGCGGGGCTCACCCCGGAGCGGCTGGCCGGGCTCTTCCTGGTCGGCGGCTCGTCCCGGATACCGCTGGTGGCCCGGATGCTGCACGCCGAGCTGGGCGTCGCGCCGACGGTGCTGGAACAGCCCGAGCTGCCGGTCGCCGAGGGGGCGCTGACCGATTTGCCGATGCCCCGCCCGCAGGCCCGGCCGGCGCCGGTCGCCGCCGGAGCACCCGGCCACGCCCCGGCAGCGGCAGCGGCACCCGGAGCACCCGGGCACGCGGCGCCGCACGGGACGCCGGGCCAAGCGGCGGCGCCGCATCAGACGCCGGGGCACACGCCAGGGGCGCACGCTTCACCCGGCGACGCGGCGGCGCACGGGACGCCGGGCCAACCGGCTACGCCGCACCAGGCGCCGGGGCACGCGCCGGCGGCGCACGGGTCCGCCGGCGACCCGGCGGGGGTGGCCGACGCGGCGGCGAAGACGGCGACGGCGGCGACCCTGCCCCGGCCGGCGCCGACCCGGCCCGACCCGTACCTGCCCGAGCGGGCGGTGTCGCCGGCAGCCGGGACGGTGGCGGGCTGGCCGGGCGTACCCCGGTCGGCTCCGCCGGTGTCGCCGGCGCCCGGCGGCGGTCCGACCGGGCCGGGACGGTCCCGGCGGGGGCTCTGGATCGCGCTCGGCGCGGGCCTCGCCGTGGTCGGGGTGCTGGCCGCGACCGTGCTGTGGCTGACCCGGGACCGCTACCCGGCGCTGGAGTTCCGGACCCTGGAGGTGGTGGACACGCCGAAGGCCGGCGCGGAGCGCGCGACCGCCGTGTTCACCTCGGTCCTCGGCGACCGCGCCTATCTCGCCCACCAGCTGGCCGACGACCGGCTGGAGGTGGTGGCGGTCAACGCGGGCAGCGGGGACGAGCTGTGGCGCAAGGTCACCCCGGTCGGCGCCCAGCAGTGGGCCGGGATCCGCGCGCTGCCCGGCGGGGTGGCGGTCCTCGCGGACGCGTCCGGCGACAGCACGCCGCGCGACCTGCTGGTGCTCGACGCCGGGTCCGGCGACCAACGGTGGCGGCTCCCGGTGCACGGCGACGACGACCTGCACTACACCCGGGACACGGTGGTCTGGGTCGACCGGACCGGCGACCGACTGGTCGGCCTGCGGATGCGCGACGGCCACGAGGAGTGGCGCCAGGACAGTCCGCGCGACGAGTACGGCAGCAGCCGGACCCGGGTCGTGCGGGTCGGCACCCCGGAGGCGTGGGGCGGCGCCGGGTCGGTCACCGGCGCGCCGACCGCGCCCTGGCTCGGTACCGGCGGCCGGCTGGTGCAGGTGGGCGCCGACCGGTCGGTGCGGCTGATCGACATGGACAGCGGTGACGTGCTGCGCAGCCGGCCCAACGTGGCCGACGTCGACGACCTGGTGGTGGCGCACGCCGACCGGCTGTACGTCACCGAGAACGAGCGCGGCTACCGGCTGCTCGGGTACGACCTGGCCAGCCTCGGCGAGCCGGACGTGCTCTACACCGCCCCCGACGACGGGCGACGGCCGCAGTCGCTGGTCGCCTGCGGCGAGCACCGGGCCTGCCTGCTGGAGGTGCCGGACAGTGAGACCGCGCGTACCGAGGTGGTGGCGGCGACCGAGGGCAAGGGCAGCCGGCACTGGCCGGCCCCGGAGGCCGACGCGCTGGTGCCGGTCGGCGAGCACCTGTTGGCCCGGCGGGACTCCCCGCAGTCCGCCGTCACCCTCTTCGACGCCGACGGCAGGGCGGTGCTGGCCGACCGGGACGGGGTGGCGGTCCGGTTGGACGCGGGCAACGTGCTGCTCTTCGCGGAGCCGCCGAGCACCGCCGAGGACGACCGCAGCCTCGCCGGCATGGCGGTGGGCGGAAAGTCGCC
The DNA here is from genome assembly GCF_029893845.1 of Micromonospora sp. A200. Taxonomy (NCBI): domain Bacteria; kingdom Bacillati; phylum Actinomycetota; class Actinomycetes; order Micromonosporales; family Micromonosporaceae; genus Micromonospora; species Micromonospora sp. A200. The sequence continues at coordinate 358,115 of NZ_JARXXY010000001.1, read as the reverse complement.
GTTCGAGATGGGTGAGCTCAAGGACGTCCGCAGCCAGTCCTGCTCGTGGAACGCCTCGGTGATCGCCTGCGGCCGGGAGAAGGACTTCGTGCTGTACCGCTTCGCCGGGGACGACTGAGCCCACGGCCGGGTTCACTGCGGCGGACGGCCGGCGGACGGGTCGTTTTCCCCCGGTTCGCCCTGGGTAGGGCAGTCGGCATGGAGACGAACACGAACGCGTACCTGGTCGGTGGCCCCCGTGACGGCAGCACCCAGCAGGCGGCGAGCGCCCTGCTGGAGATCGAGCTGGACGGCATGATCCACCGCTACGTGCGCACCACGAAGCAGCACGGCGAGGACGGCACGGTCTACAACTACGACGGCATGGTCGCGCCGGGCGGCGGGCAGCCCGGCGTCGAGGATCCGGCGGCCCGGGTCGCCTCCCCCAAGGCGGACGCGGAGGGGCACGGCACGGCGTGACGGGCGCGGCCGGGGCGCGGATGAACCGCGGCCGGCGGGGTAAGCAGCGCCGGCCTGGTGGAGAACGACCGTTGTCGCGGCGTCCCGCGACCGGACGCGCGGGCGGGTCGGCCCCGGCCGATCCGCCCGCGACGTGCGTCAGTTGCCGGTGACGAAGTTCCAGACCGACACGACCCACTCGGTCTGCTGGAGGTAGGCGACCCCGACGCCGACCAGGAAGATCGCGGTCACCAGGTGCGCGCCGCGCGCGCCGCGCCGGATCCGGCCCAGCTGGCGCTCCCAGATCACCCGCCCGATCAGGCGGGAGAGCGCGAACAGGCCGACCGCCACCAGCAGGCTCAGCACGAAGGTGAGCAGCGGCGCGCCCAGGTCGCCCCGCCCGGAGATGGCCCAGATCCCCCAGCAGACGAAGGCGAAGAGCGCCCCCGCCATGCTCCACTCGCGGCCCTGGCGCAGCTGCGCCAGGTGCCAGCTCATCGGCCGGCGCGGCGCCGGCTCGTTCCAGGTGTGCTCGTCGGCGCCCACGGTGGGGAACTGCTCGGTACGTGGGGTGCGCGGCCGCCCGACGGAGGCGACGCCGGGGCGGAACGCGTCCCGCTGCGGCGGCACCCCGACACCGGGCTGCGGCGGCACCTCGACTGTCCGCTCCGCCCACGGTTGTGTCTGGTCTGCCATCTCGTGTCCTCCCCTGACCGGTGCCGGCCTCCGGCCGACCCGCCGTCTTCGAGGGTAGCCAGCCGGCAAATCGGTCGCCGCCCCGCCGACGATGGGCTAGACAGAGCCGATGACCCACCCCGTCCCCGACGTGCAGGTTCCCGTCGCGTCCGACTTCGACGAGATCGCCGACCTGATGGGTGACGCGTTCCACAACGCGTTCGACACCGACGCCCGGGAGGCCGAGCGGGGCATCTTCGAGCCGGACCGGTCGCTGCTGGTCCGCGACGGGGGTCGACCGGTGGCGCACGCCTCCGCCTTCACCCGGACGCTCACCGTCCCCGGGGCGACGGTGGCGGCGGCGCACGTCACCATGGTCGCGGTGGCCGTCACCCACCGCCGCCGGGGCCTGCTCAGCACGCTGATGGGTCGCCAGCTTCGGGAGATCTACGACACCGGCCGGGAGCCGATCGCGGTGCTGTGGGCCAGCGAGGGACGGATCTACCCCCGGTTCGGCTACGGTCTGGCCGCGCAGCGCCTCGTCGTCGAGTGCCCGGCCACCGCCGAGCTGCGGCTGCCGGAGCCGGCGTCCGCGGCGGGCAGCCTCCGCCTGGCCGACCCGGTCGCGTCGCAACCCGAACTGGCCCGGGTGTACGACCGGGTGCGCCCGGACCGCCCCGGCTGGTCGGACCGGGACGAGCGCTGGTGGCGGTACGTGCTGGCCGATCCGACCGCCTGGCGGGGCGGGGCGACCCCGCGCCGGGCGTTGCTGCACGAGGGGCCGGACGGCGTGGACGGGTACGCGCTCTGGCGGACCCGGGAGGAGTGGGACCAGCGCGGGCCGCGCGGCCAGGTACGGGCGGACGAGGTGGTCGCCACCGGCCCCGAGGCGTACCTGGCGTTGTGGCGGACGCTCTTCTCGGTCGACCTGACCCGGCAGCTCTCCTGCGGCCGGGTCGCCGTGGACGAGCCGCTGCTGCGCCTGGTGGACGAGCCCCGCCGGCTCGGCGCCCAGTTGGTCGACGCGCTCTGGGTGCGGGTGGTGGACGTCCCGGCGGCGCTGGCCGCCCGCCGCTACCCGACCGCCGTCGACGTGGTGGTCGACGTCACCGACGAGCTGCTGCCGGAGAACACCGGGCGCTGGCGGCTCACCGGCGGCCCCACCGGCGCGGTGTGCGTCCGCACCGACGACCCGGCGGAGCTGGCCTGCGACGTACGCGGCCTCGGCGAGCTGTACCTCGGCGGCGTGGCACCGGCCGCGCTGGCCGCCACGGGCCGGCTTCGCGAGCTGCGTCCCGGCGCGCTCGCCGCCGTCGGCCCGGCCTTCGGCTGGCACCGCGCCCCGGGGGCGATGGAGGTCTTCTGAGCGCCGGCGGGGCCACCGGGGCCGGTGCGGGCGGTACGGTCGGCTGATGGCGGATGCGGAGCGACGGCGACGCCGGCTGCGGCACCAGCCGGACGGGGTGGCCGGGGACGGCAACGGCCCCGCGGCGGACACGGCCGAGGTGCACGACGGCACGCCCGCGCCCCGGGCGCGGCGCGGCGGCGGGGCCGAGGAGAGCGAGCGGGGCCTGCGGGGGCTGGTCGGTTCCGGTTCCTCGCAGGTGGGGGTCGGCGCGGCACTGCGGGCCCGGGACGCCGCCCGGCCGACCGACGAGGACCTGGCCGAGGCGGAGGCCCGGCTGGTGATCGTGCGCCGCAACTGGGTGCCCCGCGAGGACCTGCCCCGTTCCGGCCGGTGACGGCCGAGGCCGGCCCGCACGGGCCGGCCTCGAACGGGGACCGGCCCGATGCGGGCCGGGGTCAGTCGACGGTCAGGGCAGCTCGGGGAGCTGGCGGGTGCGCTCGTACTCGGCCATCTGGGCGATCCGGCGGGAGTGCCGCGGGTTGCCCGAGAAGGGCGTGGTGAGGAACGCCTCGACGATGGCGGTCGCCTCGTCCAGGGTGTGCTGGCGGGCGCCGACGGCCACCACGTTGGCGTCGTTGTGCTCCCGGCCGAGCTGGGCGGTCTCGACGTTCCAGGCCAGCGCCGCCCGGACGCCGGCGATCTTGTTGGCGGCGATCTGCTCGCCGTTGCCGGAGCCGCCGATGACCACCCCGAGGCTGCCCGGGTCACTGACCACCCGGTCGCCGGTGTGCAGGCAGAAGGCCGGGTAGTCGTCGTCCGGGTCGAAGGCGTGCGGCCCGACGTCCACCAGCTCGTAGCCCTGCTTGGCCAGGTGGTTGGCCAGGTGCACCTTCAACTCGAAACCGGCGTGGTCGGATCCCAGGTAGACGCGCATACCGCGCAGTCTGTCAGGCCCCGCCCCGGCACGTCGCGCGGGCGGCGAACCGGGGCGGATTCGTCACAGCGTCACCGGGGCAGCTCGGCGACGACCAGGCCGCCGCGCGCCTTCGGGGTGAACCAGGTGCTCTTGCGGGGCATCTTCTCCCGGGCCAGGTTCACCGCGACGAAGTCGTCCACGGTCACCGGGGCGATGAGGATCGCCAGCTCGGCCCGGCCGGCGTCGACCTCGCCGGTCAGCCAGCTCGCCGGGTAGTCGCCGCCGACGTAGGTGATCCGCTTGTCGCCCGGGTCGAGGCCGAGCGCGTCGCGCAGCAGCAGCCGCTCGACCAGCGCATGGTCCAGGTTCTCCAGCCGGGCGGCGCCCTCGTCGTGCGGCAGCGTGACCGCGTACCCCTGGCCGGACAGCCGGAGGTGGACGGTGCCGCCGGCCGGCGGGACCTCGACCGGGCCGTCGATCGGGGTGATCGTCGCGCCGGCGGCGCGCAGCCGGTCGAGCAGCTCGTCTCCGGTGGTGGTCAGCTCGCTGACCAGCCGGTTGTAGGGCTGGATGGCGACCGACGCCGGGGTGGTGACCACCGACAGGAAGCGGGGCAGGCCGCCGGTCTGCGCGGCCAGGCTGCGGTGGTTGCCGTCGGCGACCACCAGCTCGCCGCCGCCGGCCAGCGCGGTCAGCTCGTCCTGCTGCGGGCCGGGGCCGAGCAGCCAGATGGCGTGCGTCCGGCCGGCCTGGTCGGTGTCGGTCGCGGCGGGCGCGCCGGCGGACTCGGTCGCCGCCGCGAGCGCGCCGTGCAGCTCGTCGCCGCGCCCGGTCTGGAGCAGGAGTACGGGTGAGAGCAGGTGCCCCAGCGCCTCGGCGAGGGCCACCCGCTCGCGAACCTTGGCGATGAAGACGTCCTCGTTGCGGATGACCAGGCCGGGCTCGTCGGCGCTGGTGGAGATCTGATCGGTGTCCACCATGGCGAAGAGTCCGTACGCCGACTCCTCGCCGGGGGCGCTGATCCGGTAGAGCACCACGACCTGCTCGGCCGGGGTGTAGCTGCCGTCGGCCTTGGCCTCGGCGAGGCGGGCCACCGCGTCGCCGAGCGCGTCGAGGAAGGACTTGCCGAGGCTCTCCGGCGCCCGGTGGGGCATCTCGATGCCGAGGGCACTGTGCGGGTTCGCCTCGATGATCGCGGTGATCTCCGCGTCGTCGGCGAACTCGTCGTAGTTCTGCGCGCCGGTGCCGCCAGTGGTGATCCAGGCCCGGGCGATCGGATGCACGACCGTCATGCCCGTTGACGCTACCGGCGTCGGCCGCCCGGACGACGCGGACCCCGCGCCGGGTCCACCAGATGAACCGGTCATCCCCGCTCGGCCGGCTCCTTGACGCGGCGGTGCCGTCCGGTCTGGTTGGGGACGGGCGCGCCACGGCCCGCGGGCGCGGAGCCACCCGGGCCGCCCGGCGGGGTGGCCCGGCAGGTGACCGGGACCCGGGCGACGCCGACCACGATCGGCGGGGCGAGCAGGTCGACCATCTCGACGGGGAGTTCGGGGCTGACCGTCGGCCAGTGGCAGTCGTCGACCGACCAGTACGTGGTCGGGTCGGCCACCTCCTGCCCCGTCGACAGGTCGTCAGCGGACGGACGGCGGTGCTTGGCCATCGGGAAAGCCTCCGGGTCGGCCGGGTGCGGCCGCTGCGGCCGCTGCGCTGGACAACCGGAGAAACGACACCGTGCCCGGGAGGGTGACGCCGCGTCGGCGGCGGCCCGGGCCGGCCGCCGGCGACCACGGCCCGACCACGAACGCCGCCGCCGAGGTGGACGGGCGTCGGAGTCGGACGCGGCCCGGCACGGGACGCCGCCCTGGACCGGACGAGCGGGCCCGGGGTGACAGCCGCGGGCTCAGTCGAAGATCGGGCCGAGCTCGCGGGAGCGCTTGAGCTCGTAGAAGCCCGGGGTGCCGGCGACCAGCAGCACGCCGTCCCAGAGCCGTCCGGCGGCCTCGCCCTTCGGAGCCGGCGTGATCACCGGGCCGAAGAAGGCCACCTGGCGGCCGTCCGGGCCCGGGGCGTGGACGACCGGGGTGCCGACCTCGGTGCCGACGGGGCGCATCCCGGCCTCGTGGCTGGCCCGCAGCGCCTCGTCGTACTCCGTGGTGTCGGCGACGCCGGCCAGCGCCGGGTCCAGGCCGACGTCGGTGAGCGCGGCCTTGAACAGCTCCGGGCCGAGCTGCTCCTTACCCAGGTGGATCCGGGTGCCCATGGCGGTGTACAGCTTCGCCACCGCCTCCTGCCCGTGCTGCTGCTCGACGGCCACGCAGACGCGTACCGAGCCCCAGCCCCTGTTCATCAGCTCCTGGTAATCCTCGGGCAGGTCCCGACCCTCGTTGAGCACCGAGAGGCTCATCACGTGGAAGCGGATGTCCACGTCCCGGACCTTCTCGACCTCCAGCAGCCAGCGGGAGGTGATCCACGCCCAGGGGCACAGGGGATCGAACCACATGTCGACGGTGACACGATCGGTCACGGTGAGGTCCCTTCGCGACGGGTGACGCGCCGGGCAGCCCCGGCGCCGCTGCCTCGATCCTCACCCCGCAGGGCATCGGCTGGTAGCGGAATGAGAGCGTGACCTCGACCACCGCGGGGCGTCGGTGCATGGAAGACTCGGCTCGGGCCGGCCGTCACGAGCGGCCGACTGGGCTGGCGCAGCCGCGAGGCGGCGAGAGTGGGATGGAGACGAACAGTGCCGGGAGTGCGCAACCTGACCCAGGTGGAGGCCACCGAGCGGGCCCGCCTGCTGGAGGTGACCGGGTACGACATCAGCCTGGACCTGTCGACCGCCGTGCAGGCCGAGGGCCGTACGTTCCGGTCGGTGACCGAGGTCCGGTTCCGCTGCGCCGAGCCGGGTACCGGCACCTTCATCGAGACCGCCGCCGAGTCGGTGCGGTCGGCGACGCTCAACGGCGCCCCGGTCGACCTCTCCGGCTGGTCGGCCGAGAAGGGCCTGGCGCTGTCCGGGCTGGCCGCGGAGAACACGCTCGTCGTGGACGCCGACTTCGCGTACTCCAACAGCGGGCAGGGCCTGCACCGCACGGTGGACCCGGTCGACGGCGAGACCTACCTCTACAGCCAGTTCGAGACGGCCGACGCGCAGCGGGTCTTCGCCTGCTTCGACCAGCCCGACCTGAAGAGCGTCTACACCTGGCACGCCACCGTCCCCGACCACTGGCGCGTGGTGTCCAACATGCCGGTGGAGCGCGAGGAGCCGGCCGGCGAGGCGCTCAAGACCGTCCACTTCGTGGAGTCGGCCCGGATGAGCACCTACATCACCGCGCTCTGCGCCGGGCCGTACCACGAGGTGCGGGACAGCCACGACGGCATCGACCTGGGGGTCTTCTGCCGGGCCTCGATGGCGCCGCACCTGGACTCCGACGACCTGTTCCTGATCACCAAGCAGGGCTTCGACTTCTTCCACGAGCAGTTCGGGGTGCGCTACCCGCTGCCCAAGTACGACCAGCTCTGGGTGCCGGACTTCAACGCCGGCGCGATGGAGAACTTCGGCTGCGTCACGCACGCCGAGTCGCACTACCTGTTCCGCTCCCAGGTCACCGACTTCGAGTACGAGCAGCGGGCCAACACGATCCTGCACGAGCTGGCGCACATGTGGTTCGGTGACCTGGTCACCATGCGCTGGTGGAACGACCTGTGGCTCAACGAGTCGTTCGCCGAGTGGGCCAGCCACTGGTGCAACACCCACGCCACCCGGTTCTCCGAGGCCTGGACGACCTTCCTGTCGATCCGGAAGAACTGGGGATACCGGCAGGACCAGCTCTCCTCCACCCACCCGGTGTACTGCGAGATGCCGGACCTGGAGGCGGTCGAGGTCAACTTCGACGGCATCACCTACGCCAAGGGCGCCAGCGTGCTCAAGCAGCTCGTCGCGTACGTCGGCGAGGAGCCGTTCGTGGCCGGGCTGCGGGCGTACTTCGGCAAGCACGCCTGGGGCAACGCCACCTTCGACGACCTGCTCTCCGAGCTGGAGACCGCCTCCGGCCGGGAGCTGCGCAAGTTCGCCGCGCAGTGGCTGGAGACCGCCCAGGTCAACACGCTGCGCCCCGAGGTGACCATCGGCGACGACGGGACGTACCAGCGGGTGCTGGTCCGCCAGGAGGCACCGGCGGGGTACCCGACGCTGCGTACCCACCGCATCGGCGTGGGCCTCTACGACCGCACCGACGGCCGGCTGGTCCGCCGGGAGCGGATCGAGGTCGACGTGACCGGCGAGCAGACCGAGCTGGACGCGCTGCACGGCAAGCGGGCCGCCGACGTGCTGCTGCTCAACGACGACGACCTGACGTACACCAAGCTGCGGCTGGACGAGCGGTCGATGGCCACCGTGGTGCAGCACATCGCCGGGCTGGAGTCCTCGCTGGCCCGGGCCCTGTGCTGGACGGCCGCCTGGGACATGACCCGCGACGCGGAGCTCGCCGCCCGCGACTACGTGGCGCTGGCGCTGGCCGGTCTGCCCGCCGAGACCGACATCAACCTGGTCACCGCCACCCTGCGCCAGGCGAGCACCACGCTCACCGTCTACGCCGACCCGGCCTGGGCGCCGACCGGCTGGGCGGAGCTGGCCCGCACCGCGAAGACGGCGCTGTCCGCCGCCGAGCCGGGCAGCGGCTTCCAGCTCGCCTGGGCCCGCGCGTACGCCTCGGCGGCCCGCTCCGCCGAGGACCTGGCGACCCTGCGCGGCTGGCTGGACGGCAACGGCGTGCCGGCCGGGCTGACCATCGACACCGAGCTGCGCTGGACGGTCCTCCAGTCGCTGGTGGCCAACGGGGCGGCCGGCGCCGCCGAGGTCGAGGCCGAGCTGGCCGCCGACCGGACGGCCAGTGGCGAGCGGGAGGCCGCGTACGCGCACGCGCTGGTGCCGACCGCCGAGAACAAGGCGGCGGTCTGGGCCGAGCTGACCGGCCCGCAGTCGCTGCCGAACTGGCGCAACCGGGCGCTGCTGCAGGGCTTCACCCACCCGGCGCAGGTGGAGCTCACCGCGCCGTACCGGGAGAAGTACTTTGCCAGCGTGGCGCAGGTCTGGGCGCAGCGGGACAGCGAGCCGGCGCAGGAGTTCGTCCAGCTCGCCTACCCGGCGTACCTGGTCGAGGAGGAGACGGTGGCGGCCACCGACGCCTGGCTGGCGCAGGACGGGCACCCGGCGCCGCTGCGCCGGCTGGTCGCCGAGGGCCGCGACGGGGTGGTCCGCTCGCTGAGGGCCCGCGCCAAGGACGCCCGGAGCGCCTGACCGAGGAGTACCCGGCCCGGGGCCGGCGTGGGCGAGAGCCCGCGCCGGCCCCGCGCCGTTATGGTGGCGGATGGAGGTGGAGGCGATGCCACAGCCTGGCTACGAGTGGCGCCCACCCGAGCGACGCTGGCGCGAGCAGGACCTTCTCGACCTGCCCGAGACCGGGAACCGCTACGAGCTCATCGACGGAAGCCTGCACGTCGCCCCACCCGCCGGGCCGGACCACCACGAGCTGGCGGACGACATCCGGATGGCCCGGCGGCTGGCCGCTCCGGCAAATTGGCGGGTGATCCGGGAGATCGGGATACGGATACCGGACGGCAACCTGATTCCGGACATCGAGCTGGTGAAGGGTGTCCACTACGACCTCCTCGGCACGGTGGGGCCGGACGACGCCGTCGAGGTGGCCGAGCCGTGGCCGCTGCGGCTCGATCCCAGCGTCTGGCCGCGCTGAAACGCCATGAGAAAGCCCGGCCCGCGTCACGCGGGCCGGGCTTCGTCGTACGTGTGGGGGCTCAGGCCCTGCCGGCGTGGCTGGCGAGCTGGTCGAGGCCGTTGATGATGCCACCGGTCAGGTCGCCGCCGCCGAACGCCGCAACCATCGACAACGCGGCGAGCCGGGCGTACGTGTCGGGGATGCGCTTGCGCGCGTGCCGGCCGGTGACCACCTCCAGCTGGCGCTGGTTGGGCGACACCGCGATCAGGACGGACCGGTCGGGGTCGGCGAGCTGGCGGTGCAGGCGCTCGGCGTGCTCCCGGACCGGCTCGTCGAGGCCGCCCACGTAGACCGAGAAGACCAGGCCGGTGCCCTGGTCGGCCAGGCGGAGCGCCTCGTCGATGCGCAGCAGCTGGCGGGTCGAGAACGGCCCGTCCAGCACGTCGGGCGGGTTACCCGTCCCGGTCTGCATCTCACCAACGGTCACTTGCGCCTCCGGTTCCACCGGCCGGCGCCTCGATGCCGGCCTGCTCGAGCTTGTGGCTGGTCAGCGCCGGCGCCTGCGCGCCCGCGGACAGGGCGGTGCCGGCCGAGTCGGCCAGCTGCTCCGGGCGGCCCAGGAACCAGACGGGGGTGAAGTCGAAGCGGCGGCCCGGCCGGTAGCGCTTGGACCCGCCGCCACCACGGCGGTTGCTGGCGAACACCAGACCGACGATCACCAGCATCACCACCGCCGGGATGCCGACGAAGATCAGCAACGTCTCAGTGACAGACAATCCCAACGCCCCCAGGCGGAAGATAGCGACCAGAGCATCCGGGTCGGGTGACGATCATGGCGCCGACCTCCCGACTCCGCTGCCATTCACGTTAGCGGAGTCGACGCCCCGCCAGATTGCGGGGTGCCGATCCCATCCGTCACTGCAGTGTTCCAGTTGCGCTGCGGTGGCGATCAGTCGGGCGTCGTCGCCGTAGCGACCGGTCAGCAGCACCCCGACGGGCAGGTCGGTCGCGGTGCGCCCGAGCGGTAGCGAGACGGACGGATCTCCCGTCACGTTGAACACCGCGCAGTACGGCGAGAACCGGCGCTGCCGGTCGAAATCGGCGGCCGGGTCGGCGTCGGCGGTGAACCAGCCGACCGGCGCCTGGGGTGCGGCCAGGGTGGGGCAGAGCAGCAGGTCACAGTCGGCGGTGCGGCGGGCGCCGAGGCGGACCTGGGCCTGGATCTCGCCGAGCGTGGCCATCAGCGCGCCGGCGCCGACGGCCGCGCCCCGGGCGCGGAGGAACCGGGTCAGCGGCAGCAGTTCGGACTCCCGCTCCAGCGGCACCGGGGCCAGCGCCAGCACGTACCAGAGGGTCTCGAAGAGCGGCCACACCGCGGGGCCGAGCGGCCGATCGACCTCGACCACCTCGTGGCCGGCCGCGGTGAGCAGCGCGGCGGCCCGGTCCACCGCGGCGACGCAGTCGGGGTGGACCGGCTCTTCGGCGAGCATCGGGGCGTCGAAGCGGCCGATCCGCAGGCGGCCCGGTGCGGCCCGGCGGGCGACGCCGAGGTAGCCGCCGTCGGGTCGCGGCGGCGGCAGGTACGGCTCGCCGGGCACCGGCACCGCCATCGCGTCGAGCAGCGCGGCGACGTCGGCGACCGTACGCCCGAGCGGGCCGCTGGTGGGCAGGCCGAACGCGCCGGAACCGAGCGGGCCGCCGGAGACCAGGCCCCGGCTCGGCTTGTAGCCGACCAGGCCGCAGAGGGCGGCCGGGATGCGCAGCGACCCGCCGCCGTCGGAGCCCTGGGCGACCGGGACCAGGCCGGTGGCCACCGCGGCCGCCGCGCCGCCGCTGGAGCCGCCGGCGGTGTACGCCAGGTCCCACGGGTTGCGGGCCGGCGGCGCGACCAGCCCCTCGGAGTAGAGCGAGCAGCCCAGCTCGGACGTGGTCGTCTTGCCGAGACTGACCAGCCCGGCGGCGGCCATCAGCCGGACCACGTCGGCGTCCACCGGCGGGACGAAGTCGGCGAACGCCGCCGAGCCGAAGGTGGTGCGCACCCCGGCGGTGAGGGTCAGGTCCTTGATCGCGGTCGGTACGCCGTGCAGCGGCCCGCGCTCCGGGACCGGCACCGCGTCGGCGGCCCGGGCGGCGGCGAGGGCGCGCTCGGGCGTGACGGTGACGAACGCGCCGACGGTGTCGCCGAGCGCGTCCACCCGGTGCAGGTGATGCCTGACCAGATCGACGCTGGAGAGCTCGCCCCGGGCGACGGCGGCGGCCTGCTCCAGCGCGGTCAGGTCGTGCGGCTCGGCCATGCCGCCATCCTGCCCGCTCGGCGGCCGGTTGGCCCGCCGACACGACCGGCCGGGACGCGGAGCCGGCCGATCAGGAGGACGTCGTCTTGTCCTCGTCGAGCAGGCCGGTCCAGTCACGATCGACCGAGAGCAGGTCATGGGCGGCGACCTGCCGGTCGATGCCGAGGAAACGCAGCGCGTTGCCGCCGAGCAGCTTGTCGCGCTGCTCCCCGGTGAGGAAGTCCGCCTCGTGGACCACCCGACCGGCCGGCCGCTCCCCCAGCGGGTACGGGTAGTCGCTGCCCACCAGCACCCGGTCGGCGCCCATCGTGTCCACCAGCAGCCGCAGCGCGGCCGGGGCGAAGACCACCGAGTCGACGCTGAACCGGTCGGTGTAGGAGCTGGGCGGCGCGGTCGAGGCGCCGCGTACCAGGTCGCCGCGGCGGTGCCAGGCGTTGTCGGCGCGGCCCAACCAGAACGGGAAGCTGCCGCCGCCGTGCGCGAAGCAGATGCGCAGCGTCTCCGGCACCCGGTCGAAGACCCCGCCGAGGATGAGCGCCAGCACCGACAGGTGCGTCTCGGCGGGCATGCCGGTGAGCCAGCGGGCCATCCACCGGTCCAGCCGGGGCCCGCCCGCCATGTCCCACGGGTGCACGAAGACCGGCGCCCCCACCGCCGCGCAGTGGGTCAGGAACTGCACGATGCCGGCGTCGTCGAGGTCGCGGTCGCCGACGTGGTTGCCGATCTCCACGCCCACGTGCCCGGCCGCCAGGCAGCGGTCCAGCTCGGCGCAGGCCGCGTCCGGGTCCTGCAACGGCACCTGGCAGAACGGCACCAGCCGGTCCCCACCGGCGGCGGTGACCTCCAGGGTGAGGTCGTTGAAGATCCGGGCGACCTTCACCGCCTGGTCGGCGGGACGGTCGTAGGAGAAGAAGACCGGCGTCGGGGAGACCACCTGCACGTCGACGCCGTCGGCGGCCATGTCGGCCAGCCGGGTCGGGGCGTCCCAGCACTCCGCGCCGACCGGGCGGAACTCGGTCTCGCCCACCATGATCATGGCGGCGCGCTCGGAGTCCACCCGCAACCAGGGCCAGCCGGACCCGCCGCACGCCGCGGCGAGGTCCGGCCACCCCCTGGGTACGACGTGCGTGTGCACGTCGACGACCGGTGGGCGCATCAGCCCTTGCCCGGGTGCAGCGTGCCGCACTTGTCGCAGGTGCGCGCGGACTCGTCGGCGTAGAACGCCTGGAAGACCGGGGGCAGGTCGGCGGCGATGTCGCGCACCTGCAGCTCCACCTCGTGCACCTTGTGCCCGCACTCCGGGCAGTACCACTGGAACTTCTCCAGCGTGCCCTCCTCGCGGACTCGCTCCACCACCACGCCGATCGAGCCGGGCTCGGGACGCTGCGGCGAGTGCGGGGTGTCGCGCGGCAGCATCCACATCTGACCCTCGCGCACGTGCACCGTACGCGGCCCCTCGGGCGTCATCAGGTTGATGTGCATGTTGCCCTTGACCTGGTAGAAGAACTCCTCGTACGGGTCGACGTGGAAGTCGGTGCGCTGGTTCGGCCCGCCCACCACCATCACGATGAAGTCGTCCCCACCCGGGAACATCTCCTTGTTGCCCACCGGCGGCTTCAGCAGGTGCTGGTTCTCCGCGATCCAGCCCGGGAAGCTGAACGGCTCGGCGATCTCACTCACGACTGACCTCCTTGGGGAAGCAGGGCGACGGCCTGGATCTCGATCAGCAGGTGCGGGTGCGGCAACTGGTGCACGGCAACCGTCGTCCGGGTCGGCCCGGACGCGTCGAAGAACTCCGCCCACACCTCGTTGTAACCACCGAAGTCGTTCATGTTGACCAGGTACGAGGTCACCTGGACGAGGTCGGACAGGTCCGCACCGACCGACCGCAGCAGATCACGGATGTTCTCGATGACCGCCCGGGTCTGCACCCGGATGTCGAGGTCCGTCGTGCCGAACTCGTCCACCGACACACCCGCGAAGGTGTTGTCCGGCCGCCGCGACGACGTACCCGAGACGAAGACGAACCCGCCCGCCACCTTGACATGCGGAAACGCCCCCCGCGGCACCGCCTTGCCGGCGACCACCCGGGCGGTCACGACGCGGCCCGCAGCGAGGCGGTCCCGAGCTTCTCCACCACAGCACGCACGTGGGCACCGGGACGCAGCGGGACAGCCGCGGTGGCGGCGCCGGCGAGGAAGACCCACCCGGAGCGCATCCGCACCCCGTGCCGGCCGGCCAGCCGGATGCCCTCGTCCAGCGCCCGGCGCGGGTCGCCGAGGATCGCCGCCGTCGAGCCGACCTGCGCCACCCGCCCGTCGATCTCCAGCAGCACGCCCAGGTTGTCCAGCCCGTCGGGCACCGGCGACCACGGCCCGACCACGAACGCCGCCGCCGAGGTGTTGTCGGCGACCACGTCCGGCAGGGAGAAGGTGAAGTTCGCGTAGCGGGAGTCGATCAGCTCGATCGCCGGGGCGACCGCGCGGACCGCGTCGGCGAAGGCGCCGACCGGCTCGTCCGGATCGGGGAGGCGGTCCAGCAGGAACGCGACCTCCGGCTCGACCCGTGGGTGGATGAAGTCGGCCACGTCGACCGTGCCGCCGTCGGGGACCCGCATCACGTCGGTGAGCCGGCCCCAGATCACCTCGTCCACACCCACCTGGGCCATCTTCGCCTTGCTGGTCAGCCCCATCTTGAGCCCGATCAGCCGCTCGCCCCGGTCCAGCCGACGCTGCAGCAGCGCGGTCTGCACCGCGTACGCGGCGTCGACGTCCAGGCCGGTCTCGGCGGCCAACTGCGGGATCGCGGTGGCCGAGTCCGCCGCCACGCCCAGCCGCTCGGCGATCCCCGCGACATCCACCCCGATCATGCGGCCTCCCCCTGCTCCTCGCGGCCGGCCAGGTCCAGCGCCACGTCCACGATCATGTCCTCCTGGCCGCCGACCATCCGCCGCCGGCCCAGCTCGACCAGGATCGAGCGGACGTCCACGCCGTACTTCGCCGAGGCGCGCTCGGCGTGCCGCAGGAAGCTGGAGTAGACCCCGGCGTACCCGAGGGAGAGCGTCTCCCGGTCGACCTGGACCGGGCGGTCCTGCAGCGGCCGGACGATGTCGTCGGCTGCGTCCATCAGCGCGAACACGTCGCAGCCGTGCTTCCAGCCGTGCAGCTCGGCGACCGCGACGAAGACCTCCAGCGGGGCGTTGCCCGCCCCGGCACCCATCCCGGCCAGCGACGCGTCCACCCGGACGGTACGGCCGTGCGGGGCGTCCGGGCCGGCCGGCCCGTCGCCGGCGATCCGGCCGTGCTCGACGGCGAGCACGCTGTTGGCCACCCCGAGCGACAGGTTGTGATGAGCGTGGATGCCGATCTGCGTCTCCGGCCGGAGCACCTGCCGGTACGCGTCGACCCGCTGCGCCACGTCGGACATCAGCAGCCGGCCGCCGGAGTCGGTGACGTAGACGCAGTGCGCCCCGTACGACTCCATCAGCCTGGCCTGGGCGGCCAGCCCGGCCGGGTCGTTCATGTGCGACATCATCAGGAACCCGGAGACGTCCATGCCGTTCTCCCGGGCCCAGGAGATGTGCTGGGCGGAGATGTCCGCCTCGGTGCAGTGGGTGGCGATCCGCACGCTGGTCACCCCGAGCGCCTTCGCCGCCTTCAGGTCGGCGATGGTGCCGATCCCGGGCAGCAGCAGGGTGGTCAGCTTCGCGGTGGTCAGCACCTCGGCGGCGGCGGAGATCCAGTCGGCGTCGCTCGCCGCGCCGTGGCCGTAGTTGACGCTGGAACCGGCCAGCCCGTCGCCGTGCGCCACCTCGATCGCGGCCACCCCGGCGGCGTCCAGCGCGGCGGCGATGGTGCGCACCTGGTCGACGGTGTAGCGGTGGGCGATGGCGTGCATGCCGTCGCGGAGGGTCACGTCCTGGATGTACAGGTCGGTCATGCCACTACCTCCGCGCTGGTCGTGCGGCGGGCCACCAGTCGCTCCGCGGTACGCAGCGCGGCGGAGGTCATGATGTCCAGGTTCCCGGCGTACGCCGGCAGGTAGTGCCCGGCCCCGGAGACCTCCAGGAAGACCGAGACCTGCCAGCCGGTCAGGTGCCGCCCGAGCGACGGCACGTAGGTGTCGACCCGGTCGAACTGCACGTCCTGCTTGAGCCGGTAGCCGGGGACGTACTCCTGGACGGTGGCCACCATGTCGGCCACCGAGGCGGCGATGGCCGCCCGGTCGGCGTCGGTGTCCGGGCAGAGGCAGTAGACGGTGTCGCGCATCAGCAGCGGCGGGTCGGCCGGGTTGAGCACGATGATCGCCTTGCCGCGCTCCGCGCCACCGACCACCTCGATCGCCCGGGCGGTGGTCTCGGTGAACTCGTCGATGTTGGCCCGGGTGCCCGGACCGGCCGACTTCGAGGCGATCGAGGCGACGATCTCCGCGTACGCGACCGGGGTGACCCGGCCGACGGCGGCGACGATCGGCACGGTGGCCTGCCCGCCGCAGGTGACCATGTTGACGTTGCTCTCGTGCAGGTGCTCGTCCAGGTTCACCGGCGGCACCACGTACGGGCCGATGGCCGCCGGGGTCAGGTCGACCACCGCGCGGCCGTGCGCCCGCAGCACGGCGTCGTTGTGCCGGTGCGCGCCGGCCGAGGTGGCGTCGAAGACCAGCTCCACGTCGGCGAACTCGGGCATGGCGACGAGCCCGTCCACGCCGTCGGCGGTGGTGGCCACGCCCAGTCGCCGCGCCCGGGCCAGGCCGTCGGACTCCGGGTCGATGCCGGCCATCGCCACCATCCGGAGGCTGTCGCTGAGCCGCAACACCTTGATCATCAGATCGGTGCCGATGTTGCCGGAGCCGATCACCGCCACACCCGTGGTCATGCCCGGGCCTCCTTCGCGAAACAGGTCCGCACCGAACCGAGCCCGGAGATCCGGGCCTCGTACGCGGCGCCCGGGGTGACCGGCACCATCGGGCCGAGCGCCCCGGAGAGCACCACGTCGCCCGCGCGCAGCGGGTCCCCGGCCCGGGCCATCGTCCGCACCAGCCACTCCAGCGCGTGCAACGGATTGCCGAGGCAGGCCGCCCCGGCGCCGACCGAGACCGGCTCACCGGCGTGCTCCAGCACCATCCCGCACAACCGCAGGTCCACATCGGCGAGCCGGCGCGGCGTGGTGCCGAGCACGAACATCCCGCTCGAGGCGTTGTCGGCGACGGTGTCCACGATGGAGATGTCCCAACCGGCGATCCGCGAGTCGACGATCTCGATGGCCGGGAGCACGTGGTCGACCGCCCGGAGCAGGTCCACGGTGGTGACCCGCTCGTCGGTCAGGTCCGCGCCGAGCACGAAGGCGATCTCCGCCTCCACCCGGGGCTGGAGCAGGCGCTCGATCGGCACCTCGACGCCGTCGCCGACCGCCATCGCGTCGGTCAGCACCCCGAAGTCCGGCTGGAAGACGCCGAAGCTCTCCTGCACCGCCCGGGAGGTCAGCCCGATCTTCGCGCCCACCCGGCGCTCGCCCCGGCCCTGCCACGCCCGCGCCTGCAACTGCTGCACCCGGTACGCCGACTCGACGTCGCCCTCCGGCAGCAGCCGCCCGCGCAGCGGTGGGCAGGGCTTCCCGCTGGTGCGGGCCTCGGCCAACTCCCGGTTCGCCGCTTCGATGTCAGCTCTCACGCCGGCTCCTCGCCCGCTCACGACAGGTCCACGCAGACGTTGGTCAGTTCCGAGTAGAAGTCCAGCGAGTGCACGCCACCCTCCCGGCCGATGCCGGAGGCCTTCACGCCGCCGAACGGGGTGCGCAGGTCGCGCAGGAACCAGGTGTTCACCCAGACGATGCCGGCGTCCAGCCGGGCGCCGGCCCGGTGCGCCCGGCCGACGTCCCGGGTCCAGACCGTCGCCGCCAGGCCGTACTCGGTGCCGTTGGCCAGCGCGTACGCCTCGTCCTCGTCGTCGAACGGGGCCAGGTGCACGACCGGGCCGAAGATCTCCTCGGTGTTGGTCCGCGCCCGCGGGCCGAGCCCGGTCAGCACGGTCGGCTGCACGTACGCCCCACCGTCGCGGCCGTCGCCGAAGCGCGGCACGCCACCCCCGGTGAGCACCTCGGCGCCCTCGGTCCGGGCCAGCGCGTAGTGGCCCAGCACCTTGTCCCGGTGGCCGTGCGAGATCAGCGGCATGTTCGCGGTGGCCTCGTCGGCCGGCCACCCGTACGCCAGCTCCCCGGCCCGCTTGGCCAGTCGGGCGGTGAACTCCTCGAAGACCGGGCGCTGCACGTAGATCCGCTCCGTGCAGAGGCAGACCTGCCCGCCGTTGGTGAAGCTGGAGCGCACCGAGCCGGCCACCGCCGCGTCCAGGTCGGCGTCGGCGAAGACCAGCCCGGCGTTCTTGCCGCCCAGCTCGAACGAGACGGCCTTCACCCCGTCCGCGGCGGCCCGCATGATGGCGCCGCCGGTGGCCGACTCGCCGGTGAAGGTGATCGCGTCGACCCCCGGGTGCCGGGTGAGGAACTCACCGGCCGAGTCCGGGCCGAAGCCGTGCACCAGGTTGAACACCCCGTCCGGCACGCCGGCGGCGGCCATCACCTCGGCCAGCAGCGTCGCCGAGGCGGGCGTCTCCTCGCTGGGCTTGACCACCACGGCGTTGCCGCAGGCCAGAGCCGGAGCCACCTTCCAGGTGAGCAGCAGCAGCGGCAGGTTCCACGGCACGATCACGGCGACCACGCCGACCGGCTTGCGGACGGCGTAGTTCAGCGCCCGCCCGCCGGCCGGGGTGACCGTGGTGAACGACTCGGTCGGCGCGGTCGCCACGATCTCGGCGAAGGCCCGGAAGTTCGCCGCGCCGCGCGGAATGTCCAGGGCGCGGGCCTGCGAGATGGCCTTGCCGGTGTCGGCGACCTCGGCGGTGACCAGGTCGTCGAAGCGACGTTCCAGCTCGTCGGCGACCCGGCGCAGCACCTCGGCGCGCTCCCGCTCCCCCATCCGGCCCCACGGCCCGCGCAGCGCCGCCCGGGCGGCGGCCACCGCGTCGTCCACCGTGGACTTCGACGCCTCGACCACCTCGAAGACCGGCTCGCCGGTCACCGGGCTGCGCTTGGTGAAGCGCGGCCCCGCGTCGACGAACTCGCCGCCGACGAAGTGGCGCAGCAACCCCGGCCCGTCCGGCGCGCTCCCGGCCATCAGCCGCGCGTCCCAGAGCGTCATCCGCGCCTCCCCCGGCCGATCGCCGCACCCACCGCGCCGACCAGCAACGCCAGCCCGCCCGCGGCCACCGCCCCCACCACCGCGTACTGGCGGCGCACCCGGCGGCGCACCTGCGCGTACGGGGTGGTGGAGAAGGAGACCAGTTCGTACTGCGAAACGTACCGGCCGGGCAGCGCCCGTTCCAGGGCGTGCTCGACCCGCTTGCGGGTCTGGAACACCGGCGAGGCGACCTTGTCCCGCATCTCCACGAAGTTGGCCAGCGCCATCCGGGCGATCGCCTCGGCGTTGTCCTGCCGGCGCCGCTGGTAGAGCGGCAGCGCGGCGGACCAGTCGTCGTCGCACTCGTCCAGGCAGCGGTCCAGTTCGACGACGTCCTCCATGGCGCAGTTGGCGCCCTGGCCGTAGAACGGCACGATGGCGTGCGCCGCGTCGCCGAGCAGCGCCACCTTCCCGTCGACCTGCCAGGGCGCGCAGCGGACCGTGCCCAGCACTCCGACCGGGTTGTGCTGGTAGTCGTCGACCAGGTTGGGCGCGAGCGGGATCAGGTCCGGGTAGTGGGTGGCGAAGTGCCGCTCGATCGCCGCCGGGCTGCCCAGCGAGGCGAAGCTGGCGGTGCCGTGGGTGGGCCAGAAGAGCGTGCAGGTGAACGAGCGGTCCGGGTTGGGCAGCGCGATCATCATGGAGGTGCCGCGCGGCCAGATGTGCAGCGCCGACGGATCGAGGGCGAAGTCCCCGCCGAGCGGCGGGATGGTGAGTTCCTTGTAGCCGTAGTCGAGAAAGTCCAGGCTCTCGGTCAGCACCCCGTACCCGAGCAGTTGCCCGCGCACGGCGGAGCCGGCGCCGTCGGCGCCGAGGACGACCGACGCGGTGGCGGCGACCTTGCCCTGCGGGGTCTCGAAGGTCATCTCGCCGCTGGTCGGGTCGAGGCCGACCAGCCGGTGGTCGAAGGCGATCCGCACCCCGGGCAGCGCGGCGGCGGCGTTGAGCAGGGCGTTGTTCAGCGCGCCCCGGCTGATCGAGTTGATCGCCCGGTCCCCGGAGCCGCTGTACGACTGGAACTGCGGCTCACCGGCGACCGGGTGGATCATCCGGCCGCGCATCGGCAGGGCGTCCGCCATCACCTGCTCGGCCAGGCCGATGCGGCGCAGCGCGTCCAGGCCGCGCTCGGAGAGCGCCAGGTTGATCGACCGGCCGCGCTCGACCCGCCCGGTCCTCGGGTCCGGCCGCCGCTCGTAGAGGGCCACCGGGTAGCCGCGTCGGGCCAGGTAGCAGGCCAGCAGGCAACCGGCGAGCCCAGCGCCGACCACCGCCACCTCGTCACGTTCCATGCTCATGGGCGCCCCTCGGCAACGGTCGCCGCCAGCGCGTCGGCGACCCGCCAGCAGTCGTGGTACGTGGAGTAGAGCGGCACCGGGGCGAACCGGACGATGTCCGGCTCCCGGGCGTCGGCGACCACGCCGTGCTCGTGCCGCAGCCGCTTGGTCAGCTCGGCCGCGCTGCCGGCGCCGATGCGCACCGAGAGCTGGCAGCCCCGCCGGGCGGGATCGCGCGGGGTGACCACGGTCAGCGGCCGGCCGGGGATCACCTCGTCGAGCAGCCGTTCCAGGTAGCCGGTGAGCCGGACGCTGCGCTCCCGCAGGGCCGGCATGCCGACGCTGTCGAAGAGCTCCAGCGAGGTACGCACCGGGCCCATCGCGAAGATCGGTGGGTTGGAGATCTGCCAGGCCTCCACGGTGGCCGGCGGCCGGGAGACCGGGGTCATCTCGAACCGGGTGGTCGCCTCGGTGCTCCACCAGCCCTCGAAGCGGGGCAGCCTGGGGTCGCCCAGGTGCCGCTCGTGGACGAAGACCCCGCCCAGCGCGCCGGGCCCGGAGTTGAGGTACTTGTAGGAGCACCAGGCGGCGAAGTCGACGTCCCAGTCGTGCAGCGCCAGCGGCACGTTGCCGGCGGCGTGGGCCAGGTCCCAGCCGACGATCGCGCCGGCCGCCCGGCCGGCGGCGGTGATCGCCGGGATGTCCATCAGCTCGCCGGTGAGGTAGTTGACCCCACCGAGCAGCACCAGCGCCACCCGGTCGCCCTCGGCGGCCAGGTAGTCGGTCACGTCCTCGGTGCGCAGGGTGTCCTCGCCGGCGCGCGGCGTCAGCCGGACCACGGTGTCGTCCGGGTCCAGGCCGTGGAAGCGGGCCTGGCTGCGCACCGCGTAGCTGTCCGAGGGGAAGGCGCTGTCCTCGATGACGATCCGGGTCCGCTCCCCGGCGGGCCGGTAGAAGCTCACCATCAGCAGGTGCAGGTTGACGGTGAGGGAGTTCATCACCACGGTCTCCGCGGGCCGGGCGCCGACCAGTCGCGCGGCGGGCGCCGTCAACAGCTCGTGGTACGGCAGCCACGGCCGCTCCGCCTCCAGGTGCCCCTCGACACCGAGCCGGCTCCAGGCGTCCAGGTCGGCGAGGAGTTCCGCGCGGGTGGCCCGCGGTTGCAGCCCGAGGGAGTTGCCGGCCAGGTAGGCGGTCTGCGGGTAGCGTCCGCCGTCCGCGGGCGGCACGTGGAAGAGGTGCCGGTGCCCGGGGTCGGCGGCGTCGAGGCGGTGCGCCTCCTGCTCCGAGGTGGTCATGTCCCGCTCCCCGCTCACATCGCCGTCCGGGCCGACCACAGCTCCGGGAAGACCACCCGGGCCATGCTGCGTTGCAGCCAGGCCAGTCCGGCCGAGCCGCCGCTGCCGACCTTCGCGCCCATGGTGCGCTGCACGGCCTTGACGTGGTTCCACCGCCAGTCGCCGAACTGCTCGGCCACCTCGGTCAGTGCCTCGCCGAGCAGGCGGAGGTGATTCTGCGGCCCGCCGTCGTCGTAGATCTCGACCCAGGCCGCCTCGACCGACGGGTGCGGCAGGTGCTCGACGGTGACGTCCCGCTCCAGCAGGTCGGCCGGGAGGTCGTGGCCGTGCCGGGCCAGCAGGGCGATCACGTCGTCCCAGAGGCTCGGCACGTCGAGAGCGGCGCGCAGCTCGTCGTAGACCTCTTCCTGGCGGCGGAACGGCCGGATCAGCGCCGGGTCGCGCAGGCCGAGCAGGAACTCCAGGTGCCGGTACATGGCGGACTGGAAGCCGGAGCCCTCGCCGAGCAGGTTGCGGAACCGGTTGAAGTCCGCCGGGGTCATCCAGCGCAGCCCGTGCCAGGCGGCGTTGAGCCCCTCCAGGTGCAGCGCGGCCCGGCGCAGCGGCGCCAACGCCTCCCACACCCGGTCGGCGCGCAGGTCCTGCTGGGCCTGGCGCAGCTCGTGGCAGGTCAGCCCGAAGTACAGCTCCATGATCTGGCTGACCATCAGGAAGGACATCTCGCCGGGGTCCGTGCTGAGCGGCTGCTGCAGGGTGTGCAGCGTGCTGGCGTGCACGTACGCGTCGTACGGCACCCGGTCGGCGAACTCCAGCGTGGGTTCGCCGCCGTTGCGGGCCGCCCGCGCGGTGCGCTGCTGCGGCGTGACCGGGCGCACCGCGGCGGTCCGGGTGGGCGCCCGCAGATCGGTCTGATCCACCTTGTCGTCTCCTCCGTGAGCCGGGTGACGACATGATGCCCTGGTCACAACGGCGTACGGAATGCCGATTCGACGGCGATCCGCACTTTCACCTTTGGCGCGGAAGGCTCTTCTGCCGTTCGACCTGCGGAAGGTAAGGTCCACGCGTGGACGAGATGGACTGGGCCCTGCTGCGTGAGCTGCAGACCGACGCGCGACTGTCGTACAGCGAGCTGTCCCGGCGGGTGCACCTGTCCCCGCCGGCGGTGGCCGAGCGGGTTCGCCGGCTGGAGGAGTCCGGCGTGATCACCGGCTACCACGCCCACGTGGACCTGACTCGGGCCGGTCGCGGCGTGGTCGCGCTGATCCGGATGTCCTGCTACGGCTCGCGCTGCATCCTGCACGACCCGGACGTCGCCGGCTGGCCGGAGATCCGGGAGATCCACCGGATCACCGGCGACGCGTGCAGCATGCTCAAGGTCGCCGCCGGCTCGATCACCGAGTTCGAGGCGGTCATCGACCGGCTCGCCCCGTACGGCCAGCCGTCCAGCACGATGGTGCTCTCCACCCCGCTGGACTGGCACCCGGTCACCCCGCTGCCGAACCCGCCGGCCGCGGCGCCGGGCACCCGCCGCCGCTGACCCGGCGGGTTTGCCCCACGGCGAGCGGGAATGCAGGCCCGGACACCCGTCGCAGGATTCCGGCGCACCTGGCCGGGAGGGGAGAATCATGCGGGGGCTCAGCGCGTACCATCGTGCCTTTTCCGCCGTCCTGGCGATGTTCGCCCTGGTCGCGGCGTTCGTCCTGGCAACGGCCACACCGGCCCGGGCCGGGGAGAACACCTTCGTCGAGGTCACGCCGAACACCGCGCAGGCCGGCACCCGGGTCAGCATCCGGGCCAGTTGCGACAACGCCAACAACCAGCAGGCCACCGTGCAGTCGGACGCCTTCGGCCGGGTGGTGCTGCGGCCGGACAACGGCTTCCTGACCGGGGCGGTGACCATCCCGGGCAACAAGCAGCCGGGCGACTACCCGGTCGACCTGCGGTGCGCCAACGGCAACACCGCGTCGACCACCCTGACCGTGCTGAACATGGCCCAGCCGACCAAGGGCCCGGCGACCGGGGCCGGCGGCACCGCCGACGGCCGGGGCGCGGGCTCGCTGCTCCTGGTCGGCGGCCTGGCCGTGGTGACCGTGGTGGCCGGGCTCGGGATGTTCGGCGGGAGCCGCCGGCGGGCCGGGACGAACTCCTGACCCCACGTCGCCATGACCCGCACACGCAGACGCACCCCGCGGTCGGGTCGGGACCGGGTCCGCGCCGCGGCCCGGCTGGCGGCCCGTGCGGCCGGCCGCTTCCGCCGGGTGGCCGGCCAGGCCTTCACCGCCAGCGTGACCACGACCGACCCGGTCGCGCACGCCCGTCCGGTACGGCCGGCGGCGCGGCCGGCCCGGTACGGCGGCTACCGGAGCCGGGGACCGGGCGCGGCGTTCATGGTGATCGCCACCCTGATGGCGCTGATCGTCGCGATGCTCGGCGTCGAGCAGGTGACGGGCCTCAGCGTCCTGCCGGACCGGTTCATCGCCGGCCTGCGCCCGGCGCCGAAGAAGTTCCCGGTGCTGCCGGGCAGCCCACCCACCCTGATCTCGATCTCCCGGATCGACGTGCAGGCCCCGGTGCACCACGTCGGGATCGGCCCGGACGGCAGCATCGGGGTGCCCGACGCCGCCCGCGCCCAGGAGGCCGGCTGGTACGACCAGGGCCCCACCCCCGGCCAGTACGGCCCGGCGGTGATCGTCGGCCACGTCGACACCACCACCGGCCCGGCGGTCTTCCACGGGCTGCGGGACCTGCGCGACGGCGACACGGTCGAGGTGACCCGCGAGGACCGGAAGGTGGCGGTCTTCGAGGTGAACCAGGTGCAGCGCTACGGCAAGGAGGACCTGCCGGTGGACGAGGTGTTCGGCGACTTCAGCCGCCCGAACCTGCGACTGATCACCTGCGGCGGCCGGTGGGTGGGCGGCGAGACCGGCTACGCCGACAACGTGGTGGTGTACGCCTCGCTGGTGAAGGCGCGCGACCGGTGACCCGGCGGCGCCGGCACCCCGCTCAGGCGGCTTCGGGCTCGCGCAGGTCGAGCCAGTCCGCCCAGCGCGGGTCGGGCGCGCGGTGACCCAGCACCCGCCAGGCGGTGCCCTTGGGGGCGGCGGGCAGGGAGTGCAGCCGCCAGCCCAGCTCGGCCGGGGTCTTGTCGCCCTTGGTGTGGTTGCACCGGGCACAGGCGGCGACCACGTTCTCCCAGGCGTGCCGGCCACCCCGACTGCGCGGGAAGACGTGGTCGATGGTCTCCGCGGGCCCCCGGCAGTAGGCGCAGCGCCCGCCGTCCCGGGCGAAGATCGCCCGCCGGGACAGCCCGACGTGGGTGCGGTACGGCACCCGGACGAAGCGGGTCAGCCGGACCACGGAGGGCACCGGGAGGGCGTCGCGGGCGCTGTGCAGCACACCGTCGCCGTCGGCGACGCAGACCGCCTTGGCGGAGAGCACGAGGATGGCGGCGCGACGCACCGACACGACACACAGCGGCTCGTAGGTGGCGTTGAGAACCAGCGCGCCGGAGCCCACCGTGGGTCGTATGTCAGGCATCGTGCTCACCCTCCCGGTCCAGCTGCCCACCACTGGCCACGCCGGCCGCGCCCCGCGCAGCGGGGAACCACGACCGACGCCGGCGGGTTCACCGACGTCCGTTGCGCCCATCGTCCCTGATAAGACCCGCGATTGCACGTACTAATCCGGGCTCCCTCGTGAAGGTTTTTCGGCGCGTGTGAAGATGTCCGGTTCGCGGGCCGCCGTCCGACGGGCGGGGGTCGCCCGACGGTGGGTCGGCGGCGGGCCGCCGAGGGTGTTGCGGTACGAAGACAGGGTGAGTGCCAGCAGCCTGACCTTCCCCGTCGCCGCCCCGACCCCCGACCCCGCACCCTCGGCCGACTGCCTCCAGGACACCTGGTGCAAGAGCGTGTTCGAGGTGACCGGCTCGGTGTGGTTCGCCGAGGGCAGTTACTGGATCCTGCTCAAGCCGCTGCGGGTCGCGCTGATCCTGCTGCTGGCGCTCGCCGCCCGCTGGGCGTTGCACCGGACGATCAACCGACTGGTCCGGACCACCAGCGTCGGCGCGGTGCCGACCATGCTCCGGCCGCTGCGCGAGCGCATCCCGTCGGCCGCGCTCGATCCCACCGAGTTCATCCCCGAGCGGCGCCGCCAGCGCGCCGAGGCGATCGGCTCGGTGCTGCGCAGCCTGGTCACCGCGTTCGTGTTCGGCATCGCGCTGCTGATGGTGCTCAAGGAGTTCAGCTTCGACCTGGCTCCGCTACTGGCCAGCGCCGGCATCGCCGGCGTCGCGCTGGGCTTCGGCGCGCAGAGCCTGGTGAAGGACCTGATCGCGGGTCTGTTCATGCTCATCGAGGACCAGTACGGCGTGGGTGACACGGTGGACCTGGGTGAGGCGACCGGTGTGGTGGAGTCGGTGGGGTTGCGGGTGACCACCGTCCGCGACGGTCGCGGGGTGCTCTGGTACATCCGCAACGGCGAGATCGTCCGGGTGGGCAACAAGAGCCAGGGGTGGGCCCTGGTGGTGGTGGACCTGCCGATCGGCTTCGCCGGCACCGAGGAGGCGAGCGCCGTGCTGCGTACGGCGGCGGCCTCGGTGGCGGTGGACCCGGAGCTGGCCTCGGAGATCGTCGAGGCGCCCGAGGTGCTGGGCGTCGAGCAGATGACCGTAGACGGCGCGGTGATCCGGACGGTGGTCAAGACGACCGCGGACGGGCAGTTCGCGGTGGGCCGGGAGCTGCGCCGCCGGCTAACCGAGGCGCTGGAGAACTCCGGCATCACCGCGAAGATCGCGGCCGCCCGGCTCTACCCGGGGCTGCCGCAGACCGGCGGGATCGGCCCGGCCGGGGCGCCCGGGACGGTGGGCACCCCGGGCACCGGTCAGGGTGGGGCCACCTGACCTGCCGGGCAGGACGGAATCGGGGAGTCCGAAATCTGGGGGTCGCGGACCGCGCGGCCCCTCGGGTATCGTCCGTTCGTTCAGTCGGAGATGCGACGACCAATCCGTTCGCCCTAGCCAGTTGTCAGACGATCGGGCAGAATCCGGTGCACGCGCTCCTGCCGGAGCGTGATCATGTCCTCGCTGATCCGTAGATCTGACGACGGGGTCCCCGTCAGGCCGTCACGAGTGGCCGTTCGCGGGGCACGATGGAGGCGACGGTGTCCGACGAGCGACCCTCTCCGGACGGGCCGGCCACATTCCGGGAGGTGTTCGGCCAGTCCGAGTACCGGGCGATCTTCATCGCCACCGTGTTCTCCTGGGTGGGCGACTACGTGGCCAAGGCCGCGGTCACCGTACTGGTCTACCGGCAGAGCGAGTCGATCGCCCTCTCCGCCGCGGCGTTCGCGGTCAGCTACCTGCCCTGGCTGGTCGGCGGGCCGCTGCTCGCCGCGCTCGCCGAGCGCTACCGCTACCGGCAGGTCATGGTCGTCTGCGACCTGATCCGGATGGCGCTGATGGCGCTGATCGCCCTGCCGGGCGTGCCGGTGTGGGTGATCCTGGCCCTGCTCTTCGCCACCACGCTCGCCAACCCGCCCAGCCAGGCCGCCCGGTCCGCGCTCATGCCGGCCATCCTCACCGGGGACCGGCTGGTCCTCGGCCTGTCGCTGAACGCCAGCTCGGCCCAGGCCGCGCAGGTGGTCGGCTACCTCCTCGGTGCCGCATTGGCCGCGGTGAACCCGACCGCCGCGCTGCTGATCAACGCGGCCACCTTCGCCGGGTCCGCCGCGCTGACCCGCTTCGGCGTCCGCGACCGGGAACCGGCGATGACCGCCGCGCACCGCAGCCACCTGTTGCGCGAGACGGGGCAGGGCTTCCAGATCGTCTTCGGCACCCCGGTCCTGCGGGCCATCGCCGTGCTGGTCTTCAGCGCCATGCTCTTCTCGATCGTCCCCGAGGGGCTGGCCGCCGCCTGGGCCGGCGAGCGCTCCGGCGACGGGCTGGACAGCGGCGTCGCGCAGGCCGTCATCATGGCCGCCAACCCGGTCGGGTTCATCCTGGGCGGGCTGGTGGTGGGGCGGGCGGTCGCGCCGGCCCGCCGGCTCGCCCTGATGCGGCCGCTGGCGGTGATCGCCCCGCTGGTCCTGGTGCCCACGCTCCTCGACCCGCCACCGGTGGTGGTGGCCCTGCTCGCGGCCGCCTGCGGCTTCGCCGCCGCCGGCCTGCTGCCGACCGCCAACGGGCTCTTCGTCCGCGCCCTGCCCAACGGTTACCGGGCCCGCGCCTTCGGCGTGATGGCCACCGGCATGCAGGTGATCCAGGGCGCCTCGGTGCTGGTCACCGGGCTGCTGGCCGACCGCTTCTCCATCCCGCTGGTGGTCGGCCTGTGGAGCGCCGCCGGCGTGGTGCTGATGCTGGTGACGGCCCTGCGTTGGCCGGACGGCGAGACCATCGACGCGGCCGTCGCGGCGGCCGACCGGGCCAACCGGGACGACGCCGCGGCCCGGGACAGCGTGCACGGGCCCGGTGGCCGGCCGCGCGCCGGCCGGGCGACGGACGGCCGCTCCGGGGGCCGGCGCAGCCACGCTGTGACGTGATCGGCAGCCCGCCCGGCCGGTACGCGGCGGCCGGTGCACCGGGGCACCTGGCAGGATGGAACGGTGAATTCCGCAGCTGAGTCCGACCGGCCCGGTGCGCCGACGACCCTCTTCGAAGCGGTCGGCGGCGAGCCCACCTTCCGCAAGCTGGTCGACGAGTTCTACGTCGGCGTCGCCACCGACCCGCTGCTGCGCCCGATGTACCCGGAGGAGGACCTCGGGCCGGCCGCCGACCGGCTGACGCTGTTCCTCATGCAGTACTGGGGTGGCCCCAACACCTACTCCGCCCAGCGGGGGCACCCGCGGCTGCGGATGCGGCACGCGCCGTTCCGGATCGGCGCGGCCGAGCGGGACGCCTGGCTGCACCACATGCGGCGGGCGGTCGACCGGCTGGACCTGCCGCCGGAGGTCGCCAAGGCGCTCTGGGACTACCTGGAGCGCGCCGCGTACTTCATGGTCAACGTGATGGAGGAGCCGGCCGGGGACGCCTGACGGCCCGGCGGTCGCGACCGGCCGGGGCCGGCCCCGCCCGTCGGGCTCAGAGCAGGGCGCCCTCGTCGTGCAGCCAGTCCACGAAGGTGGTCGCCACGGCCGCCCCGCAGTCGAGCATCTCGACCAGGAGCGCGTCGTGGGTGCCCGCGCCCAGCGGCACCTGCAGCTCGGCGTAGATCGGCAGCTGGCCCCGCTCGGTGGGGTCGCCGATGTACGCCTTGCAGAACCGGCGGGTGTGGTTCCACTCGTTGACCACCCGGTAGGCCCGGTCCGCCCAGTCCGGCGGGACCGTCGCGTGTGGACGGGCCCGCATCACCAGGATCTCGTCCTCGGGGCCCTCCAGGGTGACCAGCACCGCGTGCCGCTCCCACATGGCCAGCAGGTTCCCGTCGCCGTCGGCCAGGTACCGCACGTCGAGCAGGTCGAGGGCCGCACAGACCCGGCGCAGGGTGACCGGCTCCACACTGACCGGCATGTCCGTGATCACCGGCCGGTCGGCGGCCTTGCAGTCGTCCCCCGGCTGCCGGGGGGACGGTGGTCCGACCCGGACGGTGCTGTCCACTGTGATCCCGGTTCGAGTTTCCGGGTCGCCGCCGCCAGCGGCGGGACCAGGGCGCCATGACCACCACGGCATCGCTCGCGCACCTCACTCCCCAGCGGATCCGGACGCCTACGGTGCGTTGGATCCGAGGATGGACGGTACCCGGACAGCCGGGTTGAAGCACCCCCCCAACGACAGCCCCAGTCCAGAAGAATGACCACGGGTCAGCCGTTCGGATGATCCTTCACCGGTCGGATCGCCAGCTCCGAAACCTTGCGCGACCATGCCGCTCCGTACGGTCCCACCAGGCCGATCCAGCGGCCCGCGACGCGTACCTGGACCTCGCCCGGGGCGTCGGCGGGCCCGAGGAACCCCATCCGGACCACGCCCTGGACCAGGCGCTGGGTCACCTCGACCGGCTCGCCCGGCGGGTCGTCCGGGGTGACCACCACCGCCACGTGGTCGAGCAGCGCGTCGCGCAGCACCCGCTGACCCACCGCCCGGCCGCCCACGCCCTCGGTGGCCGCGGTCCGCAGGGTGCCCGCCGCCGCCTCGGCGATCCGTCGCAGCTCCCCGGCGGGCAACGCCTCCACCGGGCGGCTCGCCGCCGGCGGCAGCGGCCAGCGCCACCGGTCGTCCCGCCGGCCCGGCAGCGCCCCGCCGGCGGACTCCAGCTCGGCCAGCAGGTCGGCGGCGGCGACCGTGACGTCACCCGGGCCGACGCCGGCCACCGTGCGGACCACCAGCACGTCCCAGGGCAGCCGGGCCCAGAGCGCCGTACGTCCGGCCCCGGCGACCGGACGGAGCCGGACCACGGTCGCCGGGTCGAAGCGGACCAGCCGGGCCAGGAAGGCTCCCGCGTCGGCGACCCCGTCCAGCCCGTGCCCCGGCGTCACGACGCGCGCGCCACTCACGCCGCCCCGCCCGCTGGCGCGTACGCCAACAGGAAGGCCCGCTCATCCTCGGTGATCCGGCGGGGCCGCTTGGCCACCAGGTCGAACGGCACCAGCACCGACCGGGCGGTGCTGGCCAGCACGTCGCCGTCGTACAGCTCGTAGGCGACGGTGAACCGGGAGGCCCGGATCTCCTCCACCCAGAGTTCGATCCGGACGGTCGGGGCCGCCTCCGCGGTGGCCCGGCCCAGCGCGTAGTCGACCGGGCGCAGGTAGTCGACCTCGTGCCGGCGGATGACCACTCCGTCGGCGAACGAGCCCACCCCCCACGCCCGGCCGCCGGCGAACATCAACGCCACCCGCGCCTCCTCGTAGAGGGTGAGGAAGCGCGAGTTGTTGACGTGCCCGTACGCGTCCAGGTCGGACCAGCGCAGCGTGCAGTCGTAGACGAAGCGGTCGGCCATGCTCAGTCGCGGGTGAGCTTGCGGTAGGTCACCCGGTGCGGGCGGGCCGCCTCGGCGCCGAGCCGGTCGACCTTGTTCTTCTCGTAGGCATCGAAGTTGCCCTCGAACCAGAACCACTTGGAGGGGTTCTCGTCGTCGCCCTCCCAGGCGAGGATGTGCGTGGCGACCCGGTCCAGGAACATCCGGTCGTGGGAGATGACCACGGCGCAGCCGGGAAACTCCAGCAGCGCGTTCTCCAGGCTGGAGAGGGTCTCCACGTCCAGGTCGTTGGTCGGCTCGTCGAGCAGGATGACGTTGCCGCCGATCTTCAGGGTCAGCGCCAGGTTGAGCCGGTTGCGCTCGCCGCCGGAGAGCACCTTGGTCGGCTTCTGCTGGTCCGGTCCCTTGAAGCCGAACGCGGCGATGTACGCCCGCGACGGCATCTCGACCTTGCCCACCATGAGGTGGTCCAGCCCGTCGGAGACGACCTCCCAGACGGTCTTGTCGCCGTCGAGGCCCTGCCGGGCCTGGTCGACGTAGGACAGCGAGACGGTGGGGCCGACCCGGACCTCGCCACCGGTCGGCTGCTCCAGCCCGACGATGGTCTTGAACAGGGTGGTCTTGCCGACACCGTTCGGGCCGATGATGCCGACGATGCCGTTGCGCGGCAGCGAGAACGACAGGTTGTCGATCAGCAGCCGGTCGCCGAAGCCCTTGCTCAGGTCGTTCACCTCGATGACCGTGCTGCCCAGGCGCGGGCCCGGCGGGATCTGGATCTCCTCGAAGTCCAGCTTCCGGGTCTTCTCCGCCTCGGCGGCCATCTCGTCGTACCGGTCGAGTCGGGCCTTGGACTTGGTCTGCCGCGCCTTGGCGTTGGAGCGGACCCACTCCAGCTCGTCGGAGAGGCGCTTCTTCATCTTGGCGTCGCGGCGGCCCTCGACGGCCAGCCGGGCGGCCTTCTTCTCCAGGTAGGTGGAGTAGTTGCCCTCGTACGGGTAGGCCCGGCCGCGGTCCAGCTCCAGGATCCAGTTGGCCACGTTGTCCAGGAAGTACCGGTCGTGGGTGATGGCGATGACGGTGCCGGCGTACTTGGCCAGGTGCTGCTCCAGCCACTGCACGCTCTCCGCGTCCAGGTGGTTGGTGGGCTCGTCGAGCAGCAGCAGGTCGGGGGCCTCCAGCAGCAGCTTGCACAGCGCGACCCGGCGGCGCTCACCACCGGAGAGCTGGGTGACGTCGGCGTCCGGCGGCGGGCAGCGCAGCGCATCCATGGCCAGTTCGAGCTTGGAGTCGATGTCCCAGGCGTCGGCGTGGTCCAGCTCCTCCTGGAGCTTGCCCATCTCCTCCATCAGCTCGTCGGAGTAGTCCGTGGCCATCTGCTCGGCGATGGAGTTGAACCGCTCCAGCTTGGCCTTGGTCTCGGCCACCGCCTCCTCGACGTTGCCGAGGACCGTCTTGCTGTCGTTGAGCGGGGGCTCCTGGGCGAGCATGCCGACGGTGTAGCCGGGCATCAGCCGGGCCTCGCCGTTGCTCGGCCGGTCCCAGCCTGCCATGATCTTGAGGAGGCTGGACTTACCGGCGCCGTTCGGGCCGACCACACCGATCTTGGCCCCCGGCAGGAAGTTCAGCGTCACGTTGTCGAGCACGACCTTGTCGCCGTGCGCCTTGCGCGCCTTTTCCAGGACGTAGATGAACTGGGCCACGGTGCGGGCTACCTCCGTCGGTTGCTGTCGCCGATTGGCGGGCACGGCACGGGCTGCGTCCGCCGCCCGCCGCCGCCGGCCGGGAGCCGGCCGCGCGCACGCCGTCGTCAATCCTGACAGGTACGGCGCGCCGCGCCCACATCACCCCGCCCGAGCAGCACGCCGCGGCTCGCTCCCCCGGGCTTCGGCGAGCCGGAGGACCGCGGTATCGCCGACCTCCGCCCGAGGCTGTCACCATGATCACGGGTACGGTTCAGCGACCGTGGGACGGGTAGGTGACTCCGGCACGGGGCATCAGACGCCGCAGCTAGGCTCAGACTCTCATCGCGGTGGACCCGTCAGTACCCGGAGGTGGCCGATCGTGACCGTCCGTAGCTCCTTTGTCGTAGTGGCGAACCGATTGCCGGTCGACGAGGTGAGCACACCCGAGGGACGGCAGTGGCGACGCAGCCCGGGCGGGCTGGTGACCGCCCTGCACCCCGTCCTCGCCGAGCACCAGGGCACCTGGGTCGGCTGGGCCGGCGGGACCGGCGCCGCTCCGGAGCCGTTCGACCTGGAGGGCATCCGCCTGCACCCGGTGCCGCTGAGCGCCGAGGAGCTGGAGCGCTACTACGAGGGCCAGTCCAACGCCACCATCTGGCCGCTCTACCACGACGCCGTCGAGACCCCGGCGTACAAGCGCCGGTGGCGCGAGGCGTACCGCCTGGTCAACGCCCGGTTCGCGGAGGCCGCGGCGGACGTGGCGGCCGAGGGCGCCACGGTCTGGATCCAGGACTACCAGCTCCAACTGGTCCCGGCGATGCTCCGCGAGCTGCGGCCGGACCTGAAGATCGGCTTCTTCCTGCACATCCCGTTCCCGCCGATCGAGCTGTTCATGCAGATGCCGTTCCGCACCGAGATCCTGCGCGGGCTGCTCGGCGCCGACCTGGTCGGGTTCCAGCAGCGGCTGGCCGCGCAGAACTTCGTCCGGCTGGCCCGGCACCTGCTCGGCCTGCGCTACGAGGGCCAGATGATCCAGGTGGACGGCCGGCAGGTGAAGGCCGGCGCCTTCCCCATCTCGATCGACACCCACGAGATGGAGCGGATGGCCGCCGACCCGGCGATTCAGGCCCGGGCCAAGCAGATCCGCGAGGAGCTGGGCAACCCGAAGACGATCATCCTGGGCGTCGACCGGCTCGACTACACCAAGGGCATCGAACTTCGGCTGAAAGCCTTCCGGGAACTCCTCGCTGACGGAAAGCTGACAGTGCCGGACGCGGTTATGGTGCAGGTCGCGACGCCCAGCCGCGAGCGGGTGGAGCACTACCAGGCACTTCGCGTCAAGGTGGAGCGCGAGGTTGGTCGGATTAATGGCGAATTCGGACGGGTGGGTGTGCCCGCGGTGCATTATCTGCATCAGTCGTACAGTCGCTCCGAACTGGCCGCGATGTACGTCGCGGCCGACGTGATGATGGTGACCCCCCTGCGAGACGGAATGAATCTGGTGGCCAAGGAGTACGTGGCATCGCGCGCCGACCAGGGCGGCGCGCTCGTGCTCAGCGAGTTCGCCGGCGCGGCCACGGAGCTGCGCCAGGCATTCCTGTGCAACCCGCACGACCCGGACGCGGTCAAGGACGCCCTGCTGCGGGCCGTACACGTGGAGAAGCCGGAGGCCCGTCGACGCATGCGGATCATGCAACGTCATCTGCGCACCCACGACGTGGGGCATTGGGCGAAATCGTTCCTCACCGAGCTCGGCACGTCCGGGGTGGAGGCCGCGTGAACGTCCCCACCGACATCGTGACCCCGCCCGCGGGGACGATGGACCCCGAGCTGCGCGCGGCCATCGGGCGGATCGCCCGGGTCCCCCAGCTCCTGGTCGCCTGCGACTACGACGGCACGCTCGCGCCGATCGTCGAGGACCCGAGCAAGGCCGTGCCGCTGCCGGAGTCGGTCGCCGCGATCCGGGCGCTCGCCGCGCTGCCGCAGACCACCGTCGCGGTGGTCTCCGGTCGGGCGCTGCGCGACCTGGCCGCGCTCTCCCGGCTGCCCAGCGAGGTCCACCTGGTCGGCAGCCACGGCTCCGAGTTCGACATCGGCTTCGTCGAGCGGCTCTCCCCCGAGCTGATCGCCGTCCGCACCCGGCTGCGCGACGCGCTGCGCGAGATCGCCGCGGCCCACCCGGGCGTACGGCTGGAGCGCAAGCCGGCCAGCGTCGCCGTGCACACCCGCGGGGTCGACCCGCAGGTCGCGGCGGCCACCATCGAGGCGGTCCGCAACGGCCCCGCCAAGTGGGACGGCGTCACGGTCACCCAGGGCAAGGAGGTCATCGAGCTGTCGGTGGTCGCCACCCACAAGGGCACCGCCGTCGACCAGCTGCGCACCCAGCTCTCGGCCAGCGCCGTGCTCTTCATCGGTGACGACGTCACCGACGAGAACGCCTTCGGCAACCTGCACGGCCCGGACGTCGGCATCAAGATCGGCCCCGGCGACACCCAGGCCGGCTACCGGGTGGCCGAGCCGATCGAGGCGGCCCGGGCCCTGGGCCTGCTGCTGGAGACCCGCCGACACTGGCTCTTCGGCGAGCGGGCCGTCCCGATCGAGCGGCACTCGATGCTCTCCAACGGCCGGACGGTCGCCCTGCTCACGCCCGAGGCCAAGGTCAGCTGGCTCTGTCACCCCAAGCCGGACTCGGCGGCGATCTTCGCCGACCTGGTCGGCGGCAGCCCGGCCGGTCACTTCAGCATCGTCCCGGAGCGCGGCGGCATCCCGCTGGGGCAGCGTTACCGCAGCGGCACCATGACCGTGGAGACCCGCTGGTCGGGCCTGACGGTCACGGACTGGCTCGACCTGCCGGCCCGGGAGACCACCCCGGACGGCCCGGCGATCATCACCGGCGACTCCACCCTGGTCCGGGTGCTGACCGGCTCCGGCAAGGCCCGCATCGACTTCGCCCCGCGCCCGGAGTTCGGCCAGGTCGCCGTCCAACTCCAACCGCTCGACGACGGCCTGCTGGTGCTCGGCTCCAACGAGCCGGCCGCGCTCTACGCCCCGGGCGTGACGTGGGAGGTCAGAAGCGACGGAGTGAACGAGAGCGCGGAGGCGATGGTCGACCTCTCCGCCGCCGGCGGCCAGGTCGTGCTGGAGCTGCGCTTCGGCACCCACAGCCTGGAGCACCACGCCGTCCCGATCCACGAGCGGCAGGCCAAGGCTGAGCAGCCGTGGAAGGACTGGGTGGCCTCGCTGCGGCTGCCCACCACCGCCCGCGATCTGGTCGCCCGCAGCGCGCTCACGCTGCGCGGCCTCTGCCACGAGGCGACCGGCTCGATCCTGGCCGCCGCGACCACCTCGCTGCCGGAGGAGCTGGGCGGGGTCCGCAACTGGGACTACCGCTACTGCTGGCTGCGCGACGCGGCACTGACCGCTCGCGCGCTCGTCGACCTGGGTTCCCTCGAGGAGGCCGAGGCGCTGCTGCGCTGGGTGGACGGCTGCGTCGAGCGCACCGGCGGCCACCCGGAGCGGCTGCACCCGCTCTACACCATCGACGGCTACGAGCTGGGCGCCGAGGCGGTCATCGACACCCTCCCCGGGTACGCCGGCTCCCGGCCGGTCCGGGTGGGCAACCTCGCCAACCACCAGCTCCAGCTCGACGTCTTCGGCCCGATCGCGGACCTGATCGCCGCCG
This sequence comes from Micromonospora sp. A200, assembly GCF_029893845.1. Taxonomy (NCBI): domain Bacteria; kingdom Bacillati; phylum Actinomycetota; class Actinomycetes; order Micromonosporales; family Micromonosporaceae; genus Micromonospora; species Micromonospora sp. A200. The sequence goes on along the minus strand of NZ_JARXXY010000001.1, from coordinate 322,640 downwards.
TGGCCGACGCCCGGGGCTCGGTCCGCGAGGACGAGTGGCGGGTGCTGGAGAACATGGTCGAGGCGGTCCGCCGCCGCTGGCACGAGCCCGACCACGGCATCTGGGAAGCCCGCCTCCCCCCACGGCACCACATCTTCTCCAAGGTGATGTGCTGGATGACCGTCGACCGCGCGCTGCACATCATGCGTCAGCACGGCGGCGAGGACCGGCCGGAGTGGGTGGAGCTGCGCGACCGGATCGGCGCCAACGTGCTGGAGAACGGCTGGCACGAGGCGGTCGAGGCGTACAGCGTCGCGTACGGCGACGAGGACATGGACGCCTCCTCGCTCTGGATCGGCCTGTCCGGGCTGCTGCCGGGCGACGACCCGCGCTTCCTCTCCACCGTGCTCCGGATCGAGGCGGACCTGCGCAGCGGGCCGGTCGTCTACCGATACCACTGGGACGACGGCCTGCCCGGCCGGGAGGGCGGCTTCCACATCTGCACGGCGTGGCTGATCGAGGCGTACCTGCGCACCGGCCGCCGCACCGACGCCGAGGAGCTGTTCAGGCAGATGATCGACACGGCGGGCCCGACCGGGCTGCTCCCCGAGCAGTACGACCCGCTCGCCGAGCGCGGCCTGGGCAACCACCCGCAGGCCTACAGCCACCTCGGCCTGATCCGCTGCGCGCTGCTGCTGGACAACATGCTCAAGCAGTGACCTGACCAGCGACGACGGCGGCCGGAGAGACACCTCTCCGGCCGCCGTCGCACGTCGGGGCCCGTCGTGCGGAGCCGCCGGCCGCCCGAAGATCCACCCCGTTTGCGGCGTGTCGCGGTGTCGTGGCGCGCGGATACCGCGACACGCCGCAAACGGGGTGGGCGTGCACGCCGACGCCGGACCGCGAGCGGGGCCGGCGCCGGGGGGCGCGGGAGCGGTCAGACGTCGAGGGCGCCGACCACGTCGCCGATCACCACGATGGCGGGCGGGCGCAGGCCAGCCGCCACCACGTCCGCCGCCACCGCGCCGAGCGTCGAACGCAGCGTCCGTTGGGCGCCGGTGGTGCCCTCCTGGACCACGGCGACCGGGGTGGCCGGATCTCTGCCGTGCGCGGTGAGCGTCGCGGTGATCGCGGCGAGGTTCTTCAGTCCCATCAGGACGACCAGGGTGCCGCGCAGGCCGGCCAGGGCCGGCCAGCGCACCAGCGAGTCCGGCGAGTCCGGCGCGACGTGCCCGGAGACGACGGTGAACTCGTGCGCCACCGCCCGGTGGGTGACCGGGACGCCGGCCACCGCCGGCACGGCGATCGCGCTGGTCACGCCCGGCACCACGGTCACCGGTACGCCCGCCTCGGCGCAGGCCAGCAGCTCCTCGCCGCCCCGGCCGAAGACGTACGGGTCGCCGCCCTTGAGCCGGACGACGACCTTGCCGGCCAGGGCCCGGTCCACCAGGATCCGGTTGATCTCCTCCTGGGCACGGGACGGGCCGTACGGGATCTTGGAGGCGTCCACCAGCTCGACGTCGGGACGCAGCTCGTCCAGGAGCAGCCCGGGCACCAGCCGGTCGGCGACCACGACGTCCGCCTCGGTGAGCAGCCGCCAGCCCTTGACGGTGATCAGCTCCGGATCGCCCGGCCCGGCGCCCACCAGGGCCACCCGACCGGGTGCGGCCCCGCCCGGCGTCGTGCCCCGCCCGGCGGCGGCCAGACCGGTGCGCACGTTCAGCAGGTCGCGTACGGCGTCCCGGACGCTCATCGCGCGACGCGGGTCACCACCGCCGAACACCGCCACGGTGACCGGGCCGTGCCGGGTCACCGCCGGCGTCCACGCGCTGGCGGCGGAGCGGTCGTCGGCGCGTACGCAGAAGATCCGGCGCTCGGCGGCGGCGGCGCTGACCGACGCGGCGGCGAGCGGGTCGTCGACGGCGACCTGGACCAGCCAGGCGCCGTCCAGGTCGGCCGGGACGAACCGGCGCGGCGCCCAGTGCAGCCGCCCGGCGTCGACGTGGGCCTGCAGCGCGGGGGTCAGCTCCGGCGAGACGAGGAAGACGTCCGCCCCGGCGTCCAGCAGCGCCGGCACCCGCCGGGTGGCCACCGCTCCCCCGCCCACCACGACCACCCGCCGGCCGGCGAGCCGCAGGCCGAGAGGGTAGGGGTTCCCGATCACTTCTCGGAGACCCCCGCCGAGTCGAAGGTGGCGACCTCGTGCAGCACCCGGACCGCGCCGGTGACCACCGGCAGCGCCAGCAGCGCGCCGGTGCCCTCGCCGAGGCGCAGGCCGAGGTCGATCAGCGGGTCCAGGCCGAGGTGGCGCAGCGCCACGGTGGCCCCCGGCTCGGCGGAGCGGTGCCCGGCGACCATCGCGCCGACCGCGTCCGGGGCCAGGGCCGCGGCGACCAGCGCGGCGCTGGCCGCGATCACCCCGTCCAGCAGCACCGGGACGCGGCGGGCGGCGGCGCCGAGGATCAGGCCGGCCAGCGCCGCGTGCTCCAGGCCGCCGACGGCGGCCAGCACGCCGAGCGGGTCGGCCGGGTCGGGCCGGTGCCGGTCCAGCGCGGTCCGCACCACGCCGACCTTGCGCCGGTACGTCTCGTCGTCCACCCCGGTGCCGCGCCCGGTGGCCTCGGCCGGGTCGGTGCCGGTGAGCGCGGCGACCAGCGCCGCGGACGGGGTGGTGTTGCCGATGCCCATGTCGCCGGTGAGCAGGATCCCCGCTCCGGCGTCGACCAGGTCGCCGGCGATCCGGATACCGATCTCCAGCGCCGCGCGCGCCTCGTCGCGGGTGAGCGCCGCGGTGACGGTCATGTCCCGGGTGCCCAGCCGGACGTTCGCGGCGACCAGGCGGGGTCCGACCGCCGGGTCGCCGGTGGCGTCCGGGTCGACCGGGAGCGGGGTGGCCACGCCGACGTCGACCACGGTGACCGAGGCGCCGGCCTGGCGGGCGAACGCGTTGACCACCGCCCCGCCGGCCAGGAAGTTGGCGATCATCTGGGCGGTGACCTCCTGCGGCCAGGGGGTCACCCCCTGGGCGTGCACGCCGTGGTCACCGGCGAAGATCGCCACCGCCGCCGGCTCGGGCAGTGGCGGCGGGCAGGCGCCGGCCAGCCCGGCGAGGCGTACGGAGAGATCCTCCAGGGCGCCGAGGGAACCGGCGGGCTTGGTCAGCCGGGCCTGGAGGTCGCGCGCGGCGGCCATCGCCGGCTCGTCGAGCGGCCCGATCGCCGCGATGGTGGTCTCCAGCATCATGCCTCCAGGATCTCGGCGAGTACCTCGGTGAACGCGTCGGTGGTCGCCGGGTCGCGTACCGCCACCCGCAGCCAGTCCGGGCCCAGACCGGGGAAGGTGTTCCCGCGTCGCACGGCCCAGCCGCGCTCGCGCAGGGTCTCCCGCACCCGGTCGGCGCCGGCCAGGTGCAGCAGGACGAAGGCGCTGGCCGGGCGGCCCGCGACGCGTACCCCGGGCAGGGCCGACAGGCGGGCGACGAGGTGGTCGCGGTCGGCGGCGAGCCGCGCGGCGATCTCGCGCTCGGCCGCGACGGCGGTGGGCGACGCGCAGGCGGTGGCGGCGGCCAGCGCCGGGGTGGAGACGGCCCAGAGCGGCTGGACGGCGGCCAGCCGGTCCAGCAGCGCGGCCTCGCCGAGCAGGTAGCCGATCCGCAGGCCGGCCAGCCCCCACGTCTTGGTCAGGCTGCGCACCACCACCAGGCCGGGCAGGTCGCGCCGGCCGGCCAGCGACTCGGGCTCGCCGGCCACGCCGGGGGCTCCGGTGGTGTCGGCGAACGCCTCGTCGACGACCAGCACCCGGCCCGGCCGGGCCAGGGCGGCCAGGTCGGCGGCGGGGTGCAGCACCGAGGTGGGGTTGGTCGGGTTGCCGATCATGACCAGGTCGGCGTCGGCGGGCACCCGCGCCGGGTCGAGCCGGAAGCCGTCGGCCGGGTCGAGCAGCAGCCGTTCCACCTGGTGCCCGGCAGCGCGCAGCGCGGCCTCCGGCTCGGTGAACTGCGGGTGCACCACCACCGGGCGGTGCACCCCGGCCAGCGCGCGGGCCAGCAGCACGAAGCCCTCGGCGGCGCCGGCGGTGAGCAGTACCTCCGCCGGGGGACGCCCGTGCCGGGCGGCGACGGCCGCCCGGGCCGGCCCCGGGTCCGGGTACGCGGCCAGCTCGGCCAACGAGGCGGTGAGCGGGTCGGCCAGCCAGTCCGGCATGGTGTCCCGGCGGACGTTGACGGCCAGGTCGACCAGGCCCGGGGTCGCCTCGGCGTCCCCGTGGTGCCCCAGGTCCGGTTCTTTTCCGGTGCCCGGCGGCACCTCGATCAGCTGACCATGCATGTCCGTGATCCTGCCGGGAAGCCGCCGTACGGGACAGCGGATCCCGACGTGGGTCGCGTCACCGCCCGGCGACAGTCTCGCCCGTTTATGAATTCTTCTCATTTCCGAATCGGAAATGTCATAACTTGACCCTGTGAGCAACCGACCCCTTGCTGCCGCTGGTCGTACCGTTCCGCTCCTCCGCGCCGGGCTCATCGCCGGCATCGTCGTTGCCGCCGTGGCCTACCCGTTGGCCGCGTTCACCGGCCTCGGCGCCAAGGCCACCGCCCACGCGGTGGAGCAGAAGACGGGCATCCTGCGCACCGCGCTGCCGGCCGAGACGTCGTACCTCTACGCCCCCGACGGCAAGACGATCCTGACCATGTTCTACGAGGAGTACCGGCAGTACACGAAGCTGTCGGACATGTCGCCGAACATCCAGCAGGCGATCGTCGCCGCCGAGGACAACCGCTTCTACCAGCACCACGGCGTCGACCCGAAGGGCGTCGCCCGCGCCTTCGTGGCCAACGCCCGCTCCAGCGGCGTCTCCCAGGGCGCCTCGACCCTGACCATGCAGTACGTCCGGATGGCGCTGCGGGACAGCGCCAAGACCCCGAAGGAGGTCCAGGAGGCCACCCAGCAGACCAGCCTGCGCAAGGTCAAGGAGATGCGGATGGCCCTCGACATCGAGAAGGAGCTGACCAAGGAGGAGATCCTGGAGCGCTACCTCAACTCGGCGTACTTCGGCCACCGGGCGTACGGCATCTACGCCGCCGCGCAGATCTTCTTCTCCAAGACCCCGGCCACCCTCACCCCGGTCGAGGCGGCCACCCTCGCCGGGCTGGTCAAGTCCCCCTCCGAGTACGACCCGATCACCTCGGACCAGAAGGACGCCACCGGCCGGCGCAACTACGTGCTCGACCGGATGGCCCAACTCGGCTACCTCTCCCCGGACGCCGCGGCGGCGGCCCGGTCCGAGCCCATCCGGACCCGGGTGACGACCCCGGCCAACGACTGCACCTCACTGCCCAGCAAGTACCAGACCTGGGGCTTCGCCTGCGACTACGTCAAGAACTGGTGGAGCGCGCAGCCCGCGTTCGGCGAGAACCGGCTGGAGCGGATGGACAAGCTGCGCCGGGGTGGCTACCGGATCGTGCTCAGCCTCGACCCGAAGATCCAGTCGGCGGCGGAGAAGAACGTCGGCGCGAAGGACGGCGTCGGCAGCCCCTTCGCCAACGGCATCGTGGTGGCCGAACCGGGCACCGGCCGGGTGAAGGCGATGGCGGTGAACCGGACGTACTCACTGGACCTCAGCGAGAACCCGTCCAGCTCCAACCCAGAGGCCGGCCCCAAGGTCAAGGCGAACTACCCGAACACGGTAGCGCCCCTGCTCGGCGGCGGCAGCCTCCCCGGCTACCAGGCCGGATCGACGTTCAAGATGTTCCCGATGCTCGCCGCGCTGGACGCCGGGATGACGCTCTCCACCGAGTACAACTCGCCGTACCGGTACCAGTCGAGGGTCTACGACGGCTGGGCCCCGTCCAACGCCAGTGGGGCGATGACCGGCCGGCAGACCATGTGGTCCGGCTTCGGCAAGTCGGTGAACACCTACTTCGTACAGCTGGAGGAGCAGATCGGCGCGGACAGGGGGGTCCGGCTCGCCGAGCAGCTCGGGCTGCGCTGGCGTACCGACGTGGACCGGGACCACGCCTCCCCGGCCAAGGCCAAGAAGTGGGGCGCGTTCACCCTGGGCGTCTCCGACGCCACCCCGCTGGAGCTGGCCAACGCGTACGCCGCGATCGCCGCCGACGGCCGGTACTGCGAGGCGATGCCGGTCATGTCGATCACCAACCGGGACGGCACGTCGGCGACGTACCGGACGGCGTCCGGCATCCAGCGGGAGGTGGCCAAGCCGCGCTGCCGGCAGGTGGTGAGCGCGGACGCGGCCCGGGCCGCCACCGACGCCGCCCGCTGCCCGACCGGGGACACCCCGGCGAAGGGCAGCTGCGGGGGCTGGTCGACGGCGGACAGCGTCCGGGGCACGGTGGGCCGCCCGGTGGCCGGCAAGACCGGTACCACGGACAGCACCCGGTCGGCCTGGTTCGTCGGCTACACGCCCGAACTGGCGGCGGCGAGCTTCATCGCCGACCCGGACAACCCGTTCAACGCGGTGGGTGACGGCCAGTCCCAGGTCCCCGTCGCCGCGGTCGCCGAGACGCTGCGCGACGGCCTCAAGGGCACGGCCCCCCGCCAGTTCACCCCACCGTCGGACCGCATCGTGGGGTGAGACCGGCCCGCCTGCCCGGATGACCGGGAGCGCTGCGTCAGGAACGGTGCGGTTCCTGGCGCAGCGCTTCTGTCCGCCCCGCTGGGCCGGCCGCGGGCCGGCGCGGGTCATGGGCGCGCCGGCCCCGCTCAGCGGCCGGCGGGTCGCGGGGCGGCTGCCGCCCGGCTCACGGACCGGCGGGTCGCGGGCCGGCTGCGGTGACGGGTGGGGCGTTCAGTGCAGGTCGGCGGCGACCAGGGACCAGAGTTCCAGATCGACCCGGGCGCCCCGGACGAAGCCGGCGTTGCGCAGCAGGCCCTCGTAGCTGAAGCCGGCCTTCTCCGCGACCCGGCGCGACGCCACGTTGCCCGGGGCCACCCGCAGCTCGACCCGCTGGAAGCCGTGCTCCAGGATCAGCGCGATGGCCAGCGCGTCCACCGCCTCGGCGGCCAGCCCGAACCCACGGGCGTGCGGGGCGAGGGCGTACGACACCTCGGTGAGCCGGGCGCCCCAGTCCGTGCGCCGGGTCCACAGGCAGCCGACCACCCGGGCGTCCTCCCGGCGCACCACCGCGTAGTGGTCGCCGTCGCCGCTGTCGCGCCGCTGCCGGGCCAGATCCGTGCACCAGGCCGGCCCGTCGATCTGCCCGTTGGCGTCGGCCAGCGGCAGCCAGCGCTGGGTCTGCCGGTCGGCGAAGACCTCGTCGACCGCGCCGGCGTCCGTCGCCCGCAGCTGGCGCACCTCCGTACGCGGGGTGGAGACGGTCAGCGCCGGGAAGCGGCGGACGGCCACCTGCCCGATCACGCCGGTGCTCCGACGCCCTCGGCAATCCCGGCCGCCGACACCAGTCGGGTCGCGATGGCCGGGTCGGCCGCCCAGTGCAGGCCCAACTGCGACGCGTGCACGCCCCGCCAGACGAAGCCCTCGGGAGCGCCGCCCTCCCAGCTCCACGCCGGGCGCTCACCGGCCCGGGGCGTGAGCACCGCGCTGTGCTGCTTGTAGCCGACCACGGCCGCCCCGGCCTCGGCGACCACGCTGGCGGTGCGGGCGGTCGCCTCGCGGTAGCCGACGACCAGGCCGTCGCGGCTGGCGCCGATCGCATCCAGCACCCCGCACATCGGCCGGCCGTCCAGCTCGCGAGCCAGCCAGAGCAGGCCCGCCCCCTCGGCGAGCACCGGGCGGCCGGTTCGGGCCAGCTCGGCCACGGCGATGCAGAGCCGGCGGTTGGCGGAGAGTTCGGCGGCGGACGACTCGGGCAGGCCGGCGCCGACGACCAGCGCCCGGGTGCCGGCGGGCAGCGCCTCGTCGCGCAGCGGGTCGACGGTGACCACCTCGGCGCCCGCCGCGCGCAGCAGCTCGGCCGTCTCGGCGTAGCTGTAGCTGCCGCCCGGCCCACCGGCCAGCGCGACCAGCGGCCGGCTCTCGACCGGGGCGGCCGGCGACGGCGACCACGGCTCGACCGTCAGCGCGGGCGCGGAGCGGGCCAGCGCGAGCAGCCGGTCCAGCTCGACGGTGCCGGCCACCGCCTCGCCGAGGCGCCGCACCGCGCGGGTTGCCTCGGCGTCGCCGCCGACCACCGGCAGCACGCCGTGCCGCCGGGCCGGCAGCACCGGGGGCAGCTCGTGCCGGCGCAGCGCGCCGTAGACGGGGACGTCGACGTCGTCGAGCGCCTGCCGCAGCATCGCCTCGTGGCGCGGGGACGCGACCTGGGTGAGGATCACCCCGCCCAGCCAGAGCTGATCGTCGTAGGAGCGGAAGCCGTGCACCAGGGCGGCCACCGACTGCCCCATCGCCGCCACGTCCACCACCAGCACGACCGGGCTGCGCAGGGCGGTGGCCACGGCGGCGGTGGACTCCGCCTCGGGGCGCCCGGCGACCGAGTCGTACAGCCCCATGGTGCCCTGCACCACGGCCAGCTCGGCGCCGGCCGCGCCGTGCGCGAAGAGCGGACCGAGCCGGTCCGCGCCGACCAGCCTCGCGTCGAGGGTGCGCCCGGGTCGACCGGCGGCGAGGCCGAGGTACGCGGCGTCGACGTGGTCCGGGCCGACCTTGAAGCCGGCGACGGCCAGGCCCCGTTCGGCGAGGGCGGCGAGCAGCCCGATGGCCAGCGCGTTGGTGCCGTGTCCGGAGGACGGCGCGCTGAGCACGAGGCGCGGCACGGCGGTCATCATCGACTCCTCGCGGGCGACGGGTGGTGGCAGGCGGACGACCGGGAAGATCTCCGACCGGAGATCCGCTCGCGTGACCATACCCGCCCAGACCGACACGTGGCGGCCGCCGACCGGTCGGCGCACCGGGCCGTCGCGGTCGGTGGTCCCGGTCATACGGGTAGCCTCGTGGCGTGTACCGGTTCCTGCTGACCCCACGCTGGCTGGGCATCCTCGCGCTGACCCTGGTCGCCGCCGCGGTGATGGTGCTGCTGGGCAACTGGCAGCTGGACCGCTACGAGCAGCGCACCGCGGTCAACGAGCGCATCGACGCCGGTAGCCGGGGCACCTCCGCGCCATTGCGTGACGCGCTGCCCGCACCGACCGGCGGGGCGGGCTCGGTCGGCCCGGCCCCCGCCGAGCGGGTCGAGTGGAGCCGGGTCACCGCCATCGGCCGGTACGACGCCGCGAACGTGGTGCTGATCCGTGGCCGGACGGTCGACAGCAAGGTCGGATTCGAGGTGCTCGCCCCGCTGGTGCTGACCGACGGCACGGCCGTACTGGTCGACCGGGGCTGGGTCCCGCCCGCGCCGGGCGGCGCGATGGCCATGCCGCAGGTGCCCGCCCTGCCGACCGGCGAGGTGACGGTGGTGGGCCGGGTGCACCCCACCGAGTCCGGCGGGGCCGGCGTGGACCGGCGCGACGGTCGGCTGGAGACCCGCCGGGTCACCGTCGACAAGATCGCCCGCGAGCTGCCGTACCCGGTGCACGGGGCGTACCTGCTGCTGGACGAGCAGACCCCGGCGAACGACCCGGCGTTCCGCGCGGTACCGATCGGGCACGCCAACAACTGGCAGAACTTCGGCTACGTGATCCAGTGGTGGCTCTTCGCCGCGATGTCGCTCTTCGGCTACGGCTGGGTCGCCCGCCGGGAGGCCCGGCGGGCGGCGGGGCTGGACGCGCCGAAGGGCCCGGTCGACCGGGCAGCGGAACCGGCCACCCCGGCCTGACGGCGCGACCGCCGGTCGCCTCGGCCAGGACGAACCGGACAGTCGGGCGGGCCACGGGACAGCGGAGGACGTTGTAGGGTCCGCCCGTGATCAACGAGCCGGCCACCCCTGATCCCACCACCGCCCGGTCGGAGCCGGCGACGGCGGCGTACCCGGCCTACGACCCGTGGAGCGCCATGCCGCCCTCGGACACCCCGCCGGTCACCGCCCAGTTCTCCGCGCCGCCGGCACCGCACACCGCACCCACCGCGCAGTTCCCCGCGCCGCACCCCGCCGGCCTGACCGTGCCATACCCTGCCGGCTCGGCCGCGCCGTACGCCATGCCGCCGGCGGGACCCGTCGCACCCGTACCCCCGCAGTCGCCGCCGACCGCGCACCTGCCCGTGGCGCACTCCGCGCCGCCAGCGACGGCGCAGTTCTCCGCGCCGCCGGCCCACTTCTCGGCGCCGCCGGCGCCGTTCCCGGTGCCGGCCCAGTTTTCCGCGCCGCCGGCCCGGCCGGGGCCGCATCCGCCGGTGCCCGCGCCGGCGCTGCTGCCCGCCGGCTACCCACCGGCCCGGCCGGACCTGGTGGCGGTGCAGATCGGCGAGATCGTGGTCACCCCGCCGGTGATCCGGACACCGACCGGGGTGCTGCCGCTGGCCGGCGCCTCCTGGCAGGTGACGGACTTCTGGCAGAAGGAGGAGAAGATCGCCACCTGGGCACTGGTCTGCGCCATCGTGGGCTTCTTCTGCCTGACCTTCTTCAGCCTGCTCTTCCTGCTGGTCAAGGAGACCCGTCACCACGGCACGGTCCAGGTGACGGTCGTCAACGGCGCTCACCAGTACGTGGCCCGCATCCCGGTGCTGGACCAGGGCCAGGTGCAGCACATCAACAACCAGGTGAACTACGCCCGGTCGCTGTCGACGTTCTGATCCCGGCGGCGGCGCGGGTCAGCCGCCGGCCCGCCCGGCGTGGATCGCCCGGACCATGTCGATGGTGTCCGCCTCGGCGGCGGACTTGTCCTCGCGGTAGCGCACCACCCGGGCGAAGCGCAGCGCCATTCCGCCCGGGTAGCGGGAACTGGTCTGCACCCCGTCGAAGGCGATCTCGACCACCTGCTCGGGGCGGACCCGGACGACCCAGTCGCCGCGCTCGACCGCCAGCGACAGGAACCGCTCGGTCTGCCAGCGCAGCAGTTCGTCGGTGAGGCCCTTGAACGTCTTGCCGAGCATCACGAAGTCGCCGGTGCGCGGATCCCGCGCGCCGAGGTGCAGGTTGGAGAGCCAGCCCTGCCGCCGGCCGCTGCCCCACTCCACCGCCAGCACCACCAGGTCGAGGGTGTGCCGGGGCTTGACCTTCACCCAGGCCGCGCCGCGCCGGCCCGCGTCGTAGGGCGCGTCCGGCGCCTTCACCACGACGCCCTCCTGGCCGGCGTCGACGGCGGCGGCGAAGGCCACGCCGGCCCGCTCGACGTCCTCCACCTCCATCCGCCCGACCAGCAGCGACTCGTCGACGGCGCCGGCCAGCGCCGCCCACCGCTCCCGGCCGGGCCGGTCGATCAGGTCCTCGCCGTCGATGTGCAGCAGGTCGAAGAAGTACGGCGTCAGCACCGCCTCGCCGGTCGTCTCGGCGGCGGCGAGCACCGCCGGGGCGACCGGAGCGCCGCCGGTGGTGCTCGGCGTGGTGCGGCGGGCGGCCCGGCTGGAGGTCTGCTGGAACGGCAGCGGGCGGCCGGTGGCGTCCAGCCCGATGGCCTCGCCGTCGAGCACCAGCTCGCGGGCGGGGAGCGCGCGCACGGCGGCGACCACCTCGGGGACCCGGGCGGTGCACTCGTCGAGGCTGCGGGTGAAGACGGCGATGTCGTCGCCGGAGCGGTGCACCTGGATCCGGATGCCGTCGAGCTTGACGTCCACCACCGCCGGCACGCCGGTGGCGTCGAGCGCCGCGTCGACCGACGGGGCGCTCGACGCCAGCATCGGGGCGAGCGGTCGGCCGACCTGGAGCCCGAAATCGGCCAGCGCGGCGGCGCCCCCGGAGAGCGCGGCGACCGCCACCGCGCGCAGGTCGCCGGCGAGCAGCAGGGCCCGGCGGACGGCGGCGACCGGCACCTCGGCGGCCCGGGCGATGGCGTCGGCGAGCAGCCCCGCCTGGGCACCCTGGCGCAGCTCCCCGCTGAACAGCCCGACCAGCAGCCGCTGCTCGTCGGCGGTCGCGGCGGCGAAGAGCGCGCCCAGCAGCTCCCGCCGGCGGGCCTGCGAGCCGGGGCCGCTGACCGCCGCGATCCGGTCGACCGCCGCGTCCACGGCGGCCACGGTCAGCGATGGCTCGGCGGCGGGTGCCGGCAGGTCGCGCAGGGCGGCCCAGCCGACGCCGGTCTGCCGCTGGCGCAGCTCGCCGGCGAGGTAGCCGGAGCCGGCCGGCACCTCGGCCGGGTCGAGCGCCCGCAGCGCGGCGGCGAGCAGCTCCACCTTGGCCCGCCGGCCGCTGGTGGCGCCGACCGCCGCGGAGGTGGCTGCCAGGTCGAGGAACCGCACGGCCTCATCCTGCCAGCCACCCCCGACACCACCCGGGCATTGCCGTGCCCGGGCCGTCCTGATGGGCGGCGCGGGTCAGGCGGAGACGGGCTCCTCGATGCGCAGGCCCCGGGCCCGCACCTCGTCGGCGACCCGGGAGAGGACGCCGTCGAGGGCGACCAGCGCGGCCGAGAGCTCGCCGAGCTGTTCCTTGAGCGTGTCCTCGGGCCACGCGGAGACGTCGAGGTCCCCCAGAGCACTCACGGCGGCTTCGAGCCGTGCCATCACGTCGTTCGTACGCATGTTCGAAAGGCTATAACAGCCCCGCGCCCGACACACCGCAAACTCCGACATCGGCCCCGAAGTTACGGTTCCGTCACCAAGGGCCTGTGTCAAAGCCCCTGGCCGGCCGAGGACTTTGACTCAGGCCCTAACCGACCTGGCGCCCCGCCTCGGCGACCCGGGCCAGCAGCAGCGCCTCGGCCAGGCAGACCCGGGCGAACTCGCCCAGGTGCAGGCTCTCGTTCGGGCCGTGCGCCCGCGCGTGCGGGTCCTCGACGCCGGTGACCAGGATCGCCGCCTGCGGGAACATCTCCTGGAAGGTGGCGATGAACGGGATGGAGCCGCCGACGCCGATGTCCACCGGGTCGGTGCCGTCCCAGGCGGTACGGAAGGCGCCCCGGGCGGCGTCGAACATCGGCCCGGAGGCGTCGATGACGCAGGGGTCGCCGTCGTGCTCGAAGGTGACCGTCACCCGGGCGCCCCACGGCGCGTGCTTCTCCAGGTGGGCGCGGAGCGTGTCGTACGCCCGCTTCGGGTCGTCACCCGGCGCCAGCCGTACGCTCAGCTTGGCCTTGGCCGACGGGACCAGCGCGTTCGGCGCCTCGCCGGTGGCCGGGGCGTCGATGCCGAGCACCGCCAGCGCGGGCTTGGTCCAGAGCCGGTCGGTGATCCGGCCGGTGCCGAAGAGCGCGGCCCCCTCGACCAGCCCGGCCTCGGCGCGGAACCGGTCCTCCGGGTAGTCGACGCTGGCGCCCTCCCGCCCGACGAGGCCCTCGACGGCCACGTCACCGGCGTCGTCGTGCAGGGTGGCCAGCAGCCGGACCAGCGCGGTCAGCGCGTCCGGCACCGCGCCGCCGAACATGCCGCTGTGCACCGCGTGGTCGAGGGTGCGCACCTCGACGAAGCAGTTGACGATGCCCCGCAGCGAGGTGGTCAGCGCCGGCACGCCGATGTCCCAGTTGGTGGAGTCGGCGATCACGATCACGTCGGAGGCGATCTCGTCGCGGTGCTCGGCGAGCAGCCGCTCCAGGGAGTCGGAGCCGTACTCCTCCTCGCCCTCGATGAAGAGGACCACGCCGACCGGGAGCTGGTCGCCGAAGGCGCGCAGCGCCGCGACGTGCGCCATGATGCCGGCCTTGTCGTCGGCGGCGCCCCGGCCGTAGAGACGGCCGTCCCGCTCGACCGGCTCGAACGGGTCGGACTCCCAGAGCGACAGGTCGCCGACCGGCTGCACGTCGTGGTGGGCGTACAGCATGACGGTGGGCGCCCCGGGCGGCGCCGGCTTCGTCCCGATCACCGCCGGCTGGCCGCCGGAGCGCACGATCCGGGTGTCGAGGCCGCAGCCGCGCAGCAGCTCCGCGACGGCCTCGGCGGAACGCTCCACGTGCGAGTGGTCGAAGCCCTCGAAGGCGATGCCGGGGATGCGGACGAGTCGTTCCAGATCGGCACGGACACCGGGCAGTTCACGCTCGACGGCGGCCCGCACCTCGGACTCGGACATGATCGGTGTGGTCATGACCGGCATCGTATGCCGGCCTTACCTCGCCGCACCTCGCGAGGCCGCATCGCCGCAGCTCGCGGGGTGGCGCACGAGGTAGCGCGCGGCGTCGTGCGGCAGCGCCGGCGCACCGTCGACCACCAGGTCCGCGTGCGCGGCGGTGCGGTCGGCGGCGAAGTGCGCGCGCTCCCCGGCGTGCCAGCGGCGCAGCTCCGGCAGGATCTGCGGGCCGTCGCGGTCCAGCGCCCGGGCCCGCCGCAGCGGCGCCGGGGCGGTGACGAACACCGCGAGGCTCAGCTCGGGCCGGATCGCCGCCCGCGCCGCGCTCACCCCCTCCACCAGCAGCACCGGCGCGACCGGCACCGGCACCACCCGGGGCAGGAAGCTCCGCCGCACCCAGCTGTAGCGCTGGTACGCCCCGGGCCGCCCGGCCCGCAGTGGCGCCAGCACCCGCTCCTCCAGCCGGGACCAGAAGGTGAACTGGTCGTCCCACCCGTCGAGCAGGTCGTCGGTGTGCACCACCGGTGGCCGCTCGCCGCCGGGCAGCGCGGCGAGGGCGTCCGCGAGCCGCGCGGCGAACACGCTCTTGCCCGCGCCGCTCGGCCCGTCGACGGCCACCAGTCGGGTACGCCCCAACCGCGCCGGCCGGGCCAGCACCCGGCGGGCCACTGCCGCGTACGCCTCCACCACCGCCACCCGCGGCCGGCCGGGCTCCTCGCCGCCGTCCGCCCGGTCTCCCGGCACCCGGCCGGGCTCCGCGCCGCCGTCCGCCCGGTCTCCCGGCACCCGGCCGGGCTCCGCGCCGGCGTCCTCCCGGTCTTCTGTCACCCGGCCGACGCTAGCGCCGCCGAGAGCCGCGCGAACCCCCGGCCCGGTGGCCGTCTGACCTGGTGGCGCCGGGTAATCGCGGTGTTGTCCCCCGTGAGCCTGGTTCCGTCTTCCGCCCGGCCGTTTCGCCCGGCGGTCGCTCCGAGTGACCGGCATGATCTGGATGTGCTGCATGACGTGATGAGTCCGGGCGTGGACGCCCTGCTGGAACAGGCCCGTGCCGGGCTGCGCCGGCTGAGTCCGCAGGAGACGGTCGAGGCGGTGCGGGCCGGCGCCCTGCTGGTCGACACCCGTACCGAGTCGCAGCGCCGCGAGCAGGGCGAGCTGCCCGGCGCGGTCGTCATCGACCGGACGGTGCTGGAGTGGCGGCTGGACCCGGCGAGCGAGTGGCGCATCCCCGAGGCGACCGGATACGACCGGGAGATCGTCGTGGTGTGCCGGCAGGGCTACGCCTCCAGCCTCGCCGCGGCGAGCCTGCAGGCGCTGGGGCTGCGGAACGCGACCGACATGATCGGCGGGGTGCAGGCGTGGCGGGAGGCGGGACTGCCGTTCTCCGACGAGCCCGCCGACATCCGCCCGTGACCGGGCCGCGCCAGCCGGGCCGGGTCGCGCCCGCTCAGCGATGTCGGCGAGGTTGCGGTATCCCAGCGAACGGGATACCACCACATCCCGTAACCGGTGTCGATCAGGCGGCGGCGCGGCCGGTTTCCGGGCCGGTCAGGTCGCCGGCGGGGCCCCGGGCGGGATGAACGGCAGGTCGGCCGGCGCGCCGGTCTCGACCAGCCGCCACAGCGCGTCGGTGTCGAGGTGTTCCTCGACGAGGTCCCCGAGCAGGTCGAGCGAGCGCTCGCGGGCGGCGGCGAAGGCGGTGTCCGGCGCCACCCGGAAACCGTGCCGCCCGGCAGTCCGGGCCACCTCGGTGAGGAACCGGCGGCGGAACTCGTCGGACTCGAACGCGCCGTGCCAGTGGGTGCCGTACACCGCGCCGAGCCGCGCGCCCTCGCCGTCGCCGTCGGCGTACGTCAGGAGCGAGGGCAGGCCCGGGTCGGCGGTCGAGACGTACCCGTGGTGGATCTCGTAGCCGCGCACCGGGACGCCACCGGTGGCGGTGCCCACCGCCTGCCGGACGGTCTTGCGCCGGTCGAAGGTGATCTCGACGGGGAGCAGGCCCAGCCCGGGGACACTGCCCCGGCGGCTCTCCACCGGGTCGTGGATGGCCCGGCCGAGCATCTGGAAGCCGCCGCAGATGCCGAGCAGCGGCCGGCCGGCGGCGGCGTGCGCGGTGACGGCGTCGGCGAGGCCGGTCTCGCGCAGCCAGGCCAGGTCGGCGACGGTGGACTTGGAGCCGGGCAGGACGATCAGGTCGGCGGCGGCCAGTTCGGCGGGCTCGACGGTCAGCCGGACCCGCACGCCCGGCTCGGTGGCGAGCGCCTCGACGTCGGTGGCGTTGCTGATCCGGGGCAGCCGGACCACGGCGACGTCCAGCCAGTCGGTGCCGCGTGGCGCGGCCGGCCGGCCGAGCACCCGCCCGTACGCGAGGGAGTCCTCGGCGTCGAGCCAGAGGTCGAGGTGCCAGGGCAGCACCCCGTACGTCGGGCGGCCGGTGACCCCCCGCAGCATGTCCAGCCCCGGCCGGAGCAGCCCCAGGTCGCCCCGGAACTTGTTGATCACGAAGCCGGCGACCAGCGCCTGGTCGGCCGGGTCGAGCAGGGCGACGGTGCCGAACATCGAGGCGAACACCCCGCCCCGGTCGATGTCGCCGACGACGATGGTGGGCAGGCCGGCGTGCCGGGCCAGGCCCATGTTGACGTAGTCGCCGGCCCGCAGGTTGATCTCGGCCGGGCTGCCGGCGCCCTCGCAGATCACCACGTCGTACGCCTCGCGCAGCTCGGCCAGGGCCGCGTACGCGGTCTCGGCGAGCTTCGGCCGCAGCTCCCGGAAGTTGCCTGCGGTGACGGTGTCGACGGCCTCGCCGAGCAGCACCACCTGGCTGGCCAGGTCGCTGCCGGGCTTGAGCAGCACCGGGTTGAACCGCAGGTCGGGGGCGAGCCCGCAGGCCGCGGCCTGCATCGCCTGGGCGCGGCCGATCTCCCCGCCGCGGCCGTCGGGGCCGACGACCACCGCGGAGTTGTTGGACATGTTCTGCGCCTTGAACGGGGCCACGGCGACCCCCCGGCGGTGCAGCCAGCGGCAGATCCCGGCGGTGAGCACGCTCTTGCCGGCGTCGGAGGTGGTGCCGGCGACCAGCAGCCCGCCGCTCACCGTCCACTCCCCCGGCCGACGGCAGCCAGGCCGCGCAGCCCCCGCCGGCCCACCGCCGCCACCAGCCGCCCGCCGGTCAGGGGCCAGGCGGCCGCGATCACGAGCGCGGCCAGCCCGACGGCGCCGGAGATCCGGGCGGCCCGCCTGAGGTGTCGCGCCTCGGGGCGGGGACCGTCGCCGAGGAACGGCCGCACCTCGGAGCGACCGAAGTACACGTTGCGCCCGCCGAGCCGGACGCCGAGGGCACCGGCCATCGCCGCCTCGCACTGGCCGGCGTTGGGGCTGGGGTGGTCGTCGCGGTCGCGGCGCCAGACGTGCCAGGCGCTGGCCCGGTCGCCGTGGGCGGTCGGGGCGAGGGCGACGGTGAGCAGCCCGGTCAGCCGCGCCGGCACCAGGTTGAGCCCGTCGTCGAGGCGGGCGGAGGGGGTGCCGAAGCGGGCGTAGCGGGGCGAGCGGTGGCCGACCATGGCGTCGAGCGTGTTGGCCGCGCGGTAGCCCAGCAGGCCGGGCAGGCCGGCGACCGCTCCCCAGAGCAGCGGGGCGACCACCGCGTCGGAGGTGTTCTCGGCGACCGACTCGACGGTGGCCCGGGCCAGCTCGGACTCGTCGAGCGCGGACGGGTCCCGCCCGCAGAGGTGGCCCAGGCGGCGCCGGGCCGCCGGCAGGTCGCCGCCGCGCAGCGCGGACCCCATCACGCCGGCCTCGTGGCGCAGCGTGCGCCCGCCCAGCACCGTCCAGGTGCCGGCGGCCACGAGCAGGCCCCGCAGCACCGGGTGCCGCCGGGTCGCCACGGTGGCGGCGGCGCCGAGCAGCACCGGCGCGCCGACGGCGAGCGTGGTGAAGACGGCGCCGGCGGCCCGGTCGGGGCGGTAGACCCGACGTTCCAGGGCACCGGCTGCGCGGCCGTAGCCGGCCACCGGGTGCCAGCGACGCGGGTCGCCGAGCAGGGAGTCCAGGGCGTATCCCGCCACCAGCCCTGCCGCGTTCGCCACGGCGGTCGCCTGACGCACCTCGCACCACCTCCGGCCGGCCAGCCTAGCCGTACGGCGGGGTGACCGACGCCGTCGTCGCCACCCCGCCCCCGTCCGTACACCCCCGTCGGGCCGCAGCGGCGCCACCTGCGCAGCTCACCGCTCCGGCCCGCCCGGTCAGGCCGGCACCGGCACCCGGCCGCGCCCGCGCCGACCCCGTCCGGCCGGTGTGACGGCGGTCTCCTCCGGCGCGAGTCCAGCTCGCCCTCCCCGGCGCCCTGTTCGCCGTCCCCGGGCACCGGGGCGAGCTCGTCGCCGGACGCCGGAGCGTCGTCGCCCTCCTCGTCGAACGGGTCGGTCAGCTCCGCCAGGTCGGTGCCGGGCAGTTCGTGGCCGGCGCGGGGCACGGCGAAGCCGGAGAACTCGAAGTCCTCGTCGAACGGCCGGTCGTCCGGCGCGGCCGGCGCCTGCTCGTGCGGCACCGGCTCGGTCGGCTCGCCCTGCACCCGACCGGCCGCCTCGGCGTCCTCCACGGTGCTGGTGGCCATGGTCGGCTTGTTGCGCAGGAACCGGCCCCGCCCGCGGGACAGGTCGTGCCCGACGGCGACCGCCTCCAACTCGTAGACGGTGCGGTGGTTACCCGCGTCGTCGATCCAGTCGCGGGTGTAGAGGCGGCCGGCCACCACCACCGGGTCGCCGACCATCACCGAGGCCGCCACCCCCTCGGCCAGCTTGCGCCAGCAGTTCACCCGGACGCGGAGGCTGTTGCCGTCCACCCACCGGCCGCTGTCCCGGTCGAGCCGGCGGGCGGTCGAGGCGACCTTGAAGTTGGCGACCAGCGTGTTGCTCTGTGTGGTACGGCGCCACTCGGGTGCCGTCAGCACATTGCCGACGATCGTCGGAGATCACAAACAACTACCAGCGGAACAGCACGTCAACCCGGTCGGACTCCGGCTCACGCCACCGCGACGCCGGACGAATCACCACCCGATCCACCAGCGACCGCAACGCCTGACCCCGCTCCGCCGGCAGCATCTCCGGCCACAACCCCAACAGCGCATCCACCGCGTTCGCGGCCTCCACCGGATCCATTGGCGGCTGCACCGGGCCCATCCTCGCCAGCTCGGAGGCGGCCGTTCGCTCCGCCTCCCGCAGCTCGGACATCGCCTGCTGATACACCTCGGACGGTAGCGGGTCGAGGGCGTTCGTCTTCGCCAACCGGACCATGCCCGCGCGGGCGTCGGCGACCTGCCGCTCCAACACCGCCCGATCCGTCCGGCCCGCCGCCACTCGCGCCAGCCGGGCAGCCCTCGCGGCGTGGTCGGTGCGCAGCCGCGACGCGTACACCGCGACCTGGCGGAGCACCTCCGCCTCCACCCGTTCCAGCAGCGGACGGCCCACACCCTCGCAGACGCCGCCCTTCACATCCCCGCGACCCATGCCGCACACCAGCCGGTCACCCTGCCGCTGAAGCTTGTGACCGCTCGGGCACTCGACGAGCCCGACGAGGGACCAGGTGGGCGCCAGATGCCGCGGCGGGGTGCCGGCGTCGGCGGCCAGCCGGTCCTGCACCCGCCGCCACGTCACCTCATCAACCAAGGGCTCGTGCGTCCCGGGCAGCACCTCATCCCCGGCGACGACCTTGCCGAGGTAGACGGGATTACGCATGAACTTCTTGACGTTCGCCGTGACCATCGCCCGGCCACGCACCGCCGCCAGGTAGCTGGTGATCTCCCCGATCGGGTCACCGGCCGCGTACCGGCGGAACACCTCGGTCATCGCCGGGCCGACCACCGGGTCGGGCACCAGCTGCTTGTCCCGCTTCACATAGCCCAGCGGCTTGCCGTGGTGTTGGCCACGCTCCGCCCGCCGGGAGATCGCCCCCGCCCAGCTACGGCCAATCTCATCCGACCGGTACTCGGCGATGGCCAGCATGTTCGTCAGCATCAGCCGGCCCGCCGGTGTCGACGTGTCCACCTGCTCGGACGCGGACAGGATGGTCACACCCTGGTCGGCGAGCCACGCGAGGAAGACGAGGGACTCGCGGACGTTGCGACCCAGCCGCGACACGTCGTACACCGCCACGGCGTCGATCTGCCCAGCTAGGGCGAGACGCCGGATCTTGTCGATGCCTTCGCGGGAGAAGTGCCGGCCGGTGCGGTCAATGTCCTCGATGACCTCCACCTCGTGCAGCCCCGCCGGGGCGGTGGTCCGGCGGATCGCCGCCAACTGCACATCGGGGCTGTGGAAGTCGTCTCCCCCGCGGCCAGCGAGGGCGGAGACGCGAACGTAGGCGACAACCCGACCGGGGCTGTCTGGAGCCGGGGCGAGATGACGTTTGCGGGGCATCAGCTGGCGGCGCGGCCCTTGTCGTCGCCCCGCTCGGCCTGGTCGGCGAGGTCCGCCAGATGCTTCAGGGTCGCCCGGATCAGCGTCTTCTCCGCCTCGCTGACCGTGGGGTCCGCCAGCCTGCGCAGGATGATCCGCACGTCCGCGTCGAGCTGGTCACCGCCGGTCGTTGCCCCGCCGGCGGCGGCCAGGGCGTGGGCTTCGCTGTCGCCGAGCGCCTTCGCGATCTGCTTGACAGACGCGACGGTCACGCCGTCGCCCTTGATCCAACCGAAGATCGTGGACCGGTTCACGCCAGCCTCGCGGGCGAGCCTGGCCACGCTCCAGCCGGGTCGGCTGGTCATGCGTCGCAGATAGCCGGCCCAGTCCTCGGCGGGTGGGGATGCGTCGCCCATAGGCGCACGGTAGGCGCTGAGCCAGCGGCAGCGGTAATTCGGCGGGCGTTGCTCTTTGGCAACGGCGTCGGCCAGTCTTCGCCGCCGCTTGATCCTTGACGTACCAGCGTCGTTGATGCGCTGTGGCATGGGCTTAACCTCCCTCATGGTGTTGTCTACCGGCAACGGTAAGGCATCGAACCACCCGATGGGTACCTGTCCGTTCGGCTGAAACCGGCGAGTTTCCCCGCCGCTTATTGCGTTGGCTTTAGGCAACGGTCTACCGTGGCCTGCATGGAAGCGACGGCAAAGAGCAACGCAGAGTCGCCAAAGACCAACGGCATCCGATTGCGGGTCGAGGTCTACGACGCTCTCGCGGAGCGGAAGGGACTCCTCAAGGTGACCCAGCAGGCCAAGAAGCACGGCATCGGCCGCACGCACATGTCCCTGATTCGCGCCGGCCGCAAGGGAGTCAGCCTCCCGCTGGCGATGCGGATGGCCGCCGACCTGGACACCACCGTCGAGGCGCTGTTCGGCCGGGTGACGTCATGACGCACCCGCCGTCCGGCCCGTCTCAGCCGCCGCGCCCGTCCGGGCCCCGCGACCTGCCGCCGCCGCTCGACCCGAACAGCGACGCCGGCCGGGAGGCCGCCGAGGCGCTGTCCGAGGCGCTCGCCCAGATCCTGCCGAAGGTGCTGGCGCGGCGGAACAACGCCAGCAAGCGCCACGGCACCGACGCCGCCTGATCCACCCGGCGCCCGACCGGGCCCGGACAGCAAAGCGACGCCCCCGCTACCTCCACAGCCGCAGGGACGCCGCTAGACCAGAAAGAAGGTACCCGATGAACGGGACCCTCACCCCCACCGAGCGTCAGCTGATCGTCGAGATCAACCAGTGGCGCAAGCGCCACGGCTGGTTCGACACCAACCTCGGCTGGGTCGACCCGAACCACACCATCCGCATCCGCCCGCAGGAGTGGGGCTTCGACCTGTGGCACCGCGTGGACGGGAAGTGGCAGCAGCTTGAGGACCGCTACGCCGCCTTCACCGTCCGGCAGGCGGTCGACACGCTGGTCGCCCTCGACGTCCTGCCGGACAAGTTCCACTCCATCAAGTGGGCGGTCCTGAAGGCGTTCGCGGCGGTCGACGCGGAGAACGCGGAGCGTGCCAAGTGAGCCCCCGGGACGCGGCGGCGGTCAACCACATCGCCACCGACATCCGCGACATGTCCGACGCCGACCTCCACCGCCTCGCCGGCAAGAACGCCTGCCTGCCCGGTGAGAACGCCGCCGCCGTCCGGCACGCCATCGACGCCGAGCTGGAGTTCCGCCGCGCCTACCGCCACGCCCACCTGGAGGCCACGCGATGAGCAACGTCGACCGCGCGGCCCTCGCCGCCGAGCTGCACGCCTACGCCGACGCGGTCGCCGCCGGCACGGAGCCCGTCCCCGCCATGGACGTCGTATACGACGGCGCCTTCCGGATGCGCGTCGTGCCCGGCGTTCTGCACGACCTGCTCTGCGCCTGGCGCATCGCCACCCCGCAGGACACCGACCCCGTTGTGCTCGCCTGCGCCGGCTGCGGCCTGTGCTACCCGCACGAGCCAGCCAACCTCGGGGGCGGTGCGGCGTGAGCATCGACATCGACACCTTCGCCGCCTGGGTCAGCCGCCCCGACGCCACCCCGGCCCCCACCGCCGGCCCGCAGGACCCGCCCGTCATCACCGGCCCATGGTGCCCCCGCGACGTCGGCCTCGACGCGGACCCGGTCGCCCACGCCCTGCACCACCTCGCCCCCTACGGCGACCTCACCCTCGCCGCAGCAGTGAAGGTGCTCGGCGCGTGGCCGGACAGCGGCAAGCTGACCGCCCCGCAGGTCGCCCAGGTGCTCGCCTACTACCGGCCGGCCCGACTGCGGAGGGCCGCCGCATGAGCCGCCGGTTCAACCGCTACGACCACCGCTGCGACTACTGCGGCCGGTTCATGCCCTGGGCGTGGGTGTCGTCGTGGAACTGCTTCGCCGGCTTCTCGAAGGCGTGGTGCGACCGGGACGCCTGCTGGCAGACCGCCGACACGGAGGCAGGTGCGTGATGGAACTCCTCATCGCCGTCCTCATCCTCATCGTCACCCACGCCCTCGCCTTCCGCGCCGGCGGCTGGTACCTGCGCTGGCGCGGCCTGCGCCACCAGATGCGCGCCGCGCAGATCGCCTGCACCGGCCAGCACCGCGAGGACGTGCTCGCCGACTTCCGGCGGCAGATCCGCGCCATCCTGCCCCGCTTCCACATGCCCCGCTTCCACGCCAGGAGCCACTGATGACCACGCCTCAGATCACCACCCCCGCGCCTTTCCCCTTCGCCACCATCACCACCGACAGCGGCACCCTCACCGTCCCCTGCGAGCCCATCAACGACTGGCTCGCCATCACCCCCGCCACTGGGAAGACGGACGACGGCAGGCCCGTACTCGGGGGCACCTTCACCATCACCCACCTCGCCACCGGCGCGACCATCGCCGACGGCGACGCCTGCATCAACTGCTGCCGCGCCTCCGGCCGGAAGCTCGCCAGCCTCCAGACCGCCGACTGGTCGGCGCTCACCGCCAACAACGCCGCCGACTGGTTCGCCGGGCTGTCCGAGGACGACCGGCACACGCTCAGCCTCTACCGGGCGCTGGAGTGGGGCTGCGACGCCGAGTACTGCGAGATCCCCGCCGAGGCCCGCCCCGTCGTCGACGTCGCGCTGCCCGGGGTGTCCCGGTGAACGCCCACGGCGCGGTCGTCGCCCTCTTCCTCACCCTCGCCCTGCTGTGGGCCGCCATCGCCGGCCCCGCCCTCCTGATGAACGGGAGCCTCTGATGACCGACTTCACCGCCCACGACATCCACCTCATCGACCAGGGCGCAGTCGACGCCCTCCGCGCGGTCGACGCGTTGGCCGCCGACCCGGAGACCGCCCGCCGCCTCGCCGAGCGCGGGGAAGCCGTCTACGGCGCCGAACTGACCGCCGACCTCCACAACACCGTCGACGGCCGGGCCATGAGCCTCGCCGGGTGGGCCGCGTTCGCCACCATCCGCCTCGTTCAGGCGCAGGCCCGCCACAGCACCGACCACGACGAGGCGGCCCGCATGTGGGCCGAGGACGTCGACATGGTCTGGGCGAAGGTCGCCGAGCTGGAGAAGCTGCGCGCCGAGCTGGCCGAGACGCGGGAGCACCTCGCCCTCGACCGCCAGGCCGTGGCGACGCTGCGAGAGCGCGAGCAGCAGGCCCGCGCCGAGCTGGCCGACGTCCGCAACCAGGCCCACCGCGACCACACCGAACACCAGCAGGTACTCCGCGACAAGAACGCCCTCGCCAACGAGCGGGACCTGCTCAAGGCCGAGGTGCGTGAGCTGAACGGCCTGCTCGACCAGACCAGCGCAGCCCGCGACCGGTTCCGCCGTGAGCGCGACATGGAGCGCGAGTGCCGCCGGGTCGAGCTGTTCAACGCCGCCCACCCGATCGGCACCACCGTCCGCTACTGGAAGGGCGTCCGCGAAGGCGACGGCAAGACCAGCACCACCCGCACCGAGGCTCAGCTGCTCAGCGGGCACACCGCCGTCGTCTGGCTGGAAGGCGTCTCGGGCTGCATCGCTCTCACCCACATCGAGCCCGTCTCCGCCGAGGCGGTGGCCCGATGAGCCTCGACACCCTGCCCCTCGCCATCGCCGGCTGGTCCGCCACCCGCCGCCACCGACGCAACACCGCACGCGGCCACCGCAGCGACCACACCATCCTCCGCTGGCCCGCCCAACTCCGCCGCCCCATCGCCGACGAACTCGCCCCCGCCGTGAACGGCGTCAACGGAGAGGGGGAGCGGTGAGCCTCTACCCCGACTTCGTCGACCAGGCCACCGACACCCCGGCCTGCCGCAGCGAAGACCCCGACCTGTTCTTCCCCGAGAAGAGCGAGACGGTGAAGGCGCGGAAGGCCAAGGCCGTCTGCCGCCGCTGCCCCCTCCTGGCCGCCTGCGAGGCATGGGCCCTCGCGCAGTCCCCAACCCAGCTGTACGGCGTGTGGGGTGGCCTCAGCGACTACGACCGCCGCCAGCGGAACAAGGGCAAGCCCCGCCGGCAGCCGCCCGGCGCCGGCCGCCACCACCACGTCATCGCCCGCATGCGCGCCCACAACCCGCCCGCCACCTGGGCCGAGATCGGCGAGGCCATCGGCGTCTCCGCTGACGCCGCGCAGAAGCACTGGCGGCGGAGCCACCAGCGTCAGGTGGTGGCTGCGTGACCACCACCCAGATCATCGTCACCGAGCCAGGCGTCTACGACGGCATGCCCGACGCGGTTTACCACGGCGACCCGGTGCCGGCCGGCAGCCTGTCGAGCTCCGGCGCGCGGAAGCTGCTCGAGACCTGCCCCGCCCGCTTCGACTACGAGCGCCGCCACCCCGAGCCGCCGAAGAAGACCTTCGACATCGGCCACGCCGCCCACAAGCTGGTGCTGGGCGTCGGCCCGCACCTCGAGGTGGTGCCCGGCGACCGCTGGGACACCAAGGACGCCAAGGCGCACGTCGCCAAGGTCCGCGACCTCGGCGGGGTTCCGCTGAAGCAGGCCGACCACGACCACGTCACCGCCATGGCCGACGCCATCCGCCGCCACCCCATCGCCTCCGCACTGTTCAACCCCGCCGCCGGCGGCAAGCCCGAACAGTCCCTGTTCTGGATCGATGGCGACACCGGCACCTGGCGGCGGGCACGCACCGACTGGCTGCCCGCGCAGGGCCGCGGGCGGCTCATCGTCCCCGACTACAAGACCTGCCTGTCCGCCCACCCCGAGGCGGTGCGCAAGGCCGTCCACAACCACGGCTACTACATGCAGGCCGCCTGGTACCTCGACGGCATCGCCGCCGCCGGGCTGGGGGAGGACGCCGCGTTCGTCTTCGTCTTCCAGGAGAAGACCCCGCCCTACCTGGTGACCGTCGTCGAGCTTGACGCCGAGGCGCTGATGACCGGCCGGGAGCTGAACCGGCGCGCCCTGCACATCTACGCCGAGTGCACCGCGAACGGCGTGTGGCCGGGCTACGGCGACGACCACGACATCGCCCTTGTCTCTCTGCCCGCTTGGGCGACCCGCACTGAGGAGTTCACCCGATGACCGACATCGCCGTCCGCGCCGACCAGCAGCTCGACCTCGCCACCGGCTCCGACCAGGCCATCGAGCGCCTCGCCGAATGGGCCCGCGTCGCCGACGCCGCCTACGGCATCGCCACCAAACTGTGCGGCACCACCTTCGCCCCCCAGGCCTACCGCGGGAAGCCCGAAGAGGGCTGCGCCGCGATCCTCGCCGGCGCCGAGCTCGGCTTCGGACCCATGGCCAGCCTCCGCGCCTTCGATTCCATTCAGGGGACGCCCGCCCCGAAGGCCATCACGCTGCGCGCCGTCGTACAGTCCCGCGGCCACGACCTCGAGGTCATCGAAGCCGACAACAAGCACGCCATCGTCGAGGGCCGCCGCAAGGGCAGCGACCGCTGGCAGCGCCTCGAATGGACCATCGAGCGCGCCACCACCGCCGGGTACGTCGCCAAGAACCCGAAGTGGAAGACCGACCCCACCGCCATGCTCGTCGCCCGCGCGACCAGCGAGATGGCCCGCTGGCTCGACTCCGCCGCCATCATGGGCATGCCCTACAGCGCGGAGGAGCTCTACGACGAGCCCGCCGCCGTCCGGCCGAAACTGACCCGGGTCACCGCCGCCGAGATCCTCGGGGCGCCCGTCGAGCAGCCGCCCGCCGAGGAAGTCGAGCCGTTCACGGTCGACCAGGCGCTCGGCGAGATCGAGGCCGCCGACACGCAGACCCGGCTCGACGAGATCAAGGCCGTCTGCCGCGACCACGGCATCCGCGACCAGCAGGTCCTCGACGCCTGGGCCGCCCGCTCCGCGAAGCTCGCCGAGGCGGCCTGACATGAGCGAGCACATCCTGCAGATCGTCTGGCCGATCACCGACGAGAACTACACCCGCCGCCAGCTCATCGCCGAAGCCGAAATCGACATCGACGACGAAGCCGAAGAGCGCGGCGTCATCATCACCGGCCCGCCGTTCTGGCTGATCCAGCCCGCCGCCGGCGTGCCCGGCTGGACCGCCTACGCCCCCGGCAGCGTCCTCATCGCCCGCGTTCCCGCCGAGGTCGCCGCCGACTACACCGCCTGGCGGTCCCGCCGCGACGTCAACCTCGGCAAGGTCGAAGCCGCGCTCAGCGGCGGGCTCACCGCCCGCGACCTCAACACCGCCGAGCGGCGCTACGTCGTCGAGCAGCTGATGGACGAAGGCCTCGACGACCGCACCATCGGCCTGCGGCTGCGCTGGTCCGACACCCCGGTCAAGGCCCGCAACTGCGTCATGCGCTTCCGCACCCACCACCAGATGCCCCGCACCACCACCCGGCCAAAGGCACTGGTGGCGGCATGAGCACCGGCGACCACCGCGGCACCGCGACCACCGTCGACTGCCCGCTCTGCGAGCTCACGGTCCTCGGTCAAGGCCAGGACCCGGCCGCTGCGGTGGTCGCCGCCGCCGACGCCCTCGAGAACCACATCCGCAACCACCACCAGGGGGACCACGAATGAGCATCCGCGTCATGACGTGGGTGTGGGACAGCTCGCGATCCAAGAAGACGGACCGCCTGGTGCTCCTCGCCATCGCCGACTGCGCGTCGGATGACGGCAGCAACGCCTACCCGAGCATGGCCGAACTGGTCCGCAAGACGGGGCTCTCCGAGCGGGGCGTCCAGAACGCCCTCACGCGGCTCACTGCATCGAAGGAGTTGAGGGTCTACCGCAACGCGGGGCCCGGCGGTTGCAACCGGTATCGGGTGATTATGACCCCCGCAGAATCTGCACCCCCCGCAGAATCTGCACCCCCGCACGCCGTGCACCCCCCGCAGTCCGTGCAGGGGCAGAAGCTGCACCCCCCCGCAGGAACTGCGGGAGCCCCCCCGCAGCGCGTGCACCCCACCCCCGCAGCGCGTGCACCCGGAACCGTCCTTGAACCGTCCTTAGAACCGTCAGTAGTACAAGAGCTTGGGTCGCCTAACGGCTCCCGCGACCCCAGGGGAAGCAGACTCCCCGACGACTTCACTCCTGATGCAGAACTCAAGGCTTGGTTCGCCGCCAACTGCCCCGGCATCGACGGCCGAGCGGAGCACGCCAAGTTCGGCGACTACTGGCGCTCCCAGGCCGGCGCGAAGGCCCGCAAGGCCGACTGGAAGGCCGCCTGGCGCAACTGGATGCGGAAGGCCGCCGACGACCAGCAGAACCGCCGAGGCCGCCCCGTCGCCACCGGCGCGAACCGGCACATCAACGGCCGCGACGACAACCCCTTCGCCAACGGCGCCAACGCCACCTACTCCAGCCAGCAGACCAGGAGCGCCTGATGAAGCCGTACTACGCCGACGACACCGTCACGCTCTACCACGGCGACAGCCGGGAGATCCTGCCGATCCTTGACCTGCAGCCCGACTGCATCGTTACCGACCCCCCGTACGGCGAGACGTCGCTGGAGTGGGACCGCTGGCCGGATGGTTGGCCGACCGTCGCCGCGAAGCTCACCTCGAGCATGTGGTGCTTCGGGTCGATGCGCATGTTCCTCGACCGGCGCGACGAGTTCGCTGGCTGGAAACTTTCCCAGGATGTTGTCTGGCGCAAGAACGTCGCCGGCTTCCAGCCAGGTGACCGCTTCAACCGGATCCACGAACATGCGCTGCACTTCTATCGCGGCGCTTGGGGATCCATTCACCACACGCCCCCCCGTGTGCCAGCAGTCAGGCGCCGCGCCGGTGACCTCATCGGCCGAGCCGCTAACGAGCCGGGGGTTACGGGCGCACGTGGCGCCTCGTTCCAGGTGTCTGACGGCCTCGCCTACCACCCGTCAGTCGTCGACGCGTCGATCTCCCGAACTGTCAGCCAGCATCCGACCGAAAAGCCCGTGCGGCTCCTTGACCCGCTGATCCGTTACGCCTGCCCACCCGGGGGCCTGGTGCTCGATCTGTTCGGCGGCTCCGGGTCGACGGCTGATGCCGCGCGCATGTCGGGCCGACGCGCGGTGCTCATCGAGGCGAACGAGGGGTACTGCGAGGCGATCGCCGACCGGCTGGCCCAGGGCGTCCTGCCGATGGGGGAGGTGGCCTGATGACCGCCGAGCTCGTCCGCCACGCCCTCACCGACTGGCAGCAGCGCCTCGACGCCCGCGCCCCCGCCGTCCTCGAGGACGACGCCACCCACGCCGCCCGCCTCGCCGAAGCCGACCGCGCCGAAATGGTCGCCATGCGCGCCCGCCAAGCCGCGAACCGGGCCATCATCTACAGCCGCCGCCGGCCCTCGAGGTACGCCCGCGCCAGCTACGACATCCTCACCGCCGCCCAAAACCCCAACGGCAAGATCGCCCGCTGGTGGGACACCGGCCCCCGCTCCCTGGTCCTCGCCGGACCCGCACGCACCGGCAAAACCACCGCCGCGTACGCCATCGCCAACGACGTCCACCACCGCGACACCTGGGTCATGGCATGGACCGCCGCCGACCTGTCCGCCGTACTGAAGCCCGACAGCGGCGAACCCCTCGCCTACGACTACGCCACCACCTGCCCCCTGCTGCTGCTCGACGACCTCGGCCGGGAACGCGTCACTGACTGGTGGCTGGAGCAGCTCCAGCGCATCGTCGACGCCCGCTGCGCCAACGAGCGCCGGCTCATCGTCACCACCAACTCGGGTGGCAGCGCCGACGCGGCGTACGACGAGCTCGTCACCCGCTACGGGCACCCGGTGGTGGAGCGGCTCATCGACGGCGGCGGTGTCCTCGTCCTCGACGGGCCCGCCGTGCGCCAGGTGGTGACCGAGTGGTGAGCCGCCTCAGCCCGGAGCAGGTGGAGCGCAACGAGCGGGGCATAGCCGCCTGCCGTGAGGTCGTCGCCGCCGCCCTGGCACGCCGCGACCAGCCCGAGGCCGATGAGAAGCCGCTGACCCGCTCCGACGAGATCCTGCTCGCCGCCCGCCAGGAAGCCGCCCGCCAACACGAAGCCCTCAACCGCCTCACCCGCGCCCACCGACCCAAGGAGCAGCACCCGTGACCACGCCGACCACCGCCACCGAATCGCCGATTAACACCGCCAACCGGATCGCCCCGGCCCCGGCCACCCGCGAAGGTGCCAACCGCGAGACCTGGGCGAAGCACTACGCCGCCCAGGCCCTCGCCTGCTGGGCCGCCTTCCGCGCCGAGATCCGCAGCCTCACGCCTAACCCGGAACCTGGCTCCCGCCCGGACCTCGGCTACTTGGCGCTGGCCGCTGTCGCCTCCACCACCGCCGTCGCCGCCCTGACCGACCAGACCGACTACGCCCCGACGCTGATCTGGGACCTCACCCCCGAGGCGGGTGCGCTCAACGGCGAATGGGAAGAGTGGCTGGCCGACGTACTCGTCCGGTACGGCGTCAACCCCGGTCACATCGACCCGGACCTCGACCCGGCCGACTTCACCGAGGCGGTACGAACCCTCGGGCCGAGCAACCAGCCGTACGTGTGCCCCGACTGCGGAGAGACCGCCTACCTGCACGCGCCGGAGTGCCCGCATGCCGCCGCCGAGGTGAAGCCGTGAAGCGCCGGCCCCGCGACATCGGCACCAAGGCGGAGTCCGCCGTCGTCCGCTACATCCAACCCAACGGCTTCCCCCACGCGGAACGGCGCAGCCTCCGCGGCGCCCTCGACGCCGGAGACATCACGGGGACACCGGCCGTGTGCTGGGAGGTGAAGGGCGGAGACGCGGCCCGCACCGCCAGCGACCTGATGATCGAGCGCTGGATGGCCGAGCTGACCCGCGAACGCGAGAACGCCCGGGCCGAGGTCGGCATCCTCGTCGTCCAGCGTGCCGGCGTCGGACCCGCCAACGCTGGCCGATGGTGGGCCGTCCTGCCGCTGTCGACTGTCGCCCTGCTGCGCGTCGGCATCAAGCCCCCGCCCAACCGCGCGGTCGTCGCCGACGCGTCGGTGCGGATGTTGCTCGCCGACGCCGTCACCCTCCTGCGCGCCGCCGGCTACGGCGAACCCGAGACGGTGCCGGCCGGCCACGACGGCACCCGCCCCGACACCCACCAGCCCCAGACAGGAGCCGCGTGATGACCGCCACCATCCTCCGCGCCGACGCCCGGGCGATCCCGCTGCCCGACGCGAGCGTGGACCTGATCGTCACCTCGCCGCCGTACTACGGGCTCCGCTCCTACACGGACGGCGGGGAGCACTACGCCGCGCAGATCGGCGCCGAGCAGAGCCCCGCCGAGTTCGTGGCCAGCCTGATCGACTGCACCCGCGAGTGGATGCGGGTGCTCAAGCCGACCGGGTCGATGTTCGTCAACCTCGGCGACTCGTACTACAGCGGCAAGGGTGCGCCCGGTCGGACCACCATCGACGGCAAGAACGCGGGCCGCACCGCCCGACGTACCGGCACATCGCCACTCGACGCATCCGGCCTCGGCTTCCCGCGCAAGTCGCTCCTGCTCCTGCCGGAGCGCTACCGCATCGCCTGCCTCGACCAGCTCGGCCTCGTGGTGCGGGCCGTCGCGATCTGGTCGAAGCCCAACGGGTTGCCCGAGGGGCAGGTCCGCGACCGCGTCCACCGCACCCACGAGGACTGGGTCCACCTGACGCTCAGCCCGAGCTACTACTCCGACTGCGACGCCATCCGCCAACCACACGCCGCCTGGACAGCCAAGGCGTACGAGTACGAGCGCACCGGCTACAACCGGCGGACCAACGCCGACCGGGTGGACGCTGGCGGCTTCGCCAAGCCCCCGGTCGTCAACCCGCTCGGCAAGATGCCCGGATCGGTATGGGAGATCGCGGGTGAGCCACTGAAGGTGCCCGAGCACCTCGACGTCGACCACTTCGCGGCGTTTCCCATCGAGTGGCCGCGTCGCATCGTCCAGGGCTGGTCGCCGGCCGGTGGCACGGTGCTCGACCCGTTCGGCGGGACCGGCACCACCGCGCTCGTCGCGTCCGTCCTTGGCCGCCACGGCATCAGCGTCGACCGGTCCGCCGACTACTGCCGCCTCGCCCGCTGGCGCACCACCGACCCGGCGCAGCGCGCCAAGGCCGCTCGCCAGCCCAAGCCGGCGCAGCAGCTCGACGGGCAGGGCGACCTGTTCGGGTTCGTCGGGGCAGTCGCGTGAGTAGCCCCAGAAGCAGCGGTTTGTTGGTACAGAACGATCAAGGAGACGAAGTGACCGAGCAGGCTGATGGCCGCTGGTGCCGTAGGTGCGGTGAGTGGCGAGCGTTCAGCGACTTCGCCGACGACGGCTTGAGCACCCCATGCGCAACCTGCCGGGAGCGCAAGCTGGCCCAGCAGCGAGAGCGGAGGTGGGCAGCCGGCCCGGAAGCGACTCGCGCCTCCGACCTCTGGCGTAAGTACCGGATGCGGCCCGCCGACTACGACGCCCTCCGAGCCGAGCAGGACTACCGGTGTGCGATCTGCCGCACCCACGAGGACGACATCACCACCTCACGAGGTGGACGGCCCCGGCTCGACGGGTCGAAAGCGGCGGAAGCCTTCAAGCTCGTCGTCGATCACTGCCACACCACCGGGCGCGTCCGGGGGTTGCTGTGCAACCGGTGCAACTTCCTCATCGGCAAGGCAGGTGAGAGCGAGGCGACCCTCATCTCGGCCATCGCCTACCTGAAGCGCCAGCCCTGATCCGCGATAACTGACATTCCCACGAACCAGAAAGAGAGATCGACAATGCATGATCCTTCGTTCTTGCTCATCGAAGCCCGCCCGCTCCGGCTCGACGTGTGGCACGACGAGCCCGGCGGCCACGACGCGTTCGAAGTGTGCGGCCACCCGCCGACGAGCATCACCGCTCGGCTTGCCTGGACGTTCCGCCACGGCCGGCACCTGCACTACCGGTGGTGGCCGTACCTGAACGTCCGCCGGTGGATCGTCGACCGCTGCGACGGCTGCGGCAAGCGGTTCCGCTGGCGCGAGGCCCGGCACTCCTACCAGAGCACCGACAAGGTGTGGCACGACGTGTGCATGTCGCTGCGGCACGTCCGGTCTCAGCTCGACGACATCACCGCCTACGTGCGAGCCGAGGCGGACAGCAACGCGCGGTGGCGTGTCGAGTACCGGCTCAAGCACCTCGACGAGGCGGCCCAGCCGTGACCGACCTGACGCCCCTCAACCGCGCGCCCGCCCCCCGCGACTACCACCTGTCGGACGACGCGTGGGAACTCATCCGGGAAGCCACCCCCGAGAGCACCCGCCGCGCCTACCAGGAGGACTGGAAGCGGTTCACCGACTGGTGCGCCGAGCAGGAGCGCACACCGCTGCCCGCAACTGGGGAAACCCTCGCCCAGTACGCCGCCCACCTCGCGCTCGGCGAGAAAGCCCCCGCCACCATCGGGCGGGCCATGGCCGCCATCGCCAAGGCACACGAACTGGCTGGCGCAGGCCCGCTCGACCGGCGCGGCGTCAAGGACGTGCTGCGCGGCTACCGCAAGCGGTACGCCAAGCAGGGCGGCACAGTGAAACGCGCCCCCGCCCTCACGCTCACCGCCCTACGCGCCATGGTCGCCACCCTCGACCCCGACACCCTCGTCGGGGTCCGCGACCGCGCCGTCATCGTCCTCGGCTTCGCCATGGGCGCACGCCGCTCCGAAATCGCCGCCCTCAACCTCGCCGACCTCGAACCCCACCCCGAAGGCCTGCAAGTCACGGTGCGGCTGTCCAAGACCGACAAGGACGGCCGGGGTCGGATCGTCGCCGTGCCGTACGGCTCCAACCTCGCCACCTGCCCCGTCCGCGCCGTCGAGCAGTGGCGCACCGCGCTGGCCCACCACGGCCGCCAGGACGGGCCGCTGTTCGTGCGGATCGACCGGCACGGCCGGGTCGGGCACGTTGCCACCGGCCGCGGCGACACCGACGGCCGCATCACCGGGGAGACCGTCGCGAACATCATCCGCCGGGCTGCCGTCGCCGCCGGCCTCGACGCCGCCGACGCGTTCTCCGGGCACTCGCTGCGGCGCGGGTTCGCCACCGCCGCCTACGCCGCCCCCGACGCCGACCTGGTGCGCATCGCCCGGCACGGCGGCTGGAAAGAGGGCTCAGCGGCGCTGTTCGGCTACCTCGAAGAAGTGGACCGGTGGCGGAAGAACCCCGCCGCCGGCATCGGCCTGTGACCGTCACCGTGCCGCGCTGAGCGGCCCAACCAGGAAGGACCAACACCGTGAAGTTCCGCAAGAAGCCCGTCGAGATTGAGGCCGTGCAACTCACCCGCGACCAGTTCGCCGCTGCCCGGGACTTCATCCCGGCTGATCAGTTCGGCGGGGGCGGCACTGACGAGCGAGGCCGGGCCTACCTGCTGATCAGCACGCTCGAAGGCACCATGCGCGCCGACGAGGGCGACTGGGTCATCCGGGGTGTGCATGGCGAGCACTACCCCTGCAAGCCAGCCATCTTCGAGGCGACCTACGAGCCGGTGACCCCGTAGACGCCGGCGGGCTCCCGAGGAATCGCCACCCGGGAGCCCGCCCACGCCGCACCCCCGCCAAGGGCGCCACCTGCACCGGCCAGCCTACAACCCGGGGGGACCGAACACCGTGGACCGCAACACGACCATCACCACCATCACCGGCCTCGCCGAGCAGCTGTGCGACCCCCGACACCACGTGGAGCGCGTGCCGTACTGGGACACCAACCGCAACCGCAAGTTCCGGGAGTGGCGCACCACCCAACCCGGACTGCTCTCCCAGCTGCACGAAGCCGCTGTAGAGCCCGTAGACGGCCTGAACGAGCCCGGCCCTAGGCGTACCCCCGGAAGCCGGCCACCGCTCGCCCTGGAAGCTCTCAGCACCCACACCGCCATCGCCGCATACACAGCCCGCTGGTGCTGGTCGCTGCGCGTCGACCTGCGGGACACGGTGGAAGACAACATCCGGGCGATGGTCGGCCGCGCCCCCACGTTGGACGACGGGGAGTTGACGGCCCTCGCCTCGGAGATGCGGCAGTGGTATCGGTGGGCTGCCACGGCCACGCGCTGGATCGCCCCGCCCTTTGAGCCCCACGTGCCCTGCCCGTCGTGTGAGAAGACCGGCAAGCTGCGGGTCAACCTCCACGCCCAGGTCGCCCACTGCCGCGGCTGCCAGAACACGTGGGCCGCCGACGACGGGTCGATCTTCGCCCTCGGCGAGTACATTCAGGCCCACACCAGCAGGAAGGCAGCAGCATGAGCGACCTGGTCAACCCGCACGCCGACCCCGTCTCCGAGCGTGCATACAGCCTGATCTTCAACGGACTGACGGCAGCCCTGCGCGAGGACCAATGGATGCCGCTCTCCGAACGCGCCCGAGTGAGCCAGGCGATCTACGACTCCCTGCGCACGGGTGGCCTTGAGGTGCGCTTCGTCGATGGGCTGGAGATGCTGCGGCTGGTGTCCATGACGATGGAGCCGCCGGCGTGAGCGCGTCGACTTGACATGTAGGCAGCCAACCTACGAACATCACACCTAGACCAGTGTCTCCGAAGCCCCGCCACATCCCCCAGGACGGCGGGGCTTCCGCATGTCCGGGGGTGAACCGGTGCGTGGCCCCACGCTGATGCTCGCCCTGTGCCTGGCTGCCATCGCCGTCATCGGCGTGACCCTGTGCGCACTGCACTGGCCGGAGTGAGCCATGCCGAAGGCCCTGCGCGTTTGCTCAGCACCTGGCTGCCCCCAACTCACATCAGGCGGGCGTTGCGCCACGCATAGACGCGAGGCAGACCAGGCGCGTGGCAGCAGACAGCAACGCGGCTACGACCGGGCCCACGAACGCGAACGCCAACGCTGGCGCCCGAAGGTGGAGCGGGGCGAGGTGGACTGCGCCGCACCCACCTGCGTCATGCCCACCCGCCGCATCCTCATCGGCCAGGCCTGGGACCTCGGGCACACCGACGACCGCAGCACCTGGCGCGGACCCGAGCACAGCCCATGCAATAGAGGGTGGAGGCGAGAGCGATGAGCAAGCCGACGGCTCTGCTGATCCCGAGTCCGTGGTCAGGCGACGAAGCCGACCCCATCCCCGCCTCGTACCGGTGGTGGTTCCGGCTGTACGTCACCACGCGGCGACTGCGGCACAAGCTCGGGCTGCACGACTACCGCCGCATCCACCCGCTTCACGGTGTCCGGTTCCTGCGCTGCTCGTGGTGCGGCCATCGACGGGTCGAGCGATGAGCACAGTGCACGTCGTCCCCGTCAACGACCTCATCGAGCACGACAGCGGCGGTGGTCAGCCCTGCGTGTGCGGGCCGGACAACGTGCCCGTCAAGCGCGACGACGGGTCGGTCGAGTGGGAGATCGTGCACCACTCCCTCGACGGGCGTGAGCAGGCCGAGCGACCTCACGCACAGTGGCGGCGGGGGTGGGGGGTGACCCCCAACGCCGCAGGTCAGAGGACCGCCGGGGAGGTGGCTCCCTGGTCCGCAGGGTTCAGACGTCCCCGACCGTGACGCAACGTGACGGCGGGTGTGGCCGCGAAACGTGGCAAGGAGATGATCGGCAATGGCCCGTGGGGGTGCACGAAACAGGTCGGGCCCGCAGCCCGACGAGAACTCGCTGAAGTCGGCGAAGACTGGCTACTCGCTGACGGCCCTGCCGTCGGAGGGCTACCAGGATGAGGTGCCTGGGTTCCCGCTGCCTGATGCGACCGCCCGAGAGGCGGAGGTGTGGCAGCAGGCGTGGCGGACTCCGCAGGCTGCCGCCTGGTCGATGCAGCCGTGGCGTCACCGCACGGTGGCGTTGTGGGTGCGCTGGTCGGTGCGCATGGAAGACCCGGAGGCCGGCGCCGCGCTGGGCAACGTGGTGGTCCGGCTGGCCGACCAGATCGGCATGACCCCGGCCGGTCTGAAGGAGAACGGCTGGAAAATCGCCACCGACCAGGTGGCCGCGAAGCGCGCCGACAAGCAGGCCGAGACGACACCGGCGGCGCCGTCCGCGCGGGATCGGCTGAAGGCGGTCGCTGGTGGCGGGGCGTAGCCCGCAGCCCCTGGCGGTAGCGCTCGACTGGATTCCCCGGCACTGCGTCATCCCCGACGGCTTCCGCCGCGGCCGGCCGTTCAACCTGTACGACTTCCAGTTCGAGTACCTCGCCGCCTTCTACCTGGTGCGCGGTGGTGCCCGCTGGCAGCCGGACGACCCGATCCTCGGGCCGGCGTTCGTCTACCGGCGCGGTGTGCTGGTCGATCCGCAGAAGAAGGGCAAGGGCCCGCTGTCGGCGGCGCACATCTGCCTGGAAGGCGCCGGCCCGGCGCTGTTCGGCGGCTGGGCTGGCCGGGACGACGGCTACGCCTGTGCCGAGCATGGCTGCGGGTGCGGCTGGGAGTACGCGTACGAGCCGGGCGAGCCGATGGGCATGCCGTGGCCGACGCCGCTGATCCAGATCACGGCGCTGTCCGAGGAGCAGACGGACAACATCTACGGCGCGCTGCGGCCGATGATCGACCTGGGGCCTCTCGCCGATCTGATCCCCAAGACGGGTGAGGAGTTCATCCGGCTGCCGGGCGGTGGCCGGATCGACACGGTGACCAGCTCGGCGCAGTCGCGGCTGGGTCAGCGGGTCACGTTCGTCCCGCAGGACGAGGTCGGGCTGTGGACGAAGGCGAACCGGATGCTGCACGTCGCCGACACCCAGTACCGCGGCTTGGCCGGCATGGGCGGTCGGGCGTCGCTGACGACGAACGCGTGGGACCCGGCGGAGCAGTCGGTCGCCCAGTTGCAGTTCGAGTCGCAGGCGCAGGACGTGTACCGGCAGTTCCGGCAGCCGCCGGCGAACCTGTCGTACCGCAACAAGCAGGAGCGGCGCCGCATCCACCGGTACGTGTACGGGGAGGCGTTGAAGGAGAACGGCGGGCACGTCGACCTCGACAGCATCGAGGCCGAGGCGGCGGACATGCTGGAGCGGGATCCGGCGCAGGCTGAGCGGTTCTTCGGCAACAAGCTGGTCTACGGGCAGGGTTCGTGGCTGCGTGAGGGCCTGTGGGACTCCCTGGCGGTGCCGGCGTGAAGCGGCCGGTGTGCCTCGGGTTCGACGGGTCGCTGAACAACGACTGGACGGGCATCAGGGCAGAGACGCTCGACGGCTTCCAGTTCACGCCCCGCTACGGCCCGGACCGGCGACCGACGGTGTGGGATCCGGCGCAGTGGGGCGGCGAGATCCCCCGCGGCGAGGTGCGCGCGGCCGTCGACGAGCTGTTCTCGACGCTGGACGTGGAGCGGTCGTACTGGGACCCGGAGGACTGGGAATCCGACATCGACGAGTTCGCTCTGCGGTTCGGGGAGAAGCGGGTCATCCAGTGGCGCACGAACCGGACGACGCAGATGTACGAGGCGATCCGGCGCATGGAAACGGACCTGATCACCGGGGCGATCAGCCACGACGGTTGTCCCATCACGGCGGTGCACGTGGCCAATGCGCGGAAGGTCGCGAAGCCGGGTCAGAAGTACGTGCTGGGGAAGCCGAACGAGCACCAGAAGATCGACATGGCAATGGCGTCGATCCTCGCCCACGAGGCCGCAGCGGACGCCCGGGTGGCCGGCTGGGGCAAGCCTGTCGACCGCCGGGTGGTCGCTTTTCGATGAGAGGAGGTGGCCGTGGCTCTGTCCGCTGATGAGTCCGCCGCGGTCGCCCGCCTCGACCAGAAGCTGATGGACGCGCAGACCGCGCTGAAGTCGGCGCACGCCTACTACGAGGGTGAGCAGCGGCTGCGGCAGCTCGGCCTGGCGGTACCGCCCTCGTTGCAGCAGTTCCTCACGGTGGTGAACTGGCCGCGGATGGCCGCAGACGGGGTGGAGGAGCGCCTCGACATCGAGGGCTTCCGGTTCCCGGGCGTGGATGAGGCCGACGAGGATCTGTGGCGGATCTGGCAGGACAACAACCTCGACGAGGAGTCGCAGCTCGCCCACCTCGATGCGCTGATCTACGGCCGGGCGTACATCTGCGTCGGCGCGAACGAGGACGATGGGGCGACGCCGCTGGTGACGGTGGAGTCGCCGTTCGAGCTGGTGCACGAGACGGATGCGCGGACCCGGCGGGCGTCGGCGGCGCTTCGGCTGTACGACGTGCGTGACGGCCGGGCCACCCGGGGCACCCTGTACCTCCCGGATGCCACTGTTTGGCTGTCCTGGAGCGGCTCAGCGGGCCGCTGGGTGGATGTGGATCGGGATGACCACCGGATGGGTGTGGTGCCGGTGGTGCCGGTGGTGAACCGGGCTCGCACGGCGAACCGTGCCGGGGTGTCGGAGATGAAGGACGTCATCCCGCTGACGGATGCGGCGGCGCGGTCGTTGACGAACTTGCAGTTGGCGCAGGAGACGCACAGCGTGCCGCAGCGGTTCGTGCTCGGCGCTGCGGCGGGTGACTTCGTCGACCAGAACGGGCAGCCGCTGACGAAGTGGGAGGCCTACTTCTCGTCGGTGTGGACGCTGGCGAACGAGCAGGCGAAGGTGGGGCAGCTGCCGTCGGCGGACCTGAAGAACCTGACGGGGACGGTGGATCACTACGCCCGGCTGGCTTCCGGGGTGACGGCGTTGCCGCCGAACTACTTCGGCCTGGCTGCGGACGACGCGGCGTCGGCGGATGCGATCCGGTCGCGTGAGGCGCGGCTGGTGAAGCGGTGTGAGCGGAAGCAGACCGCGTGGTCGGGTTCGTGGGAGCAGGCGATGCGGCTGGTGCTGTACGTGGCGACCGGCGAGGAGGATGCGTCCGCCCGCCGGTTGCAGACGTTGTGGCGTGATCCGGCGACTCCGACGCGGGCGCAGCAGGCCGACGCGGTGGTGAAGCTGGCGCAGGCGGGCATTCTGCCGCGTGAGGGCGCGTGGGATGACCTGAAGTACAGCCCGGCGCGGCAGGACCGACTGCGGGAGCAGTTCCGCCGGCAGGACGAGCTGGACCCGATCGGCGCGGCGTCGCGTCTGGTCGGCCAGCAGGTGTAACCGGTGGGCGCCGCGCAGATCGCGCTGGCGCACTACCGCCGGCAGGTCGCCCTCGCCCGACGGGCAGCGACAGAGTTGGGCCGGCTGTGGTCGCGGGTCGACCGGCAGGCGATCGGCCCGTCGTGGGCGGCGAGCTTGCCGGCGGCGGTGCAGGTGCTCTCGACGGCTCAGGCGCTCGCTGCGGCGTCGTCGAGCGCCTACCTGGATGATGTGCTGGAGGCGCAGGGCATCGACCCGGAGGCGGAGGGCCGGATCCGGGTGGACGCGTTCGCTGGGGTCGCGTCGGACGGCCGGGACCTGGCGGCCTTGCTCTACCAGCCGGCTATCACCGCGCTGACCGGGGTGAAGCAGGGCGAGACCGTACCGCGGTCGCTTGCTGTTGGCCGGCTGGCGCTGGACATGATCGTGCGGACGCAGGTCGCCGACGCGGGCCGCACGGCGGACGGGGTGGCGGTGGTCGCCCGCAAGAACGTGGGCGGGTATGTGCGGCTGCTCAGCCCGCCGTCGTGCTCCCGGTGCGTGGTGCTGGCCGGGAAGTGGTACCGCTGGAATGCCGGCTTCCTGCGGCATCCGCGCTGCGACTGCCGGCACATCCCCGCTGCCGAGGACAACTCCGAAGAGTTGGCGACCGATCCGCGGAAGTATTTCGACAGCCTGACCCCTGAGGAGCAGGACGCGGCGTTCACCCAGACCGGGGCGGAGGCGATCCGCGACGGCGCGGACATCAGCCAGGTCGTCAACGCCCGCCGCGGTGCTCGGGGCCTGACCCCGGCCGGCGCCCGTATCACTGCGGCGGAGGCGAAGGCCCTGCGCGCCGGCCGGGACCGGGGCCGGCTGGAGGCCACCGAGGTGTTCGGTCACGACCTGTTCGTCACCACCGAGGGCACGACGACCCGCGGCGTGGCCGGTGTGCGGCTCGGCGCGAAGGAAACCGGCACGAAGCAGGGCCGCCGGTACCGGTCGGCGAAGCCGCCGCGGCTGATGCCCGAGTCGATCTACCAGATCGCCGGCGGCGACCGCGACGAGGCCATCAGGCTGCTGCGCCGCTACGGCTACATCACCTAGACCATCCGCCCCGCAACGGGGCGGCGACACCCGAAACGGGAGAGCACCACATGTCCGAGAGCAGCACCGCGACCGACACCACCACCGAGGCGCCGGAGGCGACCGAAACGGTCGACTGGCAGGCCGAAGCCGAGAAGTGGAAGACGCAGTCGCGCAAGCAGGAGGAGCGGGCCAAGGCCAACGCCGCCGCAGCGAAGGAGCTGGAGCAGTTCCGGGCGGCGCAGATGTCGGAGACGGAGAAGATCGCCGCCGAGGCGGAGCAGCGGGGCCGTAGTGCCGCGCTGGCCGAGATGGGTCAGCGGCTGGTGCGCGCGGAGTTCGCCGCACGGTCCGGTGGCCGGATCGGCGACGACACCCTCGACGACCTCAACCTGGCGAAGTTCCTCGACGAGGACGGCCAGCCGGACGTCAAGGCGATCGACAAGGCCGTCGCCCGTCTCGCCCCGCCCGCCGAGCAGGAGACCACCCGCAAGCCCGGCCCACGGCCGGACCTGTCGCAGGGCTCCAGCTCGAACAACCTGCCGCTCAACGGCGACCCGCTGCTGGACACCGTCAAGCAGAAGCTCGGCATCGACTGATGCCCTCCCGATAGGAGCCAACCGTGGCGATCACCGCCGCAACCAAGCTGTCGGACTTCTCCGGCTTCCTCAACCGCGACCAGTCGGCCCCGATCTTCGAGCGGGCCGCCCAGCTGTCCGTCGTGCAGCAGCTCGCCCGCCGGGTGGAGCTGGGCGCGAACGGCGTGTCCATCCCCGTCGTGACCGGCCGGCTCACCGCCGGGTGGGTCGCTGAAGGCGCGCAGAAGCCCGCGTCGTCCGGGTCGATGACCCTGAAGACGATGGACCCGAAGAAGATCGCCGCGATCGCGGTGGTCTCCTCCGAGGTGGTCCGCGCCAACCCGGGCGGCTACATGAACGTCGTCCGGGAGCAGGTCGCGGAGGCGTTCGCCACCGCGTTCGACGCCGCGGCGCTGCACGGCACCTCCTCGCCGTTCTCGACGAACCTCGACACCGGCTCGTCCACGCAGGAGTTCACCGGCACCACGCCGGCGTTCACCGACGTGTTCGGCGACCTCAACGCCGGCCTGGCGACCCTGGTCAACGCCGGTAAGAAGGTCACCGGGTTCGCGTTCGACGACCGGTTCGAGCCGGTGCTGAACGCGGCGAAGGACACCGCGAACCGGCCGCTGTTCATCGAGTCGCCGCTGACCGAGACCGCCGGTCCGATCCGCGCGGGTCGGCTGCTGGGTCGTCCGACGTTCGTCGGCCCCGGCGTGTGGGCGGCGACCCCGAAGATCTACGGCTACGGCGGCGACTGGACGCAGGCCGCGTGGGGCAGCGTCGG
The DNA here is from genome assembly GCF_029893845.1 of Micromonospora sp. A200. Classification (NCBI taxonomy): domain Bacteria; kingdom Bacillati; phylum Actinomycetota; class Actinomycetes; order Micromonosporales; family Micromonosporaceae; genus Micromonospora; species Micromonospora sp. A200. The sequence goes on along the minus strand of NZ_JARXXY010000001.1, from coordinate 280,485 downwards.
CGGGATCTCGTACTCGGTGTCCACCGAGGCGACCGTCACCATCAACGGCGCGCTGGTCTCCCTGTGGGAGAACAACCTGGTCGCGATCCTCGCCGAGGCCGAGTACGGGTGGCTGGTCAACGACCCGGCCTCGTTCGTCAAGTACACCAACGCCACCTGATCGGGGGACTGACATGGCGATCAAGAAGGCGACCACGACGGCCGACCTGGGATCCAACCCGGCAACCGACCCGACCCCGACCGTGCCGGCCGACCAGCGGCCCGTGTCGGAGCAGGGCAACCTCACCGAGGACCGGCCGGACGACGCCCCGAAGTACGTCGACCTGGTGAGCCCGATCGACGGCAAGAGGGCCACGGTGCCGGAGAGCATCGCGGACTCCCTGCGGGAGGTCGGCTACAAGGGCTCAACCAGCACCAGCAAGTCCAGCAAGTCCTGAAGCGGAGGGGTGGTGAGGTCCGGTGGCGGACCAACTGGCGACGCCGGCGGACCTCGCCGCCCTGCTCCACATCGCCGAGGCTGACCTGCACGTGCCGGCGGCGACGCTGTTGATCGAGTGCGCGACCGCGGTGGTGCAGGAAGTGGCCGGGCAGCGCATTGTCCGGGCGACTTCGACGGTGACGTTGGAGCCGAGCCCGGGGCGGTGGCTGTGGCTACCGCAGCTGCCGGTGGTGTCGGTGGAGTCGGTGGCGATGGACGGCACCACGCTGACGTCCGGCGACTACCAAGTGCGCGGGCACCGGCTGTGGCGAGAGACGGGCTGGCAGCTGCTCACCGCCCCGCCGACCGAGGTCGACGTGGCGTACACCCACGGCTACGCCGTGGGCGCGCAGGAGTTGCAGCGGGCCCGGCAGGCGGTCGTGGCCCTGGCCGGCGCGGTGTACGCGAACCCCGAGGGCGTGTCGCGGGAGCAGATCGGCAACTACGCGGTGGCGTACGAGGCGATCTCGGCGCGGATGGAGGCGGCACCGTACCTACGGCAGGGTTTGCGTCGCTACTACGGCCGCTCCGCCGGGCTGATCACACTCGGGGGCTGAACGATGATCCTCCACGACCGTGTGACTCGGGTACGTGCCGCGCTCGTTGACGGCCCGTACGGCAACCAGGACCGCGACTGGGACAACGCTCCGCCGGGGGTGGCCTACCCGGCGGAGGTGCAGCCGGTGTCGTCAACCGAGGACGTCGTCAACCAGCAGCAGACGGTCACCCGCTGGCGGATGTTCCTTGGCCCACAGGCCGACCTGGAGGCGACCGACCGCGTGCAGTGGGACGGCGACACGTACGAGGTCGACGGGGACGTGGAACGGCACAAGGCCCGGGGCCGACTGCATCACCTGGAAGCGGTGCTGATGCGCGTCGAGCAGGGGGCCTGACATGGCGTACGCGTTGCTGCCTGACGTCGATCAGGCGCTCATCGACTTCCTCGACACCCACCCGGCTCTCGTTCCGCTGCACGGGGGCCGGGTGGGCACCAAGCTCGCCTCGACCCTGACCAGCGTGCGCGTCGCCTCGCTGAGCGGCCCGCAGCCCTGGCCGTGGGAGGCGCTGCCCGAGTACCAGGTCGAGTGGTGGGGCGGCACCGACCTGCAAGCGAAGACCCTCGCCCGCACCGGTGAGGCGGCCCTGTGGGACTTCCTCAGCGCCTTCGACTGGGTCACCGGCGTGTCGATGCCCCTGTCACAGCTCTGGTCACCTGACGAGACGTCGGGCCGGCCGAGGTTCATCAGCCAAGTTCAGTACCGAGTGCACCCGGAGGAAGCGTGAGCAGCGAACTGGTCGCGACCAGCGACATCCCGTTCGGCGACCCGGGCCGCGGCGTCTACGCCTTCCGCAAGGGGCAGACGGTGCCGGCCCACCTGGTCGAGGAGCACGGCTGGCAGGACTTCGTGTCCGGCGCCGGCACCAAGTCGGGCCAGCAGGCCCAGACCGAGGCGTCCGGCGTCCAGCCGTCCGCCACCACCACCGGAAAGAAGGGCTGAGGACATGGCCGCGCCCACCATCCAGTCCGGGCAGATCAAGGCTGGTCCTGGTCTGATCCGCTACGCCCCGCTGGGCACCATCATCCCGACGTTCACGGCCGCCGCCAGCAAGGTCACGGGGACGTGGACGAACTGGCTGGAGGTCGGTGCGACCGACTCCGGCCTCACCTACTCCGAGTCGGTGGAGACGGCGGACATCACCGTCGCCGAGTCGCTGTACCCGGTGCGGACGGTGACGACCGGTAAGGCCGGTCGGGTCAGTTTCACCATGTCGCACATCAACGACCTGAACTGGAAGCTGGCCATGAACGGCGGCACCATCACCAGTTCGGGCGCCGCCGCGACGAAGCTCAACGTGTACGTGCCGCCGCTGGTGGGCGCCGAGGTGCGGGTCATGCTGGCGTTCATGAGCCTCGACGAGGATGAGGTCATCATCTGGCCGCAGGTGTTCAACGTCGGCTCCGTGGAGACGGCGCGGGGCACGTTCGACAGCAAGGCGGGTCTGCCGGTGGAGTTCTCCGCCGAGCTGCCCGACCCGGCCGTGATGACCACCCCGTACAAGCGGTGGACGTCCGGCGGCCTCGCGCAGGGGGTCTGACGTGGGTCACCTGGGTAGCTTCGGGGCGGCGCTGCGGGAGCTCGACCCCGGCGCGGACCGGGACACCTTCGACTTCTTCGGTGAGTCGTTCACCGTCGAGGGCGTCATGCCGCCCATCCAGCTGTTCCAGCTCTCCGCCGCCATTCTCGGCGGCGAGCGGGGCACCAGCGGCATGGCGGCGATGTGGGGTGCATTCCGCGCGGCCCTCACCAAGCCGGCCGAGGACGGCAAGCGGCAGGACGACTCCCAGTTCGACCGGTTCTACCGGCTGGCGGTGCTGCGCAAGTGCGACACCGACAGCCTGATGGACCTGGCCTTCAACCTGTTCGAGGCGCAGACCGGCCGCCCTACCGTGGAGCCGCGAGGCTCCTCCGCTGGGCAGTCAACAACTTCGCCGAGTGCGAGCACCTCGTCCTCAACACACCCGGCCTTGGCGCATCTGCGGCCGGTGGAAGCGGTGCTGGCTGGCTGACCCGCATTCCGATGCGGCAGCTGCTCAACGTGCTGTACGTCCACCTGCGCCCGCCGCACCTGTCGGACTGCCGGCAGCAGTGCGCTGGCGGGTGTCCGCGTGTGCAGTTCCACGACTGGTTGGAGGGTCCGTTGCAGGGCCGGGACCAGCGGATGCATGAGCGGTTCCGGCAGCGTCGTGAGGCGTTGTGGCGGGGTGAGATTCCGGCGTGAGAGGGGGCGACCGTGGACGTCGACAACCGGGGCATCCCGCAGGACGTGTTGGTCGCCCTCTCCGAGCTGCCCGAGGTGCAGAAGGAGATGCGGGCGGTGGCGTCGGCCATCGCCCGGGATGCCCGGCAGCTCGCACCGGTGGAGTCTGGGCAGCTCAAGGGCAAGGGCATCGGCATCGAGAAAATCGAGGACGACGCCACTGGCCTCGTCTACTACGGCGTGGGCTGGACTCGTGCCGGCTGGTACGGGTGGCTGGTCGAGGCGGGCCATGAGGACGCCGAGCCCCGGCCGCATCTGGTTCCGGCGGCGATCAAGCACGGCGCACGGGGCGGCTTGACGGGGGGCATCAGCTGATGACGATCCTGCGCAACGCGTTCGTCAAGGTCACCCCCGACACCAGCAAGTTCGACAAGGAACTCAAGGACAAGCTTCGCAACGTCAAGGCTGACGAGCCGGCAGAGAAGGTCGGCAAGTCGTTCTCGTCGACACTGACCCGGCGCATCGACCGGGAGCTGAAGGCGTTCGACCTGCCCACGCTCGACCTCAAGGGCGACCCGTCGGGCGTCATCAAGGCGATCGAGGCCTCACGCGGTCGGCTGGAGAAGCTGCGTGACGACGCCGACAACATCGAGCTGCGGATCAAGGCGAACAAGGCCCTCGGGGACCTGGACAGCTTCCGCAAGTCCGTTGGCGACACGGGCCCGAGCCTCGGGGCGACCCTTGGCGTGTCGACCAGCCAGGGCTTCTTCGCCAGCCTGTCGGGGTCGTTCAAGAACCCGCCGCCGGCGGTGTTCGCCGGCGCGGGTGTGCTCGCCGCGGCGCTGACCCCCACGCTCGCCGCAGGCGTGTCCGGTGCGATCGTCGGCGGCGTCGGCGTCGGTGGCGTGATCGGCGGCGTGACCCTGGCGGCCCGCGACCAGCGGGTCAAGTCGGCCGGCGCGTCGCTGGGCGCGTTCATCCTCGGCGACCTGGAGGACCGCGCTGCCGGGTTCGTGCCGGTGGTCCTGGACGGCATAGGCGATATCCGCGCTGGCTGGAGTGACCTCGGCCCTGACCTGGATCGGATCTTCGCGTCGTCGCGGTTCGTGGATCCGCTGGTGTCGGGGGCGGTGTCGGGTGGCAAGAAGCTGATCGCCGGCCTTGCTGACGCGGTGGACAAGGCTGACCCGGTGGTCGGGTCGTTCGCCGCCGCGTTCGACCGGATCGGTGACGCCGCCGGTGACACCCTGTCCACGTTGGCGGAGGACGCCGACGAGGGCGCCTCGGCCATCGACGACCTGTCGCAGGCCTTGTCGAACCTGATCCGCGTGAGCGGCGGGATCGTGCACGCGGGCGCGACCGTCAAGGGCTGGTCGGACGAGCTGGACGTGGCCATCGACAAGGGCCGGTACTGGCTTGAGGACATGCGGTACTACCGCGAATGGCTGGACATTACGGCGGACGGGTTCAGCAAGGGCAGCAAGGAGGCCGAGGCGTGGCGGAAGGCCACCATCGGCACGGCGGAGGCGGCCGACTTCGCGACGTTGAAGGCCGCTGGCCTGACCGACGCGGAGATCGCCGGAGCGGACGCTTCGGGCACCTACATGTCCCGCCTGGACGAGGTCAACGGGGTGCTCGGCAAGGCCGCGACCCTCTACACCGACACGACCACCGCCGCGGACAAGCTAAAGGAGCGCACCGCGCTGCTCGGTGAGGTGCAGTCGGTCGCGGCGCAGGAGATGGATGCGCTGCTGACCCGCACCGGTGCGGTGACCGGGGCGATGGACGCGCAGCGGACCATGGCGGACCTGCTGCGCACGGCCCACGACAAGATGTACGGCTCGGTCATCTCGGCCAGCGAGGCGAACGAGGGTTACCAGGCGTCGTGGGACGACCTGTCGGTGGCGGTGGAGAAGAACGGCGGCAGCCTGAGCATCAACACCGCGAAGGGCCGCGACAACCGCGACGCGCTGCAGGAGCTGCTGGGCCGCACGAACGACCTGTTCTATGCGGAGATCGAGACCGGCACGTCGGTCGAGGGTGCGACGAAGAAGCACCAGGAGCGCATCAAGGCAGTCAAGGAGGAGGCGCGGCGGCTTGGTCTGAACAAGACCGAGACCGAGAAGCTGATCGCCGTGTACGGGCAGATCCCGCCGAAGAAGGGCACGGATCTGTTCCTGGAGGGCATGGAGCGGCTCGGCCGGCAGCTGACCGACCTGTACATCTTCCAGCGGTCGCTGGCCACCGGCCGCACTCTGGCGCAGGTCCGCTCGGACCTGTTCGGCGGCTACGCCGGCGACCCGCGGGTGTTCAAGGCCGAGGGTGGTCCGATCCCTGGCCATTCGCCGACGGACACCGCCGACAACATCCCCATCATGGCGACGGCCGACGAGTACATGATCCGCCGGCCGGCGGCGCGGAAGCTGGGTAGGCCGGCGCTGGACTACATCAACCAGCACGGTGCCCTGCCTCCGCTGCGCGGCTACGCCACGGGCGGGCTGATCGAGCAGCTCGGGGGCCGGGACTGGGGCAGCCGGATGCGGTACCCGGTGGACGTGTCCGACTCGTACGTCATGTCGAAGTCGGACGCGGCGAAGAAGGTCGTGGCGGCGCCGCCGGCGGGTGGGGCGACCGCCCCGTGGATGGTGCAGGTGCTGCGGCAGGCGTTCCCCGCGCTGTCGCTGATCTCTGGGTTCCGGCCGGGTGCGACGACGCTGTCGGGCAGCCAGTCGTATCACGCCTTGAACCGGGCGGTGGACTACGCGCCGAACCGGGACATGGCCCGCTGGGTGTTCACCAACTACCGGGCGCGGACGAAGGAGTTCATCTCCCCGTTCCAGGAGTACAACCTGCTCAACGGCAGTCCGCACCGGTACACCGGCAGCGTGTGGGCGCAGCACAACTTCGCTGGTGGCAACGCCCACAACCACTGGGCGATGGCCAACGGCGGTGTCATCCCGGAGCCGGTGTTCGGTGTCGGGGCGAGTGGCCGCACCTACTCCTTCGCGGAGCGGGGCCCGGAGACGGTGGTGCCGAACGGCGGGGCGATGCGCCTGCATCCCTCCGACCTGGCGGCGCTGGCCGGCGCTCGTGGGGAGACGCATTACCACCTGCACGACTCGCAGGCGACCATCGCGCAACTGGAGGCGCTGCAGCACCGGCAGGCGCTGCGGGCCAGGTTCGGGAGGAGCCGGTAGATGCCGCTGCTGGTGTCGGCCACGACGGTCGAGTTTGCCCCGGTCGTTGTCGACGAGCCGCGGGTCATCACCCCCGAGTTCGATACTCGGGTTCCGCGCTTCTCGTGGATCGCCCCGGATGGGCAGGAGTGGCCGTTGGACAGCCCCCAGTTGGGTTGGTTCACGCCGAGGGGTCGGGCTGGGTTGGGGGCGGCGCCGGTCGAGCAGGTCGCCGATCCGCATCCGCGGGGCGGGTCCCGGGTGAGGCACATCCAGCCGCAGGCGCGGGTGGTGACGTGGCCGCTGTTCGTGGAGGGCGTCAGTCACCTGCAGTTCGTGGAGCGGTGGCGGGCGTTGACGCGGGCGTTCACGTCTACCCGGCGGTTGGGTCCGGGGCGGTTGCGGGTGATGCGCCCGGATGGCACTGCGCGGGAGATTGAGGCGTTCTACCAGGGCGGCTTTGATGGGGAGCCGGGGTGGGGTCACACGTTCGACCAGGCGGTGCTGAGCCTGTACTGCGAGGACCCTTTCTGGCGGGCGACGGAGCCGATCAGTCTGCCGTATGGCAACGGGGCTGCGGTGAGCTACCTGGACCCGCATTTGACGGTGTCGCCGTCGTCGGTGCTCGGGTCGACCGTGGCGGTCAACGGGGGGGATGTGGAGGCGTGGCCGGTGTGGTCGATTACCGGGCCGGCGTCGGTGGTTGTCGCGACGAACGTGACGACGGGTGAGAGTTTCACCTTCACGCCGGTCGGGGGGGCGCTCACTGCGGGGCAGACGGCGACGATCACGACGGATCCGCCGGCCGTGCGGGGCCCGGCCGGGCAGAACTGGTCGGGCGGCGCTCTGAACTGGCCCGGCGCGGTGTTGTGGGGCTTGCAGCCCGGCCTGAACGACGTGACTTTCTCGGTGTCGGGGTCCGGTGCCGCCACGAACATCACCTTGTCGTACGTGCCTCGATATGAAACGGCGTAGCGCATGCCTTTGATGCAGTCCCGGCCGGCCGGAATCGCCATCCTGATCACTGACCGGAACCTCAACGTGCTCGGTGACCCGATCGCCAACTGGACGAGCCTTGAGGTGACGCTGCGGTTCAACGAGCCGTCGTCGGGGCAGTTCACCGCGCCGGCGTCGCCGGAGCTGATCGCCCTGATTTCGGGTGACGAGGTTGACGCCGCCCGCCGGGTGGTGGTCGTCCGCGACGGCCAGGTGTTCGTGGCTGGGCCGATCGAGCAGGCCGGCCCGCAGCGGTGGGCGGTCGACGGGGCGGACAGCGAACCGGGAACGGTGACGGTGCAGTTCGCCGATGATCTGGCGTTGGTGGCGACCCGGTTGACGTATCCGACGCCGTCGGCGGTGGCGTGGGCGCAGACCACGACCGCCCGCTGGACGGCGACGGGTAACGCCGAGGACATCATGCGCAGCCTCGTTGACCTCAACGTCGGCCCTGGCGCGCTGGCGGTGAGGCGGCTGCCGAAGCTGATCCTCGGCGTCGACCAGGGGGTCGGTTCGTCCGTCACGTTCGGGACGAGGTTCGAGCCGCTGTGCGACGCGCTGCGGTCCGTGGCCATCGCCGGCGGTGGTTTGGGTTTCCGCACGCAGCAGGTCGGCACGGACGTCGAGTTTCAGGTGTTCCAGCCGGTGGACCGGACCGGGTCGGTGCGGTTCTCGCCCGGGCTGGGGAACCTGCGTTCGTATTCGTACGAGCCGGCCGCGCCGACCGCGACTGCTGTGATCGTTGGCGGCAAGGACGTCGGCACGAGCCGGGTCATCGTCGAGCGGGTCGACACGGCCGGGGTGAACCGCTGGTGGCGGATGGAGACGTTCCGCGATCAGCGTCAGTCCGACGACACGACCACGTCGACATCCGAGCTGCAGCAGGCCGCCTACGAGGCGCTGGTGAAGGGCGCGGCGATGTCGCGGCTGGTGACGGTCACCGTCGACACACCCGATCAGCGATACGGGGTGCATTACGGCCTTGGTGATCGGGTGTCGGTGGAGTTGGCGTCGGGTGCGGAGGTCGCTGACGTGGTCCGTGAGGCGAACCTGCGGATCTCCCCGGACGGTGGTGAGCAGGTGACTGTGCTCGTCGGTTCGCAGGACGCAACGAGCGACCCGGTCTGGTCGCGGCACATCGCGGTGGAGCGGCGTATGCACAGATTGGAGACCATCTGATGGCGGAGCTGTCGTATCCGAACCCGTCGGTGACGCAGGTGCAGCATGAGCGGCTGATGGGTGGCGGTTCGGCGTCGGGGGTGTTCGGTCATCCCGCTGACGCGCCGGTGGTGTTCGCGCCGGGCAGCGGCACCAGGGAGGTGCGGTTGCGGGCGAACCGACGGGCCCTCGTCGAGGGGTATGGGTGGGAGAGCGACGACACCGAGGTGGTCCTGCCATCGTTGGCCGCGAACTCGTCGGGGTCGACGCGGGTGGATTTGGTGGTGTTGCGGCTGGATCGGGCCGCGTGGACGGTGCGGGCGGCGGTGGTGCCGGGCACCCCGGGTGCGGGTGCTCCGTCGCCGTCGTACTCCACGGGCACGTCGGGGACGTGGGAGTTGCCGCTGGCTGAGGTGACTGTCGATTCGGGTGCGACGACGATCGCGGGCTCGAAGGTGAAGAGCCGTGCTTGGTATGTCGGCTCGGACGGGCAGATCCGCTGCACGCCTGACACCCGTCCGCCGCATGAGGCGGGTCGGGTGATCTGGGAGCATCCGACGGGCGCCGAGTTCGTGTCGAGCGGCACGTCGTGGATGCCGGTCGCGAGTGACGCCTCCGGCACCATCACCGCCCCGACCGGGTTCAGCCACAGCGGTGTGGTGCTGCACCGCCGTAACGGGATGGTGACGGTCGCGCTCACGTTCTGGCGGCCCGCTGCGGCGCTCAACGCGAACACCGAGTACAAGGTGGGCACGGTGCAGGACGGGTTCCGGCCTGTGAAGCAGACCCCGTCTGTGGGCATCTGCCCGTCCAACCAGTCGGTGCTGACCTACTCGGTCGACACCAACGGTGTAGTGCTGATCAACCCGGGTGCGCAGTCCATCCCGGCTAACCGGTCGTGTGTGCTCGCCTCCATGACCTATCCCCACGCCTAGCAAGGGAGCGCCACGTTGGCACGGTATTGGTTCGGCGGTGGAGTGTCCGACTGGACGTTCATCAATGGCGACGACGCGACGGTGGGGGAGGTTACCGGGAAGAACGCCGTCGTGGTGGGTGGCGTGACGATCGCGTTCTGGTCGGCGGAGACGGGCGGATCTCAGTACACGGATCTCCTGGATTCCGACGGCGTGGCGGTTCCCGTGATCGTTTCCGCCGATGGGGCGACGGCGAGGGCGGCGGGGCAGATCCCGCCGTTCCAGGGGCCCGATGGGGTGACCGAGGTGTGGGCGTCCGCGAACGGTGGACCCCGGTCCCGGATGGTCGCCAACATCGGCGGCGACTTCGTGACGGTCGAGCAGCGTGTCTCCGCGGTGGAGGGTGTGGCCGGGGCGGCGGAAACCCCGGCGGGGGCGCAGGCCAAAGCTGACGCGGCGGAGGCGGCGGCCCAATCAGCGGCGGCGACCGACGCCACGACCAAGGCCGACGCGGCGCAGGCGGCGGCTATCGCGGCGTCGGCGTCGCGGCCGGCCGCGTTCCAGCGGGGGCACCGATGGGCGTTCATCGGCGACTCCATCACCAACGGATCGGCCGCCAGCAACTTCAGCTACTCGTACGCCTCACGGGCCATCGCCCTGGCTGGGCACAACCTCATCCGCCCCGACTCGTTCGAGGCCGGCGTGCCGGGTGAGCGCAGTGACCAGATGCTGGCACGGCTGGCTGCGGTGGAGGCATCGGGGGCGACATCGTTCGTGGTCTTGGCCGGGACGAACGACGCCGGCCAGGGCGTGTCGGTGACCTCCTACGCCAGCACCATGACGCAGATCATCACCCGTCTACGCGCCCTCGGGCAGGTGCTGGTGGGGACCGTCCCGCCACGTGGAGCGAGTGACCCGGCGGCGTTCCACACCGCCATCGATGGATACAACGCATGGTTGCGCGTGTTCGCGCCGCTGCTCGGCGCGCAGGTCGTGGACGTGTGGGGGGCGCTGGTCGACACCACAACGGGCCGGCTCCCGGCCGCGTACGACTCGGGTGACGGCACCCACCCGAACACCCTCGGTCATCTGCGGATGGCCCGCGTCGTAGCGGCGGCGATCCGTGCCAGCGGCCCAGCCTGGCCGGGCTGGGTTACCTCGGAGGGGCAGCCCGGCAACTACATCACCGACGCGCTGTGCGACTCCGGTACGGTCCGCCCGTCAGGCTGGTTCGAGTGGCCGAGCGGCACCGGCACCCCGCCCACATATTCCCTGGTGACAGATACGACCGGCCGTCTCCCGGCGGGCAAGTGGGCGACGGTGGACATCAACGCGGCGGCGGCGACCTCTCGGGTACTGTCGTCGCCTGCGATCCCCGTGACCGCTGGTGACCGGCTGGCGTTGTGCCTGCTGGCCGAGGTTGACGACCTGTCCGGGGACTGGGAGGCGACCGCCAACGCCGCTACCGCCTGGAATGCCCGAGTGGTCAACCAGACAGGTGCGGCCATCGCCTCCGCGCGCACGACTCGCGCAGTGGGATACAGCGTCGTCGCGGGAACGTACCGGATGCCGCCTCTGCTGTGGCCGTTCACCCTGCCTGCTGGCACCACGAGCGCAAATATCTGGCTGGAGCACACCCTGTCGGCCGGGCAGCACTACACCTTCCGGTACGGCTGCATCGGCCTGATCAACCTGACGACCCTGGGGATGCAGTCGCTGCTCGATTTCGGCAGCAACTCGATGGTCTCGCTGGCCTGACCCACGCCATTTTCGAGAGGGGCCGCATTGCCTCTGTCCACAGGCAGCCGAGGAGCGCCCGTGACCATCCGCGTTGACTTCGACCAGCCCAGCTACGGGCCCGACGACCCCATCCGCTTCCAGGTCGTGGTGGAGGGGGAACCGGCGACCGTGACCCGCGATGTGACGTTCACCGGTGAGGTGACCCTGCCGGCGCAGGCACCGCAGCAGGTGTCCGCCACCACCCAGATCGTGGAGGGCACCGTCTACGGGCCGTTCACCGCGCCCGGCTACGACGTGGCGCAGGACCCGACCGACCCGACCCAGTACACGGCCACACCGAACGGGGGCTGAGCCGATGACCGGCGCCCCCGCGAATCTGCTGGCCGCCCGCCGGCTGCTTCTCGACCACCTGAACATGTCGTCCGAGTCCCGCAGCGCGGACCTGGAACCGGCGGAGGTCGGCATCGTCGGCGACCCTGCTCACCGCGGGGGTTACCACTGCGGCGCCGACCGGGTGGTGACCAACGACTACTCGGTGGTGGAGTCGTCGCGGGACCGCACCGGGCTGACCGACTACGCCTCCGCGCTGGACGTCGGCGACTTCAGCGTCTCCGTCGCGGGGAAGCGGCACACGCTGGCCAGCTTCTCGATGTGGCTGGTCGCGCAGTGCAAGGCCGGCAGCGCCGACACCCGGGACATCCGCGAGGTCATCTACAGCCCGGACGGGGTGGTCGTCCGCCGGTGGGACCGCCTCGGCCGGCGCACGACGGGCGACAGCTCGCATCGCTGGCACACGCACATCTCCTACCACCGCGACGCCATCAAGGCTGGCCGCGACCAGTCGGCGGTGTTCCGCCGCTACCTCACCTACATCGGCCTCATCAAGGCCCCGACCGTGGAGGACGACATGTCGGAGAAGGCCAGCCAGGTCATCGAGGCGTGGGCCGTCGGGAAGACCGCCACGCCCACCGGCGCGACCGTGGAGCCGGTGAAGTGGCGCATCCGCGACGAGGCCTGGCAGCGACGGGTCGACGGCCTCCTGGTCGCGCTCGCCGCCAGCGTCGAGGGCCTCGACATGGACGCCGTCCTACGACGCCTCGACGAGCACGCCGCCGCCGAAGCCAGCCGCGACGCCGAGCTGCGCGCCCTGGTGCAGGCCAGCCAGTCCGGGGAGCTGACCGCCGAGCAGGTGCTGACCAAGCTCCGCGACCTGCTCCCCGCCGGTGAGCCGGCCAACCCGACGCAGTAGTGGAATGGCTGCCCGCGGCCGTGGCGGGCGGTGGGCCGTGGGCGCTGCTGGGCGGCGTCGTCGTCACAGTCGTCGGGCTGCTGCTGAAGGGCATCCTGGTGCCCGGGCCGCAGGTCGACCGCATCGTCAAGGCATACGAGACGGTCATTGCGGCAAAGACAGACGACGTGACCGCGTGGAAGACCGCCCACGCCTTGGAGGTGGAGGCCAACAAAGTGCTCCGAGAGCAGAACGGCAAGCTGCTGGAGCACTCGGCCACGTCGGCGCAGGCCTGGCGGTCCATCAGCAAGGCTGCGGAGAGCCGAGCCGATGAGTCGACATAAACGGTGGATGCCGCCGGAGCATGACCCGGCGGAGCAGGAGAAGGCCCGCAGCGCCATTGCGGCGGCGGTGCGCCGGCTGAACTCGGTGATCGCCCGGCAGTCCGAGGTGGACCAGGCCGCGAAGACGCAGCGGCGGATCAGCTCGGAGAACCACTTGGCACCGAACATCGCGTCAGCGTTGGGGGCAAACCGTGACTGACTTCCTTGCCTGGCGCGGGTGGATCCACCTCGCCCTCGCGGCGTGCGTGGTCGGCCTCGGCCTGGCGGCGTCGTTCGTGGTCCGCTACCACTGGAAGACCGGCGGGGCGTGGCATCGGACGCCAGAGGGCCGGTGGACGCTGTACCGGCGCGCGGTGGAGTCGGCCCTGTTCGCGCTGACGCTGGTCAACTACTTCGCGCCCGGCTGGCCGGGCCGTAGGTTCGCGTCGTTCCTGCTGGTGACAGCGTTCGCGTTGCAGACGTACATCCCTCACCGGCTGCTGACCCGGGCGCAGCGGAAACGGGACCGGGAGGACGCCGGCCGCCGGTAGCTACCTGACGCGCCGGTGCTGATGCTCGTGCTGCGTCACGAGGCCGCACCCGGGCCGCTCGCACCGCCACTGGCGGCCCATCTCCCAGCACCCGTGCACCCGGCAGGCACCCCACGCCGGGGTCGTCTCCGTGTGCCCAGCAGGGCAAGGCCGGGGCACCTCGGCGATGCCATCCGGCGTCGACTCGTACAGCTGCACCCAACGACCGTACCCACAGGAGGCACACCATGTGGACCAGCACGTTCTGGAAGCAGGCCCTGGAACGGGCCGTCAAGACCTTCGCCCAGGGTGTGCTCGCCCTGCTCGCCGGTGACGGCCTGGGCGTCCTCAACGTCAACTGGGGCGACGTCGCCTCCGTCGGCGCCCTCGCCGCCATCGCGTCGATCCTCACCTCGCTGGTGTCCGCGCCCGTCGGCGAGGCGGACAGCCCGTCGGTGGTCGACATCCCGCCGCCTGGCCCGAACACGCCCCAGATGTAGCACCACCGCGCAGACTGCGGCCCCTCGCCTTCGGGTGAGGGGCCGCTCTTTCGTGTCCGTGGACGCTACAGTGGGCGGCCCACGTGCAGGTCCCTCACCTTCCCCGGGAGCCCTCGATGTCCAGCGCAGCCACCCCGCCCGGCAGACCGGACAGCCCGTTCCCCCCGGACGGCAGAGTCTGCATCGGCGCGTGGCCCGTCACCATGGACGACGCGATGGCCCACGCCACTGCGGCCGGCTTCCGCGCGACTCCCCGCAGCAGCCGGGACAAGGTCGTCGTGCAGCGGGACTGGAAGACCGCCGCCACGATCACCCCGACACCCGCCGGCGTGGTCGTGAAACGGGAGCTGACAGTCGCGCAACTAGCGATGGTCGGCGCCGTGCTGGTGCTGCTCATCGTCGTCCTCTTCGGGCCCGGCGTGGTCAGTCTCTGACCTCGGGACTCCGCGGGGAGGTCATGCCGCGCAGGGCGTCCTGCGGCGCCGCCCGGGCCAAGTAGTCCCGCCGCCAGCCGCGGCGTTGACGCCGGCACCGGCCGCACGCCCACGGCAGCAGCCACCACCGACCGCAACACCAGCACTTCACCCGGTCACCCCCTGCCAGCACCGTACCGACCAGCAGCAACGGAGAGGCCCCACCGTCCAGTCCGGGCGGTGGGGCCTTTCGTCGCGTCTGGGGTCAGGCGTCGGGCTTCGCGCCCTTGCCGCCGCCGGGCCGGCCTTCGGCGATCTGCTGGATGCGGTTGCGGTGCAGGCCCAACTCCTTGCCGATGTCCCCGTAGCTCATCTGCTGCTGCCTCATCTCAAGAACGGCGGCCTGCCGGATCTTCCGGAGACGTTCCTGCCAGGCCGGGACGGCGGCGAGGCGCACGCCTGCTTGTCTTGCCCGCTCAGCGGGGTCGGTGATGCGCTCAATGTCGTCAACGTCGGCCAACGGATTCTCCACCTCGTGATCGTAAGGGGTGCCCTTGCAAACGTGACTGTAGTGGGTACCTTGACGATCTGACAAGATACCCACTACATTCGGAAGGCGCCCACAACGAGGCAGCCCCCGACCAGCGATTGCAGCGCTGGCCGAGGGCCTCAGGACGACTGCGAAGGAGTCGACCCATGCCCATCATCAACTACACGGCCCAGGCCGCACAGCCCACCACCCGGTTCAAGCTGGAGGAACGCACCACCCGCGACGGCAAGGTGGAGTGCACCGGCATTGAGACCGGCTACGACCGCACCAGCGGCTTGCGCCGCTTCGACGCGAAGATCCGCCAGAACCCCAACCGGTACGGGGGTCGCCGCCGGCTGGTCCTCGTCGAGTCCGACGGGGGTGACCGGTGACGGGCTGGGAGTGGGTCGCGTTCATCCTCGCCGGCGGCATCGGCGTCCCCACCCTTGTCTTCCTGGGCGCCCGCGCCCTCGTCTACCGGCAGAGCGACCCACGACAGGGCCAGGAGTACCTGGCGTGGTTCCGCGCGCAGAAGGCCGCCGAGCACGACGAGGCGGTCCGCGCCGAGCTGGCCCGACAGACCGCCGCCCGGCGGAGGGAGCTGGTGCGCTGATGTGCGAAACCGTGCTGATCCCCTGCAACAAGGACCACACCGCCAGCGGCGGCGGCACCGTCGCGCTGGTCGACGCCATCGTCTTCGCCTGGAAGGTCGCCAAGGTGACGGGGCGGGCGACGGTCGACTTCGCCGTCGGGCTGGCCGTCATCGCCTTCGCGCTGTACCGCGCCACGCGTTGGACGGTGCGGGCCATCAAGCGGGCCTACCGCTGGTACACCACCCGGCCCGTCGTGCTCGACAGCCGTCAGCCGGTCGCCGCCGTCACCGCCACCCCCGACCCCGAGCAGTTCCTCTGGTCCGACCTGATGCAGAAGCGGGAGGCCAACGCCCGATGAGCACCAACCGCACCGTCCGCGTCTTCTACGCGGTCGTCCTCGCCACCGCCCTCGGCGGGTCCGTCACCGCCGCCGCGGCGTGGCTTGACGTGCCGTGGTGGGTGGCGGTCGGCCCCATCGCCGCCGCCGAGCTGGGTGGCGTCGTCCTCATGCGCCACGCCAACGACCGCCGCAAACTCGGCGAGCGGGCCTTCGCCGCCATGGGCCTGTCGTTCGCGTTCGCCGCCCTGGCCGTCGCCACCAACGTGCTCGGACACGCCCACATCGGCATGGCCGCGTTCTTCGGCGGGTTCTCCGCCCTCGGCTACCTCGTCTACCTGCTCATCCAGGGAGCCGAGCGCCGGGACGCACTCCGCGCCGCGGGGAAGCTGGAGGACACCGCCCCGGCGTACGGGGTGTGGCAGTGGGTCCGGCACCCCGGCATCACCCGCCGCGCCCGGCTACTCGCCCAGGCTGGCAGCCTTCCCCGGGGGGCGTCCCTCGCGGCGGCCCGGGAGCAGGTGCGGGCCGAGCGGCGGCAGAAGGCCATCGCCACCGCCCTCGACAAGCTGATCCGCGAGAAGGCCGGACCGGTCATGGCGGAGATCGCCGTCAACACGTACGACGTGGAGCACATCGCCCGGCGGATCGCCGAGCGGGCGGACCTCGACGGGTACGCGGCGCTCATCAGTGGCGACCTCACCCCGGCGAAGCTGGCGGGGGAGAAGCCCGCCATCAAGCCGCCACCTGGCGACACCCTGACCGCCGTCATGGACGCCACCACACCGACTGCCATCCGCACCGTCACCGACGCCGTCAGCGCCCCGTCACCGGCCCCTGTCATGACGACCATCAGGCGGCCCGCCAAGAAGCCGTCAGGGCGCCGTCAGATGACGGCCGCCGAGAAGGTCACCGCCGCCGTCACCAAGCTCGGCGCTGACGCCTCCCTGACGGCCCTCATGAAGGAAGCCGGCGTCAGCGAATCATCCGTCCTGCGCCACCGGCCCAAGCCGCCCGCCGCCGTCAACGGCCACCGCCACGCCCAGGAGGTCTGATGGTCAAGCACACCGTCATGCGGGTGACCTACCGCTACCTGTCGGGGCGGCCCCTCGATGGGCGCACCGGCTACCTGTACCTCAAGCGCGGCGCCGGCCGGCTCGCCGGGTGGCAGCGCCAGGCGTACCGAATCGGCGTACCGGCCGCAGCCGGAGTCGTCACCGCGTTCCCCGACCAGAGCCTCACCACCGCCAGCAGCGTCGCCGTGGTGGCGGTGTGGCGCGGCCGTCGCCGCATCGTCCGCCGCCGCTTCCACGCCGCGTACATCGCCCCCACCCTCGCCGCCATCACCCCGCCACTCGGCCTCCAGACCGGCGTGCAACTCCACGTCGACCCGTCGCTGGGCAACCTCACCCCGCGGCTGGCCAAGCCGCTGTCGCCCGCCGAGGAGCGGATGCGGCTGTGGTACGGCGAGCACGTCGAGCCGGTGGTGCGGTGGCTGCCGGAGCACCTCCAGCGCGGGCTGTGGGCGTTGCAGCGCAAGGCCCGACCGGTGACCTCGAAGCTGGAGGTGTTCCGCCGGCCAGCGCCGGAGTACGGACCGCGCATCGAGCTGACCATCGACAGCCCGTACCTGACCCGCGAGCAGCGGCAACTCGTCTCCTCCATCATCGGCAGCAAGATCCCCGTAGCCGATCTGGTGGAGTCGTGGGATCAGGTCGGCCCGAAGGTCCGCGCCCGGTGGACGGTCCGCAAACGCCCCCCGGCGCTCGTCGGACACGACCAGGTGGTCGAGCGGCTGCCCAAGCTGGCCGAGTGGGAGTTCTACATCGGCCAGGGCGCAGGGGACACGCCCGTGGTCATCTCCCTGCACGACGACTCCCCACACATCGCGGCGTCCGCCGGCAGCGGCGCCGGGAAGAGCGTCCTCGCGCAGCTGCTGGCCGTGCAGGTACTCGCCCGCGGCGGCCGGGTCACCATCCTCGACCGCAAGGGCTCCCACCGGTGGGCCGTCGGCCTGCCCGGCGTGGACTACTGCACCCGACCTGCGCAGATGCACGACGCGCTGATCCGCAAGGCGCAGAAGGCCGACGAGCGGAACACCCTCGCCCTGCACGAGCCGGAGGACTGGGACCCCGGCGAGCGGGAGCTGGTCATCTGCGAGGAGCTGAACGCCACCATCGGCCAGCTCACCAACTTCTGGGCGGAGGTGCGGGAGAAGAGCGACCCGAAGCGATCGCCGGCCATCGCGGCGCTCGCCGACCTGCTGTTCATGGGCCGCTCCGCCAAGGTGAACGTGTTCGCCATCGCGCAGATGCTCACCGCCCGGGCGATCGGCGGACCGGAGGCGCGCGAGAACTTCGGCATCCGCTTCCTGGCCCGCTACACCACCAACAACTGGAAGATGCTCGTCCCCGAGGCCGCCATGCCCCGCTCGTCGCGCACCCTCGGACGGTGGCAGGTCGTCATCGGCGGACGCGCCACCGAGGTGCAGGTCGCCTACCTGACCGTGAAGCAGGCCCGGGCGCTCGCTTGTCCCCGGTCCCCGGAGACATCGCAGGTAGAGGCGCTATCAAGGCCTGCCGGCGACTTCCTGACGCTGCGTGAGGCGGTGGATGCCGGCGTGCTCCCGTGGACGCACGCAGCAGCCAAGAAGCGTCTGCAGCGGAAGGTCGGCAGGGTGCCTCAGCCGCGCGGCAGGCGGGGGACCGCGGACCTGTACGCCCACGCGGATCTGGCCGCCTGGGCGGAGAGCGACAACAAGGCCGAGGCGGCGGCGTGAGGGACCTGATCGGGAAGGCGCCGTGGCAGGTGATGCTCGCCCTGGTCGTCATCGCCGTGCTGTTCTGCTACGGCGTCGACTGCTGGTGGCGGGAGTGGAAGCACTGCTGGTGCTGCAAGGGCAGCGCCCGGCACTACCGCAGCGACGGGAGGGTGTTCCGCGACTGCTGGTGGTGCCGGCGCACCCCGGGCCGGAAGCTGCGGGTGGGCCGTAAGCTGTGGAACCGGTTCGCGAAGGTCCGCAAAGCATCGGCCTGACCTCCAAATTGGGCTAGCTGGGTAGCCCACCAACACCCAGAACGCCGGGCCCTAGCCTGCCGGGGTGATCTACCCGGGGCAGGGCCCGGTCGGCTACCTGGAGCTGGCCGAAATCCTCCGCGCGCAGATCACCTCCGGGGAACTTCCACCCGGTCGGCGCCTGCCGTCGGAGACGATGCTCGCGCAGACGTACGGGGTGGCGCCGAAGACCGCCCGGGCTGCGCTGATGATGTTGCGGAACGAGGGCTTGGCGACCGCGGTGCGGGGCTACGGTGTGGTCGTGCGGGAGCACCCGGAGCCGGAGCTGGTGACGGTCGACGCGGACGATACGGTGTCGGCGCGGATGCCCTCACCAGCGGAGCGGGACACCTACGACATGCCTGAGGGTGTGCCGCTGATCCTGGTCATCCACGCGGACGGTTTGCAGGATCTGTACCCGGCGGACCGGTACAGGGTCGCGTTTCGGACAAGCCCCATCTGATCCAATCGGACCGATCTTGCACCGCGTAACAGCATGATCACTCATGTTTCGCTATCTGCGACATGCGACGAGATTATTTGACCTTGAAAGTACCCGGTACGTGAAACTTCCACGGCATGAACGACACGTGGGGAACCCGAGAGCAAACGTCCGACCGAGATCCCGGCCGTCTCCGCGCCGAACACGCCTACCTCCTCCTCGCCGTGTTCAGCATCAGCGCCGCCATCGTCCTCTACACCGTTGACGCCGAGTTGCACTTCGACGTCAACCGCGGCGCGTACGCCATCCTCGTCTCGTTCTTCATCGCCGGATACTGCGGCTGGCTGTCCCGCTCCGCCGAACGGCGCATGCGCCGCGTCGCGGTCGGCGAGCTGCGCCAGATGGCGGCGGCAGTCGACGAACTCCGCGAGCAAGTCGCCCGCCAGCGGACCGTATACCTGCCGACGCCCCGCCAACACGAGGGGCATCGGTACGTCGGGGCTGTGGCCGTCGGAGCGGAGGACGACACGACGCACGCCAGCGGCATCGACCCCGCCAGCATCGACGCCCTCCGCCGGATCAACACCCGGCTCCGCAGCGTCGACCACGAATAACCGCAGGTCGGGGGATGGTCGACGATGATGGGCGTTAGCCATCTCCGACGATCGTGACGTAGGTATCGAACATCGTCCCCTCCCAGGGGTTTCAGGGCCTGCCGTGGCGAGTCGACTCGGTGCCGAGCCTGGCCGGGTGGGCGCCGCGCCACGAGTGGACCGGCCGGGCCTGTGGACGACGAGACCGCCCTGTGGACAAGAACCTGATCAAGGGCCCGGTCTGCTAGGGCCGGGCGGCCCTGGGTGGCCGTACCGGGTGTGACCAGGATCGGAAGGCGGGGTCGCCCGGCGTGGGAACGGCTCCGGCTGGGTATGGATTTGATCAACCGAGAGCCAGCACGGCACGAGGTTCGATGAGAAAGGTCAGTGACGATGATTCTCAGCTCGCGTACCACCGGCCCCGTCCGCACCGAGCGGGAGGTGCGGCGATGAGCGCGGTGACCAACCCGGCGACCGTTGCCGAGTGCCTGCGCGTCGGCGCCGGTTTCTCCCAGGGCGACCGGAACTGGATCGTGGAGCAGTTCGCGACCCTGGACGCGCGGCTGGCCGCGTTCCACGCCGACGCCACCGAGCTCGAGTTGTCGGTGAAGGACCGCGAGGCGCGCGGGCAGAAGGTCACGCTGGAGTGCTGGATCGCCGGTCGGCAGAAGATCGTCACCACCTCCAGCGAGGAGGACCTGCGCGCGGCGCTCCACGACGTCCGCGACGACCTGCGCCGGCGGCTCAACGACGCCAAGACGCGCCAGGAGCCCCGGCACAACAAGCACATCCGGGAGATCGGCCAGCCCGGCCCCGACCAGGTGGCCGACGCCGACGCCGACCTCGAACGGGTCGACGCCGAGACGGCCTGAGACCACGCCTCGACCGTCCCCGTCCACCGGCGCGGTCGGACGGGGACGGCAACGGGGGGCTACCGCCCGGTAGCTTCCGGGCGTACCGTCGCCTTCGTGGAACCGGACGTGCTGGGGCCGCCGTACGAGCGGCAGACGATCGACCTGGGCACCGACGACGAGGGACCGGTGGTCGCCACCCTGGTCCGGCGGCGTGCCGAGCGCCCGACCGGGCGGGCCGTGCTCTACGTGCACGGCTTCGTCGACTACTTCTTCCAGACTCACGTCGCCGACTTCTTCGCCGAGCGCGGCTGGGACTTCTACGCGCTCGACCTGCGCAAGTACGGTCGCAGCCTGCTCTCGCACCAGACCCCGAACTTCTGCCGCGACCTCGGTGACTACTTCCCTGAGCTGGACGCCGCCGCGAAGATCATCCGCGAGGACGACGGGCACGACACCCTGCTCGCCATGGGCCACTCCACCGGCGGCCTGATCCTCTCGCTCTGGGCGCACGCCCGCCGGGACGCCGGCCTGGTCGACGGGCTATTCCTGAACAGCCCGTTCTTCGACATCAACGCCCCCTGGGTCATCCGTCGACCCCTCGCGGCCGCCGTCTCCCGGCTGGGCCGCCGGGCGCCGCAGCGCATCCTCCCCTTCGGCCTCGGCACCGTGTACGGCGAGAGCCTGCACGCCGAGCACCGCGGCGAGTGGACGTACGACCTGGCCTGGAAGCCGCTCGCCGGGTTCCCCGTCCGGGCCGGGTGGATCAACGCCATCCGCACCGCCCAGCGGCAGCTGCGGGCCGGGCTGGAGATCCCGGTGCCCGTGCTGTTGGCCTGCTCGACCCGCAGCTTCAAGGGCACCAAGTGGCACGACAACGCGGCCCTGGCCGATGCCGTCCTGGACGTCGAGCACATGGTGCGCTGGGCGCCCCGGCTCGGCCACCACGTCACCCTGGCCCGCTTCGACGGCGGCCTGCACGACCTGACGCTCTCCGGCTCCGCCGTACGCGAGAAGGTCTTCGCCGAGGTCGGGCGGTGGGCCGAGGCGTTCCTCGGCGCGGGCCCGACGAACGTCGGCCCCGACCCGACGGAGTCCGGTGCGACCACGGTTCCCAGCAGCCGGGAGCCGGCTGCGGACACGGCACCGGCGGGAGCACCGCAGGCCGGTTGACCGGCGCTCAGCCGCCGGTCGGCAGCTCGGCGGTGATCCGGTCGAAGGTGGCCACCGGGTGGTCGCCCTCGCCGGGCAGCACCAGGCCCAGGCAGCGCAGCCCGACCTCCCCCGCCGGGTCGGCCTGCACGCCGAAGACGGGCGCGCCGACGTACCCGTCGGGCAGCTCGCCGGTGATCCGCAGGCCGTCGCCCGCGCGGACGGCCCGCTCGACCGCGACCTCCAGCGGCCGCGATCCGTCGTCGCGGACACCCAGCGCCAGCACGATCGCGGTGACCGGCTCCGCGCCGATGCGGGCGACGTCGTCCGCGCCGGCCGCGACCGCGTCCGGCACCGGTTGGGTACGCCAGCGCCAGCCCTGCCCGGCCGCCCGCTCGTGCAGCCCGTGGGTGGGCAGCACCGCCACCCCGAGATCGGGCAGGTGCCCCCACCGGTCGGCGAAGTGCGGCAGGACCAGCGCGTCAGGGGCCGCCCCGGTCGGCTCGGTGACGCTCGGCCGCAGCCCGACCTCGCCGGCCTCGACCCGGGTCAGGACGTCGGCGGTGAGCAGGTACTCCCCCGTCGGATGCGCGAAGAAGAAGGCGGTGCCGGCGGGGCCGTCGTCGGCCGGCCCGGCCGGGCGGACCGGCAGGATCGCGCGCCCCAGGAGCTGGCACAGCTCGTAGGCGACCTCGTTCTCGGCGTCCGGTTCCAGTAGCACGAAACCGAGGGTACGGGGCGCGCCCGGCCGGAACCCGGATGACCGGACGCGCGGCGGCGTGCGACGCTGATCACCGCGCCGCAGCGGGCACCCGTTCCCCCGCTGCCCGGGGGTGCGGCGGTAGTCTCTTGGCGCGACACGCACGCCGCGCGCCCGTAGCTCAGCGGATAGAGCAGGGGACTTCTAATCCCAAGGCCGCAGGTTCGAATCCTGCCGGGCGCACCCATGTGACCGCAGGTCAGCGACTTTCCGCTCCCGGTCGAGACGATCACCAAGCCATCACCGGTGCAGACGACCGAAGGCTCATCGTCCACTCGGCCCAGGACCTCCAGAACTGGGCGCGCCGCACGGCATCTGTCCAGTCCCACCACGAATCCGTTTCAGCACACGCTCGACAGCCGGCCCTGTTACTCGGCCATCCTCGATGACGACCGGGCGACGGTGGCGACGCACTCACATGTCGATGACCGGACTCGGGTCGGGTTGCCGTGACACGGATGCACCTCCGGCGAATGGAGCAACTGTCCCAACCACATGTGTCAGGTGACGTCTGGCCCAGATGCCTGCCATGCCGACACGGCTGACGGAAGGACCCGGCCCCGTCAGGCCATTGCGGGGAGGATGATCCGCTCCAGCACCCCGAGCGGGGTCCGCCACTGGTCGGGGTCGTCGTAGTTGCCGGCGGTAATGGCCACGGTGAGGTCCAGGTCGGGCAGGACGAACAGGCGCTGCCCGCCGTTGCCCATGGCGGCTACCAGCCGACGGCCCTCAATGGATTCGACGTACCACTGGTAGCCATACTGCGCGCCCCAGCTGGTCTGCAGGCGTGGCTGGAGCATCGCGCGGATCCAGTCCTCGGGGACGATTTGCTGACCGTCCCAGGCTCCCTCGGCCAGCATCAGCTCGCCGATCCTGGCCAGGTCGCGGGGCGCGAGTCGCAGCCCGGACGCGGCGGAGGCCACTCCGTCCGCGCCGGTCATCCATCCGAAGTTGTCGATTCCCAGCGGCGCGAACAGGACGGCCTGCCCGTACTGCGGCAGCGACTGCCCGGTGCCATCGGCGACCAGTCGGCCGAGCAGCGCCGTGGCACCGCCGCAGTAGGTCCATCGGGCGCCGGGCGGCTCGATGATCGGCCGCTCCAGAATGTACCGGTACCGGTCCGGCGCCAGCTCCATCGCGATCTCGGCGTTGGCCGGGCTGTTGTACGGGAGATCTTCGCTCCATTCCACGCCCAACGACATCGTCAGCGCGTGCTCAACGGTGAGCCGGGCACGCTGGGGGTCGGCCGCCAGGTCGGGGTACTGCGGGAACCCCCGCAGGAGCGGCTCCGCCGGCGGCGGGACCAGCCCTTCGCCGTACGCGATGCCGTACAACAGCGCGGTCACGCTCTTGGTGACTGACCGGATGTCGTGCAGCGTCTCGGGCCCGAACTCAACGACGCCCAGCGAGTCGCCCCAGGCAAAGTCCTCGCCCGTTCCGTAGTACTCCAGCAAGGTTTGGCCACCGCGAACTGCCGCGACGGCGTGCAGACCGCTGACGTGGCCAGCTTGGAGTATCTCGCTGAGGCGGGCACGCAACTGCGTCGTCATGGGGCACTCCGAAAGGGCGATGTCGGCCAGCGGAACTGCACGCCCGTTATACCGGAGTTTCCGCTTTGGAGCGGCCCGAGCGGTAGGCCCAGCCCGGCCCGCCGCAGCTGCCCGGTACCACACCCTCGATGAGGCCGCCGTCGACGTTGCGCTGGCCGGCGCCGAGCACGAGCAACACAACGGCCACGTCCAGCGCGAACTGCCGACGGGCATCCGCATCTGCCGCTGGCCGCGCGAGCGGTGTCTACCCGGTCGTCAGTGAGCCTTTTCCAACCTCCCACGTCACAAACAGCGCTCCCTGCCCCGCCGGCTACGGCGTGACAGCCTCCCGCAGGGCCACGTTAGTGCGCTCGCGCACGCCCTTGTGCCGCGCGTTGTCCCGTTGCGGGATCGTCAATCGGTCCGGGTGCGGAGGCTCCGCGCCAGGGTGGGGATCATCACCGTCGCAGGGACGAGGTGTAGCCAAAGGAGGGCGGTGGTGGTGGCGGTGTTTGCCCCGGAGAGGAGGGGCGGGACCAACGAGATCGCGGTCAGCGACACTGCCGTCCACACGAATCGCTCGGCGGGGCGAGCGCTCCAACGAAGAAGAGCGACGGCAATGACGATGCCCACGACCGAGAAGAAGCCGGTCACCACGGCGAACCCGGACAGCGGGATCGTCTCGCCACCATCGGGGACCTCGAAGTCGACGCCAACGGCCTGGGCAAGCGCAGCAGCGAGGGTGGTGGCCACCATCGCTGCGAGCGTGGCAATGAAGCCGGTGCCGGCGAGCCCGCGGAGTCGGTGGGTGTGGCTGGTCTGGCCCGATGCCGGGCCTGCGACGCCCCCGGTGTCATTCATGCTGTTCATGTCGTTCCTCCATCATTGGGTAATCGGCGTACCGGGTGTGTTGACTGGCATGTGAGGTCCTGGCCCTGGGGGGTGATGATGCGCACCCTCGCCGTGCGACGGTCGGGGTTCCGCAGGGCGCGGACGCCGGTGCCGCACGCCAGAACCCGGCGTCGCGTCCGAGGACCGGCCCGGGCTCGCCGTCGCGCAGCTCCAGCTGCACCCGCCCGCGGGTGACGATGCCGAAGGCGTCGCACCACTCCACCGCGACCACCGCGACACGCGCGCCACCGGGCAGCGCGAGCGTCCACACCGGGACTACTCCGTGCCGTCCGCCGGCAGGCGCTCCGGCAGCCCGAGCCGCGGGAACTGGTCGTCGTGGAACGTGACGATCTCGGTGATCGCCCCGCCGGTGACGCGCAGGACGTCGATCGTCAGCGGCAGGTACGCGCCCTCCCGCTTCCGCCAGAGGTAGAAGGCGACGGCGGGCTGCCGGTTCACGGAGGTGAGGACGGCGCGCAGGTGCTTCAGGCCCTCGAAGCCGCTCTCGACCCAGTCGTTCACCACCGTGTCGCGGCCGACGTACAGGCCGGGCGTGGGCGGCATCGAGCAGCGGACGTCGTCCCGCAGCAGTGCGGCGAGCCCGTCGATGTCCGTGGCCACGCTGGCGTCGGTATAGCGGCGCACCAGCTCGCGCGTCCCGGCGTCCTCCTCGCCGCCGGTCCAGTCCTGCCGCTCGGCGGGCAGGTGCTCCCGCATGCCGGCGCGGGCCCGCTGCAGCGCGCTGTTCACGGAGTTGACGGAGTCCCCGAGGAGCTCCGCGACGTCCTTCGCCGGCCAGCCGAGCACGTCCCGCAGGATCAGCACGGCCCGCGGGCGCGGCGCGAGGTGCTGGACTGCGACCAGGTACGCCAGCTCGATCGTCTCCCGCGCGACGGCGACGGTCTCCGGCTCGTCCGCGTCGCCCGCGGGCAGCTCGTCGAGCAGCCGGTCCGGGTAGGGCTGCAGCCACAGCACCTCGCCGCCGGTCGCAGGCTCCGGGCGGCACTTGGCGAGCAGGTCCAGGCAGGCGTTGGTGGCGATCCGGTACAGCCAGGCCCGGAACGTCGACCGCCCCTCGAAGGTCTCCCGCCGCCGCCAGGCACGGAGGAACGTCTCCTGCACGGTGTCCTCGGCGTCCTCGAACGACCCGAGCATCCGGTAGCAGTGCACGTGCAGCTCCCGCCGGTGCCGCTCCGCCAGCCCCGAGAACGCCGGCTCGTCGATTTCGCCCAGACCGCTCCCGCCCAGCCCGCTCTCGCCCAGACCGCTCACGCCCAGCTCCTCCAGCCGCGTGTCCGCACTCATCACGTCATCCTTCCGTCTCGTCGTGTCCCGTCGTAGGTGTGACGGGTGCGGGCGCGACAACTCATCACCAGGGTCGGTCGGCATGCTGATCCAGTGACGGATCCGGTGGCGGAGCACGACGCGCGGTACGGCGAGGAGGGCGCGGGGTCCGCCGGAGTGGGCGCGGGTGCGCGACCGCCTTGCGCGTGCCGGGGTCGCCTGGTTCACGACGACGCGGCGGGCATGGACGCACGGGCACGGCACGAGGTCCACCGAAAAGGATGGGTTTGATCTTGGAGCCGAGACCCGGCTCACCTGGGGAGATGCGCGCCCGGAGGGATTCGAACCCCGGCGCTGTTGCGTTACCGGATCGGCGGACACGCTAGGCCCGCCGACCACCTGTCAGATCGCTTCGGCGAGCTCGGTGAACGCCGCGGCGGACGGTCTACGACGGCCCGACAGGGCAATCCCTTCAGGCGCTGTCCTGGCTATAGTTCAGCACCTCCGCCCGGGAGCTTGTCGAACCATCCCTCGGCCAAGCGCAGGCGCCACAGGTAGGCGGACAGGTCGTCGGGAAAGCGAGGGCCGAACCGCCGCCAGAAGTCGACAAAGACCCAGGGCGAGTCCAGCTCGAACTCATCGTCAGGAAATGCCCGGCCCATCTCAGGCTCCACGACGTAGTAGCCCTCGTCGTCCTCGCCGTCTTCCACGTCGACCGGCACGAGGTAGGGCGCAACATCATCGACTGGGCAGCCGACCGCCTCCGCGATCAGGGCCGGCTGGCCGGCGTACTTGGCAGTGAGCCGAGCGATTTCCGCGGGGTCATCGGTGAAGTAGCCCGGCATCGTCGCGAACCGGTCCAGCGTGGCGCCGTTGCGCAGCAGCGAATGGCTCCAGTAGTCGCCATCGTGGATGCGCACCGTGCTGCCAAGGACAGCGAGGTCGCGAGAGATGAACTCCGCGGCGGCGAGTTCGGTGAAGTAGCGCGGCCAGTTGACGACGGTCCAGCCGTTTACCGGCGGGAATCCCAGTACGTCGTCGTCAGTCACCGGTTCGGTGCTCTGGGCGGGCTCAGCCAGCCAGTCGTTGGCCGTGAAGAACCGGCCGGCGGCGGCCAGCACCCTGTCTGCGTCCTCGGTCCGAAAGGCGGACACCGCTACGAACTCGCCCACGCGGCGACCCTAGACGTTGGTGAAGACCTACGGATCAGAGGGCGGCGTGCCAGCCACGTGCCAGTAGCCCGCGCTTCTACGGGCACGAACGGCACGCGTGTCACCCCGCTCCCCTGCCACGAGCAGGCGTTTCCGGCATCTCGCGGCGGTGATCTTCGCCCTTCCGAACTGACGATGCAGCTAGCCCCGGACAACGTACGGCCCGCTGATCTACCGTTGCCGGCGGAGGTAGTGAGCGGTGTGGATGATGCACACGGGCCAGACGACGCTGCAGAACCCGAGCGAGGAGCAGGTGTTGTCCGCCGTCCGGGAGGCAGTCTCTGCTGGCCAGGGCGAGATCTGGATCGAACATCAGCGCGGCCCCATCCTCGGCCTCGTTCTGGGTGGTACTCGCGCGATGGTGCTGCGCCTGGCGGAGCCTGGCGACGCCGGCTTCCACGCCATTGATCCCCAAGGGTCTCCGGAGCCGTCCGGGAAGTACGTGTTGGCCCATGGTCAGGTCGATCAGTACGGCGATCGTGACGGGGTCGACACCCGCCACGTCGTGCCGATCGTGGTCCACTTCCTCGCCACCACCGACGGTTGGCCCGGGGTGGCGTGGCAGGACGACAACGCGGCTTAGGGAACACCCCTACCCAAGGCCGCAGGTTCGAATCCTGCCGGGCTCACCACTGTCACCACCGGAAACGCTGATCAGGGCTGATCTTCGACATAGCCGGGCACAACCCGGGTGCAACCGCGTCAGCGTGGTCAGCCCTGCTCAGCAACGAAGGTGCCCCGCGCGTGAACGGTGACGACCGGGCCCCTGTCGCGCAGTTCGCGTATGGCCATCCGCACGGTGCCCCGGGCAACGCCGTAGGTCTGTGCCGAGCCGGCCGACCAGGGCCACCTGCGCTGGCGCGACCGGGACGACTGCCAGCATCGCTCCCACGCCCGGCACGTGAACACCAACCGGCCGGAGGCGTTCATCGTTGACGTGGCCCTCGTCCAGGCTCTGCACCCGGCCGCCGAGCCGAGGGTGAACGTGACCAGCGTGGAAGGCAGCGCCGCAGTCAGCCTCGTCCTGTCGGTCGGGCAGGCGCGCGTACTGCGGTACCGGCTGGCCCACCTAGCGAGTCACGCCCGCTCAACTACTCCTTCAGGTATCCGGTGGCGGGGTCGATCTCAGCGAGGAAGTTCCGGATGGCCTCCTCCATCTCAGGCAGGGTCATTGCGCAGGCGTCAGCTCTGGTGATCCCGAAGCCGTAGTCGTGCGGCCCGCTGAGCCAGTCGAAGTCGTACCCGCCGGGCGTCTCAGCACGCTGACGGATGCGAAAGTACTGCCCGTCGACCGTCATCACGATCGGATCCTCGGCGTAACGGGGTCTCGTGTGCTCGGGCGCGAGGCCGGGCTCCGGTTCGGTTGACATGCCTGCTCCTTCCTCCGCCACCCGCCGAGGGCGACAAGCCGGCGGGTTGACACCTACCCCGGATGCCGCATGATCCAGGTGGGGAGGGGCTCCGTGAAGGCGCGTACCACCTCCCAGCCGGCGCGGCCGTACACCTCGATGTTGTCGGGGTTGCTGGTCTCCAGGATCGCCGGCAGATCGTCTGCGGCGGCGCGGAGCAGTCCGGCTGTCATGACGGCGTGGCCCCACCGGCGGCCGGCGTTCTGCGGATGGGTACCCAGGACGCCGAGGTACCAGTAGGGAGCGGCCGGCAGTGCCGCGTGCACGGCCTCGTCGTAGGCGTGGACGCGGGCCAGTGCGTCGGCGGGGAGTTGGGCGACGAGGTCGTCGTCCGGCCACTCGCTCTGGCTCGCGGGGGGCTCCCAGATCGCGACCGACGCGCCCCGTTCGATCGTCCAGATCGTCTCCCTGCTCACCCGCTTGTCGAAGAGGTGCCCGAAGAAGGCGGCGGCGTACCGGGGATAGGTCGCCTCGTCGGGAAACAGGTACCGGAGGACGGGGTCCTTGGTGAAGGCGGCGACCAGCGAACTGATGATCCGTTCACGGTCTTCCGGGGTGGCGACGGTGATCTCAGGCGCGGTCACAACGTCCGACCGTATCGCAGGCTGCTCGGTCGCACCCGGCCGCACAGCCGATCGGACCCGGAATACGGCTGCCCTCGGTGGAGGCCGTGCCGGCCAGGTAGGTGCCAACAGGGCGGGCCGGGAGGTCAGTGCCGGTCGCCCAGGACCTGCGTCAGGGCATGCGTGGCCTGCCGGACGATGCCGGGGTTCGTCTCCCAGTAGTAGGGCAGGGCCATCACGGCCTGCAACAGCGCCCAGCCACGACCCCGTAGCCACGACGCGTCGTCGACGTCCAGTTCGGAGCGGAACCGCTCGCGGCTGGGGCCGGCGAACACGTTCCACGCCGGTTGCAGGTCGCAGGCGGGATCACCGACGTTGAGGCCGCCGAAGTCGATGACCGCGGACAGCCGGCCGTCGACGACGAGCAGGTTGCCCGGCAGCAGATCACCGTGCACCCAGACCTCCGGGGCGTCCCACGCCGGGGCGTCGAGCGACTCCTGCCACGAACGCAGCGTCGCCGTACCGTCGATCCGGTCGCCGAGGCGCGCGACCGCCCGCCGGACGCCCTCGTCGAGCTCCGCGAGCGGTGCGCCCCGCTTGCCGGGAAGGCGCGGGAAGGCGCCGGTGGTGTCGATCCGGCGCAGCGCGGCCACGAATGCGGCGAGATCGACCGCCGCCCGGTCCAGGTCGTCGATGGTGCCGTTCGCGTTCTCGCCCGGCAGCCACTCGCACACCGACCAGTCGAAGGGGTAGCCCTCGGCGGGACGCCCCATTGCCACCGGCACGGGCAGGGCGAGCGGCAGGTGCGGTGCGAGCTTCGGCAACCACTCCGCCTCCTGGGCCGCCTGCCGGGTGGCCCACCCGATCCGCGGCAGCCGGACGACGAGGTGCTCACCGAGCCGGTAGATGTCGTGGTCGGTGCCGTACGACGGGACCGGACGGATCGGCAGCCCGGCCCAGTGCGGGAACTGTCCGGCCAGGAGGCGACGGACCAGGTCGACGTCGGTCTCGATCTCGTCGGCATGCATCTTGAGAGCGCTCATCGCGGCCATCCTCAGCGAACCGGGGTGAGCGCGGCAACCGAGTTGCCGGCGGGTGCCTCGGGGCGGCGCGCCGACGTTCAGTCGCGGCCCAGCCAGGTGGCCACGCACGCCTCGTTGCCCTCGGCGTCGGCCAGCACCCACCACGTCGGGGCATTTCGGTCGGTGACCAGGCGACCCCCGGCGGCGAGCGCCGCCGCGATGCACGCCTCGGCCTGGTCGTGCGGCACGGAGACGTCGACGTGCAGGCGGTTGCGCGCGGTGCGCCGGACGTCCATCTGCTGGAACCATAATGACGGCCCGTGGCCGTGCGGGTCGATGAGGTCCTCGGGCCCCTTGTCCCGGTAGCCGAGCAGGGCGCGCCAGAACGGCAGCACCTCGGGGATGACGAGGGCGTCGACGGCGACGTTGACCTGCTGGAGGACGGCCGGGTCGGCGGGCACGTCCAGCTCGCGCGCCGCCTCGGAGATCCGCCGGGCCAGCGTGACGTCGCGTTCGCTGGGCCAGTCCACGTCGGGCGTCGGCAGCCGTACGGTCACGCCGTCGGGCCGCAGGTCGACATGGGGATAGTGGCCCGCGGCCTCGGCCAACCCGCCGATCACCGCCACCAGGGCGACGCCCCGGGAGAACGACCCGGTGCGGAAGTGCGCGCAGGTCGCGTGGAAGAACACCCGCCAGTCCTCGACGCCGTCGAGCCGGTGGAACTCCCGCGGCCTGATCCGCTCGGTCACGGCCCCAATCTAGCCCCGTGGGCGTCCACCCGGCCGCCCAACGACGGCCGGCCGGAAGGGGCGGGCCGGTTGTCGGTCCGGCTCGCTACCCTCCGCCGGTGACCGACACCGCTGACGCGATCCGGGTGCCCACTGTGGAGGACGAGGCCCGCTTCTGGGCACTGGTCGAGGCCGCCTGGGAGCGGCTCGGCCCGGAGCCGGCGGCGCTGCGCCGGGCCCTGGCGACCCGCGACCCGGAGGCCGACGACGTCGACCCGTACGCGATCCACGACTGGCTCGACCCGTTCCTCGCCAATCTTCGGGCGCTCTGTGCCGACCTGTCCGGCCGGGAGCTGACCGACCTCGACCGCGTGGTCGAGCGGAAGCTCCACGACATCGACCGGGAGGACGTCCACGAGGTGACCGACGGCTCCGACGACGGGTTCCTCTACTGCCGGGGCTGGATCGTCGCGCTGGGTCGGGAGTTCTACGAGGCCGTGCGCGCCGATCCGGCGGTGGCGGTGCTGGACGCCGACTGCGAGGAAATGTGCTACATCTTCGCCCACCTGCACGAGGACGCTTCGGGGAGTGGCCCGACACCGGCTCCGGCATCTCGCGGGAGTCCACCAGCAACGCCGCCGGCTGGGCAGCGAGCTGACCGACGGTACGACGACCGGTCGCGCGACCGGGAGACTCGGCCAGGGCCCGGTGCGGACCCGCCGGGGCGGCGGCCGCGAAACCGCCGCCCCGGCTCGCCCCCGGAGGGGCGGGGGTGCGGCACGCGTCGCACCGACGACCTGGGGGGTGAGTAGTCGGTGCGACGCGGCCTGACCGACGCCGGGGCGGGGCGGAGGGGGAATGGGAGTGAGGTGCCCCGCCCGGCGTCGGAGCTCAGCCGGCGGTCGGGGTGGCCGGCTTGTGGCCGCCGCCCGGGCCCCCGGTACGGGTGGTGTCCTGCGGGTTCGGTCGCGTGTCCGGCTTGCCGGTCGGGTGGCTGGGCGGGACCGAGGGGCGGGGGGACGGCTTGCCCTTCTCGGCGGCGAGCAGCGTGGCGCAGTAGCCGGCCACCTGCTCCCGGCCACCGGCGGTGGTGATCAGCACGGTGAAGGCGGGACTCTCCAGCGCCTTGCCCGGGTTGTCGCCGGCCTTGGCGGTGTACGCGCGGCAGAGGCCGACCAGGGACGGCGACGGGGTGCCCTTCGCGCCCGGTGACTTCTCGCCCTTCACCTTGTCGGCGGGGGCGCCGGTGGCGTGCGCCGAGGGCTTGGCGCTCGCCCCGGCCAGCGGATTCGGCAGGGTGCCGTTCGCGGCGGCGAGCGCCACCCCACCGGTGGCGGTCACGGCGAGCGCCGTGGCCCCGACCTTCAGGGTGAGCAGCTTCGCCAGTGCGGTGTTCAGCATGGGGGCTCCGGTCTTGGGGGGATGACGGAGTGGCGGTGTCCCCGGGGCGCCTTCCGGACCACACCTTCCGTGCCCCTCAGCGCCGACCTCCCCCGATACGTCACACCGGCCCTTTCGTGATCGCGAGGACGTCACACCTGCTCACACCCCGTGAGGAGCCGGCGCGAAAACCCGGGTGACGGCGGCGCGTCCACGCCCCACCATCGACGGATGCCGTCGACCCGAGCGCCCGAGCCGGACATCCGCCGCTACTACACAGAGGTCTACGACGAGGCCGGCCGGCTGGACCGCACGCCGCAGGGGCGGCTGGAGCGGACCCGTACCCGGGAGTTGCTGGCCCGGCTGCTGCCGCCGGCGCCCGCGACGGTGCTCGACCTGGGTGGTGGCCCGGGGGCGTACGCGGGCTGGCTGGCCGCCGCCGGCCACCCGGTGCACCTGGTCGACCTGGTGCCGGCGCACGCGGCGGCGGCCCGGCGCGACCACCCGGTGGCGAGCGCCAGCGTGGGCGACGCGCGGCACCTGCCGTACGCGGACGCCAGTGTGGACGCCGCGCTGCTGCTCGGCCCGCTGTACCACCTGACCGAGCGGGACGAGCGGGTCACCGCGCTGCGGGAGGCCGCCCGGGTCACCCGTCCGGGCGGGCCGGTGCTGGCCGCCGCGATCAGCCGCAACACCCCGATGATCGACCTGGTCCGGCAGGGCCGGGTGGACGACGACACCCGGCCGGCGATCCTGGCTGCGTACGCGACGGGGGTCAACGACCCGGCCACCGGCTTCACCACCGCCTACTTCCACCGCCGGGAGCAGCTGGTGGACGAGTTCACCGCCGCCGGGCTGCCGGCGGTCACCGTGTACGGCATCGAGGGTCCGCTCTGGCCGGTGCTGGAGACGCTCGGCGCGGCCGAGGAGTCCACGCTGTTCCGCGAGGCGGTCGCCTGCGCGCGGGCGTTCGAGTGCGACCCGGCGGTGACCGGGGTCAGCTGCCACCTGCTCGCCGTCGCGACGGTGGGAGCCTGTTGACCGGTCAGCGACACGACGCGTACCGAAGGTGATCGGAACGGACGTACCGTGCTATTCTCCGTCGTCGATCTACCGCTGCGCGGACCCGGACGGGTCGCTGCCCGAAGGACGCCTCCCCGATGTCCGCCGTACCCGCTCCGACCCCGCCGCCGTCGATGTTGGACCGGCCGGCCGGTGGCGCGTTCACGCTCATCTTCACCACCCTGCCGGCCCTGCTGCGGCTCAGCTGCGGGCTGGTCGGGGCGGTCACCGCGCTGGCGGTGCGCACCCCGCCGGTGCGGACCGGGGCGCTGCTCGTGGCGGTCGCGGTGCTGACGGCGTGGTCGGTGCTCTACGCCGTCCGCGCGCTGCGCGCCGGGATCGGCGCCGCGCTGGTCACCGGGGACGTGGCCCTCACCACGACGGCGTGCCTGCTCATCCCCCACCTGGTCGCGCCGGAGGTGCTGCCGGGTGAGGGCAGCTGGATCGCGGTGCTGGCCAGCACCACTGTGATCAACACGCAGGCCACCGCCGCCGCCCGCTGGTCGGTCCCGGCGGGGCTGCTGCTCACCGCCGCCTACGCCACCGGCGCCACCGCCGCCGGCAACCCGGCCGAGGCCACCGCCCACGCGGCGACCCTGCTCGGGCAGACCGGGCTGACGGCGATGATGACCGCCGTCATGCGCCGGCGGATCGGCCGGGCCGACCGGGCGTTCGCCGCCTACCAGGGGTTGCGCCGGGACGCGCTGATCGCCCGTACCACCCGGGAGGCCGAGCGACGGCAGAACCGGGACCTGCACGACACCGTCCTCGGCACGCTCACCATGGTCGGCCTCGGTGCGGTGCCCGACGGGTCGCCGGCGCTGCGCCGGCGGGCCGGGGCCGACCTGCGTACCCTCGTCGGGCTCGCCGACGCGCGGTCCGCGCCGGTCGCCGGCCGGGTCGCGGTCGACGAGCGGTTGCGGGCGGTGCGCGACGCCCACCCGGAGCTGGCGGTGACCGCCGAGCTGGCGCCCTGCGCCGCCCCGGCCCCGGCCGTCACCGCGCTCGCGGACGCCACCGCCGCCGCGCTGGCCAACGTGGCCCGGCACGCGCCCGACGCGGCCGTGACGCTGCGGCTGACCACCGAGGCGGAGACCGTCGTGGTCGAGGTTCTCGACGACGGTCCCGGCTTCGACCCGGCCGCCGTCCCGGCCCACCGGTACGGGCTGCGCGAGTCGGTACGCGGGCGGCTCGCCGAGGTCGGCGGGCACGCGGAGGTGACCTCCGCCCCTGGCGAGGGCACCCGGATCCGGTTGGAATGGCCCCATGTCGGCTGACCTCGACACCGGCCCGGTCGCCGTACCCCGGGTCGATCCGTCCCCGGCGAGCCGCCCGCCGCCGGACGACGTCCCGGCGGTCGACGTGGCCCGCGCCTCGGACCGGGGCGCCCGGATCGCGGCCGTCGCCATCGCGCTGGTCTGGCACGCGGTGATCGGGTTGCCGGCGCTGCTGGGGTCGTGGTCCGAGCTGGCGGCGCCGGCGGTGGTCGCGGCCGGCTGGCTGGTCGTCGCCGCGACCGGCGGATACGCAGCGGCCCGGCTGCTGGGCGGGGGCCGGCCGCCGGCGCTGCCGCTGGTAGCGGTGCTGCTGGCGGTGGACGCGGCGGTCTTCGCGGCCAGCGGGCGGGAGCTGTTGTTCACCGCCGCCAACTGGGTCTGGGGCACCCTCGGCTGGTTCCTGGTCGTGGCGCTCTGGGGGCGGCGGATCCCCTGGCTGCTCGCGCTGCTCGCCGCCCACTCGCTGATCGCGCTGGCCGCGCTGCTCGGGCACGGCGCGACCGCCACCGCCGACCTGACCCGGTACGTGATGTACGCCTACGGCACGTCGTCGCTGCCCATCGCGGTCTTCACCGGCGCCGCGGTGATCGCCGGCCTGGCCCGGCAACGCGCCGCGACGGCGACGGCCACCCTCGCGGTGGCCGCCGAGCGGGACGCGGCCGAGCGGGCCCGGCGGGAGCGGCAGGCCCGGCTAGCCCTGGTCAGCGGCGCCGCCGAGGAGGTGCTGGCCGAACTGGCCGACGGGCGCGCCGATCCGGCCGACCCGCTGGTGCAGCGCCGGTGCGTGCTCGCCGCGGCCCGGCTGCGCCGGCTGATCGCCGAGTCGGACGACGTGCCGGACCCGCTGCTGCACGAGCTGCGCGCCGCCGCCGACCTGGCCGAGCGGAACGGCCTGCCGATCGACCTGGTCGCCATCGGCACGCCCCCGCCGCTGCCGGTGGAGGTCCGCCGCCGGCTGGTGGACCCGCCGACCGCCGCGCTGGCCGAGGCACGGCGCTGGGCCCGGCTGACCGTGGTCGCCGGCCGGGACGAGGTGGTGGTCAGCATGGTCACTCCCGAGGTGGACGATTCCGCCGGGACCGGTCCGCCCAGCCACGCCGAGGACGACGGCCAGGTGGAGCACGTGCAGGAGCGGGACGGGGAGATCAGGTGGACGCAGACCCGGTGGCGCAGGACGTGAGCGGGGACCGGCCCGTCGGGGTGGCCATCGTGGACGACCACCCGGTGGTGATCGACGGGGTGCGGGCCTGGCTGGCCGCCGAGCCGCAGCTGCGCGTCCTGGCCGCCGGGGACGATCCGGACCAGGTGCTGCGCGACGCGCCGGACGCCGACGTGGTCCTGCTGGACCTGCGCCTGCACGGGCGGATGGTGCTCGACAAGCTGGCCGAGCTGAGCGCGGCCGGTCGGCGGGTGGTGGTCTACTCCGAGCACACCGACCCGGCGACGATGCTCGCCGCGCTGGACGCCGGGGCGGCGGCCTTCCTGGCCAAGCACGAGGGGCGGGAACACTGCGTGGCGACCGTGCTGGCCGCCGCCAGCGACCGCCCGTACGTGCCACCGGCGCTGGCCGGGGCGATGGTGGGTGACCCCCGCCCCGACCGCCCGGCCCTGTCCGACAAGGAACGGGAGGCGCTGCTGCTCTGGTTCCAGTCGATGTCGAAGGCGTCGGTGGCCCGTCGGATGCGGATCAGCGAGCACACCGTCAAGCAGTACGTGGACCGGGCGCGGATCAAGTACACCCGGGCGGGCCGGCCGGCGGCGACCAAGGCGGCGCTGCTGGCCCGGGCGATCGAGGACGGCCTCGTCCGACCGGAGGAGATCGGTATCTACCGGTCGCAGGCGGCGGCCGACCGGCCGACCCCCTAACGGCTGTCATGACAGGCCCGGCGGGCTGAGCGAGGCTTACCGGCAGGAGGTCAACCGCCGGGAGGTCGTGACGATGCGCGAGGACGCGTCCCCGTTCTTCATCGCACCGCACCGCTTCGACGCGCCGGACGACGAGCTCCGGCCGGTGCTGGACCGGCGCTACGAGCTGGTTCCCGAGCCGGGCGAGCGGGTGTTGCGGCGGCTGCGTACCCCGGTGGCCGGTTGCCTGCTCAGCCCCACCGGCACCCGGCGGCAGTGGGTGCTGCCCGCGCCGGCCACCGTCACCGTCACCGACCGGCGGCTGGCGTACGTGTGCGCCGGCGCCGAGCTGGCCGTGGTCTCCGGGCGGGACGGCCGTAGCGACGCCCGGCACCGGCGCGCTCTTCGGCTGTCCCGCCTGGTCAGCGGGCAGATCCGCTGGCAGTGGCCGTCCCGCCTGGAGCTGCCGCCACCCGCCGGGCCAGCGGCGGAGCGGTCCGCCCCGGACTCGACGGCCGACGGGGAGCTGCTGGTGGTCTGCGACGCGCTGCGGACCATCCAGCAGCCGGCGCTCGCCCTCGGCGGTCCGGCCGACACGGTGACGGAGCTGGCCCGGCTGGTCCGCCGGTCGGTGGCCAGTTTCCGGCTGAGCCACCCGGACCTGGTCGAACTCTCCCCGCCGGAGCGCGACGAGCTGGCCCGCCGGGCGGCACCCGGTCCGCTGGACGGGGTGGCCCGGGTGACGCTGCCCGGTTCGCTGCCGGTGGAGTTCCTGTCCCGGGACGACTACTACCGCACGCCGGCGCCGTCGGCGCGGGACGCGGTCGGCGAGTGAGCCCGGGCCCGTAGCCGACGCAGCATCCGGGCGTCGGTGAACCCGACGGCCCGGGCGGCGGACTCGACGGTGGCCCCGTGCCCGATCAGGTGCTCGGCCCGCTCGACCCGCAGCAGCTGCTGGTAGCCGAGCGGCGTGAGCCCGGTGGCCTGGCGGAACAGTCGGGTCAGGGTGCGTTCCGCGACCCCGCCGGCGGCGGCCAGGTCGGCCAGCGGCAGCGGTTCGGAGAACCGGTTGTCGATGAGGTCCTGCACCCGGTGGGCCGCGTCGGACAGGTGCGAGCGGTGCCGCATCATCGCGCTGGCCTGCTGCTCGTGCCCGTTGCGCCGGGCGTAGACCACCAGGGTGCGGGCGATCCGGGCGGCGGCGGCCGGGCCGTGCCGGGTGGCCACCAGGTGCAGCGCCACGTCGATGCCGCTGGCGATGCCGGCGGAGGTCACCACCCGGTCGTCCACCACGTAGAGCACGTCCCGGACCACCCGGGCGGCCGGGAAGACCCGGGCCAGGTCGTCCTGCACCTCGTGGTGGGTGGTGCAGCGCCGACCGTCCAGCAGGCCGGCCCGGCCGAGCGCGAACGCGCCGGCGCAGATGCTGGCCACCGTGCCGCCGCGGGCGTGGTGGTCGGCCAGACGCCGCAGGTCGTCCCGGCCGACCGGCCCCGCCGGGCCGTGCGCCCGCGGCCGCCAACCGGGTACGACCACCAGGTCGTCCGCGTCCAGCTCCGGCCACCCGGTGGCGGCCCCCAGCGGTACGCCCTGCACGGTCGGCACGGTGTCCCGTTCGGCGACGTAGTGCAGCCGGTAGTCGTACCCGTTGTCGGCGGCGGTGGAGAAGACCTGGGCCGGGCCGGCCAGGTCCAGCAGGTGCAGCTGCGGGACCAGCAGGAAGACGACCCGGGCCATCGGGGTCAGCTCCGCGCGCCGACCGGGGTCGCCCCGGCCACCTCGTCGACGGTGCGGACGGTGGCGAAGCGGCCGGCGAGGGCGTACTCCGTCCGGGCGGTCATCTCCGCGCCGGAGAGGGTGCGCGGGTCGGCGAGGATCTCCTCGACGGTGGCGGTCGGCGGCAGGTCCCGGTGCGGGGTCGGGAAGGTCACCGTCGCGTCGGTCACGAACGTCATCTCGTAGCCCAGATCGCAGCCGACCCGGGTGGTGGTCTCGACGCACTGCTCGGTGCGGATGCCGCAGACGGACAGCTCGCGGATGCCGGCCATGGTGAGGATCTGCTGGAGGTTGGTGGTGGTGAAGGCGTTGTGCGACGTCTTGACGAGGGTGGGCTCGCCGGCCACCGGGGTCAGCCCCTCGATCAGCCGGACGTGGCCGAGCGCCGGGTCGAAGACGGTCCCGCTGCCCGGCTCGGCGTGCAGGACCCAGACCACCAGGTCGCCCCGGCGACGCGCGGCGTCGACCAGCCGGTCGACCTGGCGCACGATGTCGGGCTGCGACGCGTGGGCCCAGATCGGGCGCTGACGGAAGGACTCCTGGACGTCGATCACGACGAGTGCTGCTCTGCTCATGGCTGTAGATCCTGGCCGGGTGGCTGCCGGGGCGGCAGACA
Source organism: Micromonospora sp. A200 (assembly GCF_029893845.1). Classification (NCBI taxonomy): domain Bacteria; kingdom Bacillati; phylum Actinomycetota; class Actinomycetes; order Micromonosporales; family Micromonosporaceae; genus Micromonospora; species Micromonospora sp. A200. The sequence continues at coordinate 241,365 of NZ_JARXXY010000001.1, read as the reverse complement.
CCATCATGCCCGGATGCGGAACGATCCGGTCACCGCCCCGGCCCACGGAAGGCGGGGCGTCGTGCGGGGCGGAGCCGGAGCGGAAGCCTCAGGATGCGGCGGTGCGCCGCCCGCGCCGGTCCAGCTCGGCCGCCTCCTCGAGGGTGGGGGCCGTGCCGCCGAGGTGGGCGGGCTGCCACCAGGCGTCGTCCGGGCCGGCCGGCTTGTCCGGGTACTCCCGCTGGGCCCGGTCGACCAGGGCGGACAGCCGGCTCTTCAGCTCGACGGTCATGGCGGCGGCGTCCGGCCAGTCCGCCGGGTCCATCGGCTCGCCGAGCAGGATGGTGATCGGGGTGTGCCGGCGGGTCAGGTTCTTCGGCCGGCCCTTGGTCCAGAGCCGCTGGGTGCCCCAGAGCGCCACCGGCAGCAGCGGCACGGAGGCCTCCTGCGACATCCGGGCGGCCCCGTTCTTGAGCTCCTTGACGGTGAGCGAGCGGCTGATCGTCGCCTCGGGGAAGACGCCGACCACCTCGCCGCGCCGGAGCGCGTCCACCGCGGCGTTGTACGACCCGGCGCCGGCGCGGCGGTTCACCGGGATGTGCTTCATGCCGCGCATCAGCGGGCCGGAGACCTTGTGCGCGAAGACCTCGTGCTTCGCCATGAACCGGACCAGCCGGCGGGATTCGTGCGCCCCGTAGCCGCAGAAGATGAAGTCGAGATAGCTGACGTGGTTGCTGGCCAGCACGGCCCCGCCGGTACGCGGGACGTGATGGCTGCCCTCGACGGTCAGGCGCAGGTCGAGGACCCGGAACATCGTCTTGGCGGCGGCGATCACAGGGGGGTACACGAGTTCCGACATTCGCCAACTTTACCCCGCGTAGGTTACGGACCCGTAGGGCCCGAAACCGGTCCTCGGTGGTTCGGCCCCGGGTCCGTCGCTCTGCCGCTGGCAGAAGGGCTCGCCCCGGCCGGCGCCCGCGGCCCAGGATGGCGGGATGACGCAACGCGCGGTCCTGCTCTGGATCCACGGCGGCGGGTGGCGTGGCCGGTCGGACGAGGACGGCGCGGCCCTGGCCCGGCTCGGGCTGCGGGTGGTGGCGGCGACCTACCGCTTCTCCCACCAGGCGCACTGGCCGGCGCAGCTCGACGACGTCCGCCGGGCGGCGCGGGCCGCCCGCGAGGAGGCGGGTGGGCTGCCGCTGCTCGTCGCCGGAGACTCGGCCGGCGGCACCCTGGCCCTGCACCTGGCGCTGCGCGGGATCGACCGGCCGGACGACGTGGCGGCGGGGCTGGCGTACTGGCCGGTGAGCGACCCGCTGGACGACGAGTGGCGACGGGCACGGGCCGACGACGACCCGTGGGCCGACCTGCTGGGCCACCCGCCGGCCGCCGGTGACCCCGCCACCGTCGACGCGACCGTCGCCAGCCACCTCGGCAACCGGGTGCCGGTGCTGCTGGTGCACGGCACCGGCGACGCGGCCGTCCCGGTGGGCCAGTCGGTCGCCCTCACCGGCGCGCTCATCGCCGCCGGCCATCCCACCCACGCCTGGATCACCCACGGCGGCCACGCCCCGGCCCTGGACCGGCCGGACATCCGGGCGGTCACCACCGCGTTCCTCGACACCGTCCTACCGGCCCGCTGACCGGCGGAGAAATCCGCCGCCCACTGGGAGTCGGCGGGGCTACCGTCGACGCATGCCGGAGCTGCACTCCATCGTGATCCACTGCCGCGACCCGTACCTGCTGGCGCCCTTCTGGAGCGTGGTCACCGGGCTGCCGGTGGTGCCGGAGGACGAGGCGAAGCTCGCCGACCGGTCGCTGGACCCGGGCGAGTCGGTCCTGCTGCGCGACCCGCACGGGCACCGCCCCGACGTCTGGATCTCCCCCGTGCCCGACCTGCCCGCCCCCGGTCGGATCCACCTCGACCTGGTGGGCGACGCCGAGGAGCGGGCCGACGTGCTGGCGGCCGGCGCCACCGTGGTCCGGGAGCTGCCGGGCTGGACGGTCCTCGCCGACCCCGAGGGCAACGAGTTCTGCCTGCTCCCCCACCGGCCCTGAACGGGCGGCGGGAGAGCAGGCGAAACTGGCTCACTCGACGAGTTTCTCCATGTCCAACCGGCCCCGGGCGAAGGCGTCCACCCGACCCCACCGGCCCGGGATGTCCAGCACCTCGATCCGCCCCATGCCCACCGGCAGCATCGGCTCGACCGCCAGGTGCCCCTCGTGCGGCTCCAGCCCGAGCATGGTGCGCAGCAGCAGCAGCGGGGTGCCGGTGGACCACGCCTGCGGGCTGCACGCGGTCGGGTACTCCACCGGGAACTTGGTCTGCCCCCGGGGATAGCCGCCGAACGCCTCCGGCAGCCGCCCGTTGAAGTACCGGGCGGCGTCGAGGATCCCGCTGGCGATGGTGGCGGCCTCCTCGTTGAAGCCGTACCGGCGCAGGCCCCAGGCGATGAAAGAGTTGTCGAAGGGCCAGATCGTGCCGTTGTGGTAGCCGATCGGGTTGTACCGGACCTCGCCCTCGGCGAGGGTGCGCACTCCCCAGCCGGAGAAGAGCCGGGGACCGACCAGGTGGTGGGCGATCTTCTCGGCCCGGTCCTGGTCGACGATCCCGCTCCACAGCAGATGCCCGATGTTGGAACTCAGGGTGGCGCACTGGCGCCCCTCCGGGTCCAGGGCGAGGGCGTAGTACTCGCCGTCCTCCACCCACCAGTCCCGGTTGAACCGCTCCTTGAGCTGCGCGGCCTCCCGCTCCAACTGGTCGGCGTACCCCGGGTCGTCCCAGAACTCCCGGGCCAGCCGGGCGGCGCGCAGCTTCGCGTCGTACGCGTAGCCCTGCACCTCACAGGTGGCCCGGGGAAACGGCGGCAGCGTGCCGTCGCGGTACTGGATCGAGTCCCAGGAGTCCTTCCAGCACTGGTTCTCCAGGCCGGTCTCGCTGTTGCGCCGCTCGTACCAGATGTAGCCGCTGCCGACCAGGTCGGCGTACTCGTCGATCCACTTGAGCGCGGCCCGGCACTCCCGTTCCAGCTCGCGGACCAGCGCGACGTCCCCGCTCCACTTCTCGTACTCGTCGAGCAGGATCACGAAGAGCGGCGTGGCGTCGACCGACCCGTAGTACGGCGAGTGCGGCTGCTCCTCGAAGGCGGCGGTCTCGCCGTAGCGCATCTCGTGCAGGATCCGGCCCGGATCCTCGTCCCGGAAATCGTCGAACCGGGTCCCCTGCAACGCGCCGAGGATGCGCAGCGTGGTCTTGGACAGGTCGGGGGCGAACGGCAGCACCTGCAGGCTGGTCAGGATGCTGTCCCGGCCGAACATCGTCATGAACCAGGGCAGGCCGGCCGCGGGGAGCGCCGCGCCACCGAGGGACAGCGGCGAGAAGCGCAGCGCCGCCAGGTCGATCAGACTGCGCCGGTAGGTCGACGCCAGCTCCGGGTGTTCACTGTTGACCTTGGGAGCCTTGGCCACCCACTCCTGGAGGTCGTGCTCGAGGGCGAGCCGCTCGGTGCTGTGTGCCCGCACACCCATCCGCAGGTCCCGACCGCCCGGGCCGAGCGCGGACGTGTCCACCTGGATGGCGGTGTCCCACTGCTCGTTGGGCTCCAGGTGGACGCTGAACGCGAACCCGTTCTTGTCGTAGCGGGCCGGGCGGGACGCCGAGATCACCGTCTCCCGCTTGAAGTTGCCCCGCCGGTAGCCCAGGCGCAGCCGGTCCGCCTCCACCTCCGTGTAGATCTCGCCCTTCTTGTTCAGGATCTCGTCCTTGACCTGGAACAGGTCGGCGAAGTCGGAGCCGGCGTCCATCCGGATCTCCAGGTCCACCGGCTTCTCGTCGTGGTTGAGGATGGTCACCTGCTCACGGAAGCTGCCGCCCACGGCGCGCTCCCGGATGATCGACAGCTTGGCGTCGATGTAGTGGGTGGCCATGCCGGGCACCAGGAAGAACCGCGCCTCGTAGTACTGCAGATCGTCGAAGGAGAGCGCGTTGAGCCGCTCGCCGTTGACCGTGAGCACCCACTTCGACAGGAAGCGGGTGTCGAGGGAGAACAGGCCGGTCGGCTCGCTCGGCGTCGCCTCGATGTCGCCGGTGTCCTGGGAGACGACGAAGGTGTTGCCGTCCAGGATGCGGATCATGTTGCTCTGCGCCATCAGCGGGCCTCCCTGCGGAATTCGTGACGGGGGCCGGTGGAGGTGACGGGACCCGGGAAGATCCGTTCCACCTGGAGCAACAGTCGCGGGTTACCCGAGACGGTCATGTCGCCCCGCAGCACCGCGGCGATCGCGTTCTCGCGGCCCGCGACCATGTCTCCGAAGAACACCGGATCGGTGCCGATCACCGTGTCCGCCTCCCGGTCCTCCTGGCTCACCTCGAGCCTGCCCCGGTCGATCTGGAGCAGCCAATGTGTCGTCTGCGCCCCCTCGTGCAGGTCGAAGCGCAACGTCCCCGAGGTCTTCTCCAGCAGGGGCTCGTAACCCCGCCGGTCGAGATCCTCGAAGAACCTCGTGGTCGGGTCCACCATCCACTCCCCCCGTCGATCCACGGCATCACGACGTACGCCGACCGGGTCCCCGTCCGGCACGCCGTCAACCTCGCCCGGATCGGGTGAGTCCGGGCGGGCGTCGTACCCGCGCAGTAGCCTGCTCGACGGACGACGACAGGAGGGCCGATGGCGACGGTGCCGACGGTCGACCGCGGCCGGGTGCTCGCTCACCGGGCCGCGGCGCAGCAGCTCGACCGGCCCGGGCTGCGCCCGGCCGATCTGGCGGTGCTCGACCTGGGCGTGCAGGACACCCCCTACGGCTCGGCCCGGCTGGCGCTGGCCGCGCGGTGCCGACGGCCTCGACGACGACCGCCTGGAGCTGGTCTGGGCCGCCCGGGGAGCGCCGCACCTGCACCGCCGCGCCGAGCTGACCGAGCTGGCCGCCGCGCTGTGGCCGCTCAGCGACGCCGACGCCGCGCGCCGGGTGGCCGGGCGGATCCGCGCCGGGGTGACGAAGCTCGGCACGGTCGCCTTCCAGCGCACCGCGCAGGCCTTCCGGGAGGTGGTCACCACCGCCATGGACAAGGGCGCGGTGAGCCGGGCGGTCACCGACCGCATCCCCGCCGAGCTGAGCTACGACTGCGGGCCCTGCGCGGCGCGGCACGTCTCCGGGTCCCTCTTCCAGCAGGCCGGGCTGGCCGGCGGCGTCCGGCTCGAGGTGTCCGGGCGGGGGGCCCGGCTGGCGCCGCTGGCCGACCGGCCGCCCCTGCCCACGCGGGCGGCGGGCACGGCGGGCCTGGTGCTGGCGTATCTCCGCCTGCTCGGGCCGGCCACCGTGGCGGACGTGGCCGGCTTCCTGGGCACCTCCGCCACCGAGCTGCGAGCGGTGTGGCCGGCGGCCGAGCTGACCGAGGTCCGGGTGGACGGCCGGCGGGCGTGGCTGCCCACCGACCGACTGGACGCGCTGCGGGGCGCCGAGCCGCTGGACGGCGTCCGCCTCCTGCCGACCGGCGACCCGTTCCTGCAGGCGCGGGACCGGGACGTCCTGGTTCCCGACCCGGCGCACCAGCGAGAGCTGTGGCGGATGCTCGGCAACCCGGGCGCGCTGCTGGTCGACGGCGAGATCGGCGGCACCTGGCGGGCCCGGCAGTCCGGCCGGGGTCGGCTCGACCTGACCGTCACCCCGTTCACCCGACTGTCGCGTCGGGCCGGCGAGCGGATCGAGGCGGAGGCGGAGACGGTACGACTGGCCCGTGGGGCGTCCGCCGTGACGGTCCGGGTGGAGTCCGGCTGAGGGACCCCCCGGGCAGGACGGACGCCGGCCCCCGCGAGGGGAGCCGGCGTCACGGCCCGCGGCGGACAGGTCAGTTGTTGGGCTCGTCGGCGCTGATGTCGGCCAGCACCGACTGCGGTTCCCGCTCGACCGCCAGGTCACCCATCGACACCAGGCCGACCAGCTTGCCGTCGTCGATCACCGGCAGCCGGCGTACGGCGTAGGTGCGCATCAGGTCGGCCGCGGCGACGGCGTCGTCGTACTGGCTGACCGTCACCACGTCCTTGCTGGTGACCTGGTTGAGCCTGGTGGTGTTCGGATCCATGTTCTCGGCCACCGCACGGACCGTGATGTCCCGATCCGTGACGATGCCGACCACGTCGTCTCCCGCGGTCACCACCACGTCGCCGATCGCGCTGTCGCGCATCTCCTGCGCCGCCGCGGTGAGCGTGTCGTTGCCGTCCATCGTCACCAACCGGGTCGTCATGAACTCTCCGACCGTTGTCATGGTGCTCCCCTCTCGGTGTCGGCAGGCCCCGTCTACCCGCCACGCCGCAGCAGGTAACGCGTGCTCACCGGTGCCGCCGCAGCCGCCGCCGCAGGTCGTAGAAGCCGTTGCTGGACAGCGCGTAGAACGGCGGCAGCAGCAGGAAGATCACCAGCGCCACCGGCACCGCGCCCAGCCAGCCGACCAGCGCGGCGACCGCGTACGCGCCGATGCCGAACACCGCCCGACCGCGTTCGACGGCGAAGAACCGGGCCGGGACGCGCTCCTGCAACAGGTCCTCGTGCCGGCTGAGGTAGTGGTAGAGCCCGAGCCAGGCGGCGGAGAGGATCACCCCGACCGCCGCGTACAGCACCACCGCCACCGTCTCGTCGGCCCGGTCGCCGGCCTGCACCGACCGGGAGACGACGACCGTGGCGAACGGCAGCAGCGCGGTGCTGAAGAGCACCCCGAGGTTCCACCAGTGCAGGCCGCGATCGGTGCTGCGGATGCGGTGGAAGGTGCCCTTGTGGTTGAGCCAGCCCACCGCGACCCAGAGGTACGACGTGACGTACGCCAGGTAGGTGGGCCACTGTTCGAGCAGGAGGTGCCCCATCCCGCCGGGGTGCACCTCGGGCGGGTTGAGCTCCAGGACCAGCACCGTGATGATGATCGCGAAGACGGCGTCGCTGAACCCGACGGCCCGTGCGGTGTCCGACCGCAGCGCCGCCTCCTCCTGCGCCGCGACCGGTCCCGGTCGTGCCCGCTCGGCGCTCATCGGCTCCCCCGTTCCCGCCGGCCGTGCGGTCGCCGGCGTTACGCAGGAGCCCGGTATACCCGCCGGGCCGCCGCCACACCGCCGCCGCGACAGCCCCTAGCCGGGCGGGGGCATGCCGTAGAGCCGCTCGACGTGCAGGCGCAGCACGAGGCGCCGCTCGGCGACCATGGCGGCGCGGAAGTCGTCCCAGTCGGGGTGTTCGCCCTGCACCGCCCGGTAGAGCCCGATCAGTTCCTCGACGGTGGGGTCGTCCGGTCCGGCCGCCACCGGGGTCAGCTCCGCCCGCGCCTCCGCCACCGCGTACGCCCAGCCGTCCTCGCTGCTGACCTGGAAGCTGGCCCGGGGGTCGCGGCGCAGGTTGGCGGTCTTGGCCCGGTCGTCGGTGACCGAGACGCGGATCAGCGCGCGCTCGCGGTCGAAGGCGTAGAGCACGTTGGACAGCTGCGGCCGGCCGTCCCGTTTGATGGTGGCGAGCACGCCGACCCGGCGGCCGGCGATGAGATCGGTCAGGGCCGCTCGGGCCCGTTCGTCCGCCATGGGATCCTCCGCGTCGCTTTCGGCGGCGTGGTACGCCGCGCGGGCGACACACCTGAGAGGCACCAATATGCCCGTTTGACGGGTCGCCCGCACCCGGATCGACCGGTCCCGCCCGGGCCGGCCCCGCTCACCGGACCGCCGCACCCCGCCGGCGGTGGGCCGGACGGGCACGGCGGACCGGGCGGGGCGGGCGGTGGGCCGGGCCGGCGGAGGGGCGGGCGGGCGGCTCAGCGGAGTTCGGCGGCGACCAGCTCGGCGATCTGCACCGCGTTCAGCGCGGCGCCCTTGCGCAGGTTGTCGTTGGAGCAGAACAGCGCCAGACCGTGCTCGACGGTCTCGTCGGCGCGGATCCGGCCCACGTACGTCGGGTCCTGGCCGGCGGCCTCCAGCGGGGTCGGCACCTCGGACAGGGCCACGCCGGGCGCGCCGTCGAGCAGCTCGCGGGCCCGCTGCGGGGTGAGCGGCCGGGCGAACCGGGCGTTGATCTGGAGCGAGTGACCGGTGAAGACGGGCACCCGGACGCAGGTGCCGGAGACCTTCAGCCCCGGGATGTCCAGGATCTTGCGGCTCTCGTTGCGCAGCTTCTGCTCCTCGTCGGTCTCGAACGAGCCGTCGTCGACGATCGAGCCGGCGAGCGGGAGCACGTTGAAGGCGATCGGCCGGGCGAAGGAGCGCGGCGTGGGGAACTGCACGGCGGCACCGTCGAAGGCGAGCGCGCTGGCGTCCTCGGCGACCTTGCGGACCTGCTCGTCCAGCTCGGCGACCCCGGCCAGGCCGGCCCCGGAGACCGCCTGGTAGGTCGAGACGACCAGGCCGACCAGCTCCGCCTCGGCGTGCAGCGGGCGCAGCACCGGCATGGCGGCCATCGTGGTGCAGTTCGGGTTGGCGATGATGCCCTTCGGGCGGACGGCGGCGGCGTGCGGGTTGACCTCGGCCACCACCAGCGGCACCTCCGGGTCCATCCGGAAGCCCGAGGAGTTGTCGATGACCACGGCGCCGGCGGCGGCGACCCGGGGGGCGAGCTCCTTCGCGGTGCCCTTGCCCGCCGAGAAGAGCACGATGTCCAGCCCGGAGTAGTCGGCGGTCGCCGCGTCCTCGACCGTCACCTCGCCGTCGCGCCAGGGCAGCGTGCGCCCGGCCGACCGGGCGGAGGCGAACAGCCGCACCTGCTCCGCCGGGAAGTCGCGCTCCGCCAGCACCTGCCGCATCACGCCACCGACCTGGCCGGTGGCCCCCACAATGCCGATCCTCATGCCCGCGAGGCTACCCAGGCGGCCGGTCCGGGCGGGAATGCTTTCCCACCGCCCGGACCGGATTCGCCCCGATCAGAGCGTGGCGTCCGTCACCTCGCCGAGCCCGGTCGCCATGAGTTCGTCGCGGATCACCGCCGCGTCGCCCTCCACCACCAGGGTCAGCGACTCCGGGTGCAGGTGGGCGGCGGCCGCGGCGGAGACCTCCGCCACGTCGGCGGCGAGCAGCGCCTCCCGCAGCCGGGCGTGGTAGTCGTCCGGCAGGTCGTGCACCACCAGGGTGGTCAGCGCCGACGCGATCGCCCGCGGGCTCTGCAACTCGACCGACAGCTGGCCGGCCCGCCAGGAGCTGGCCACCGCCAGCTCGTCGGCGGTCACCCCGCCGACCCGGGTACGGGTGATCTCCCCGACCGCCTCCACCAGAGCCGGCGCGGTCACCGCGTTCTGCACGCCGGAGCTGACCGCGAACCGGCCGAAGCGGCGGGACGAGGCGAAGTCGCCCCGGATGCCGTACGTGTAGCCGCGCACCTCCCGGATCAGGTGGTTGAGGCGGGAGGTGAACGCGCCGCCGAGCACCGTGCCGGCGAGCGTCATCGGCACGTGGTCCGGGTGGGCACGGTGCGGCGACGGGTGCCCGAGCCGCAGCGTGGACTGCACCGAGCCGGGCCGGTCCACCAGGAGGATCCGCCGCCCGGTGTGCAGCGGCACCTCGATCGGGCCACCGCGTTCGGCCGGGCCGCCGCCGGTGCCGGCGAACGCCGCCGCGGCGAGCGCGTCCAGGTCGAGGCGGTCCAGGTCGCCGGCGACGATCAGCGTGCCGGGCCGCAGGAACCACTCCGAGTGGAAGACGGTGACGTCCTCGACGTCCAGCGCGGCCACCGAGTCCGGGTCGCCGTACATCGGGCGGCCCCACCGGTTGTCGGCGCCGAAGAGGTCGGCGCGCAGCGCCGCGTCGGCGCGCGGGCCGGGGTTGGCCCAGTCCATCCGCAGCGCGGTCGCCTCGTCGTCGCGGACCCGGCGCACGTCGTCGGGGTCGAGCCGGGGCGTCCGGACCGCCTCGGCGAGCAGCTCCACCGCCGCGCTCAACCGGTCCACCGGCACCTGCACGCTGACCTGGAAGGAGTCCCAGTCCAGCCCGGTCACCAGCTCGGTGCCGAGCCCTTCGACGGCGAGCGCGAAGGTGGTGGCGTCCCGCTGGGCGGTGCCCTCCTCCAACGCCTTGGCCAGCACCCCGCCGAGCCCCTCCTTGTCGACCGGCTCGCGGCCGGCCCCGGCGTCGAGCAGCAGCACCGCCACGGCGAGGTTCTGCCCGGGCAGGTGGGCGGCGACCACCCGGCCGCCGGCGACCTCCCGGCGGACCACGGCGGGGAACCGGTACGGGCGGGGGGTGCCCGCGCCGGGACGGGCGGTGATCAGCGTCATGGGGTCTCCTCCGGCAGGTAGGTCAGGGTCACCCGGTCGTCGGCGCCGAGCAGCTCGGCGGCCTGCTCGGCGATCTGGTCGGCGGTCACCGCCAGCCAGGCCGGCAACCGTTCGGCGGCCTTGGCCGGGTCGCCGAACTGGGTGGCGTACCGGCCGAGGGTGTCCGCCCGGCCGTCCACGGTGGACATCTGTCGCCACCAGGCGGTGCTCAGCAGCGCCTTGGCGCGGTCCAGCTCGGCGTGGGTCACCGGCACGGTGGCCAGCTCGTCGACCACCTCGGCGACCCCGGCGGCCAGCCGCTCGGCGCCCACCCCGGTGCGGGCGGTGGCGGTGGCGATCAGCGGCGCCGGGGCGTGCGCCAGGTCCACTCCGTACGCGCCGACCAGGTCCGGCTGGGCGATCCGTTCCCCGTCCGCGAGGCGCTGGTAGAGGCGGCTGCCCCGGCCGCTGCCGAGCACCGCGGCGAGCACGGTGGCCACGTCGTACCCGGGGGTGCCGAAGGGGTGGGTGCGGTGCGCGACGTACACCCGGGGGGCGGGGACGTCGGTGGTGACGGTCTCGACGGCGGCCCGGCCGGTGGCCGTGACGGTCCGGCCGTCCGGGGCGGCCGGGATCTCCTGGCGCGTGGGGATCGCGCCGAAGTACTTGTCGGCGAGCGCGAAGACCTCGGCGGCGGAGGCGTCGCCGACGACGGTGAGCACCGCGTTGTCGGGCGCGTAGTAGGTGGTGTGGAACGTCTGAAAGGTGGCCAGGTCGGCGGCGTTCAGGTCGGCCATCGAGCCGATCGTGGCGTGGTGGTACGGGTGGCCGGGCGGATACAGCAGCGGCAGCAGCCGCAGCCAGGCGTCGCCGTACGGCACGTTCTCGTAGCGCTGGCGGCGCTCGTTCTTCACCACGTCGCGCTGGTTGTCCAGCGTCTCCTGGGTGAGCGCCGGGACCAGGCCACCCATCCGGTCGGCCTCCAGCCAGAGCGCCAGCTCCAGGTGCTCGGCGGGGACGGTCTCGAAGTAGTTCGTCCGGTCCGGGTTGGTGGTGGCGTTGAGGGAGCCACCGCAGCCCTGGATGAGCTTCATGTGCTCGGTCTTGGCGACGTTGAGCGAGCCCTCGAACATCAGGTGCTCGAAGAGGTGGGCGAAACCGGTCTGCCCCGTCGGCTCGTGCCGGGAGCCCACGTCGTACCAGAGATTGACCGCCACCGCCGGAGCGGTGCGGTCCTCGCTCACCACCACGCGCAGGCCGTTGTCCAGTCGGGTCGTCTCGATGGGCCAGGGGTAACCGCTGTCGGGCATGACCCGACGCTATCCGATCTCCGGGGCGGAAAGGGGACAGCTCATCCGTCCGCGAGCCCACCCGGCGCGGCGGGCATCTACCGGGCGGCGCGGGGTACCGCAGCGGGCATGCCGACCCCCTCGGAGTCCGTCGCCGCCGGCGCGGCCGTCGCCGTCGCCGGGGCCGCCGCCGTCCTGACCCGCTGGCGCGGGGCCCGCCTGCTGCATCCGACCGGCCGCGCGTTCACCGCCGAGGTGATGATCTGGGGTACGCCCGGACCGCCGACCGGCGTGGCGCTGCTCGACGAGCCGGGCCGGCACCGCGCCACCGTGCGGTTCTCCCGTGGCGTGCCCACCCCGGACGGCTGGCCGGACGTGCTGGGGCTGGCGGTCCGGCTGCACCTGGCCGACGCCCGGGCGTTCGACCTGCTGGTCAGCTCCAGCGGGGCCGCCCCGGTGCTGCGCAACATGCCGCTGCCCCGGCGGCGCTTCGCTGGGACGTACAGCACGATCCTGCCGTTCCGGGTGGGGACGCGGCGGCTCTGGCTGGCGGCGCTGGCCGACCCGGACTCCCCCGACCTGGGCCGGAGTCTGGCCGAGGTCGCCGCGGCGACCCGGGCGGATGCGCCGCGGCTGGTGCTCGCGGTCGCGTCCGCCGTCGGGCCGTGGCGGCCGTTCGGCCAGGTCACCCTCGGCGGGCAACTGGACGCCCGGACGGACGCCGCGCTGGCCTTCGACCCGGTGCGGAACCTGCCGGCGGGCCTGCGGATGGCGGGTCCGCTCGCCTGGCTGCGTGAGCAGAGCTACCGGGGGTCCCGCCGGGGCCGGGGCGCGGTCGATCAGTCGGGGGGTTCGATCGGGGTCACGGTCTGATCAGAGGTGCGGTGCTCCAGCACCGTGTCCGGGGCGGCGTTCTGGTCCTCCTCCCGGATGTCGGACTCGGTGAGGATGGCGTCGGCCTGCGCCTGCGCGTCCTCGCTGCCGACCGACGCCTCCTCGGGCAGCAGGTGGGCGCGGGACTCGACCCGCTCCTGGTCGCTCTGCTCGTGACTCATGCCGGGTCTCATACCCCGCCGGCCCGCCCGACACGCCACAAGATCGCCGTGGGCCGGTCCGGCGCCGTGCGGCGCCGGACCGGCCGGGCGGAGACTCAGCGGAACGGGCCGCGCACCTCGTAGGTGATCCCGCCGGAGGAGGAGCCGGAGGTGCCGCGCTGGGACGAGAAGTAGAGCCGGCTGCCGTCCGGGGAGAACGCCGGGCCGGTGATCTCCGACGAGGACTGCCCGGTGATCCGAACGAACGGCGCGACCACCTCGTCCGGGGTGATCAAATTGATTTCCATGTTGCCGCCGTCCTCGGCGACGTAGAGGTCGCCGGAGCGGGCGCCGGTGATGTTGTCCACCCCGGTCAGCGGCGCCGTGCCGCCGGTCACCAGCGAGTCGTCGTACGCCAGCTCGATCCGCTGGTTGACCGCGTCGTACGCCCAGACCCGGTTGTCGCCCTTGGTGGTGAACCAGCAGGTGCCGTCGGCGTACCAGCAGCCCTCGCCGCCGTTGAACTTCTTCGCGCCGGAGACCTGCTGGCGGGTGGTGGTCGGCGAGCCGTCCGGGTCGGGCACCCGGGCCCAGCTCACCGGGCCGCTGGTGGCGGTGCCGGCGACCAGCACCTCCAGGGTGCCGGCGGAGAGGTCACCCCAGACCGTGGGCCGGAACCGGTAGAAGCAGCCGCTGCTCTCGTCCTCGGTCAGGTAGATCACCTTGCGGACCGGGTCGGCGGCCGCCGCCTCGTGCTTGAACCGGCCGAGCGCGGGCCGGCGCACGGCGCTCGTCCCGCCCTGCGGGTAGGTCTCGTAGACGTACCCCAGGCTGACCTCCTCGCAGGAGAGCCAGGTCCCCCACGGGGTGGCGCCGCCGGCGCAGTTCTGGTTGGTGCCGGAGAGGATCCGGTACGCCGAGGCGATGGTGCCGTCGGCGTTGAACCGGATGGCCGAGGCGCCGCCACCCGGGGTGATCTCCGAGTTCGAGACGTAGATCCAGCCGGTGCCGGTGGCGAAGCAGGCGCCGCCGTCCGGGGCGTCGTGCCAGGTGTACGACGTGCCGGCCACGACCTGCCGGGACCGGGCGACGATCCGGCTGGTGAAGCCGGCGGGCAGCTGAAGGCCGCGGGCGTCGGCGGTGCCGAGCGGCCCGTACGGGGAGACGCCCGGCTGGGCCGGTGCGGCGAGCGCGGCGCCGGACCAGAGGCTGCCGGCGAAGGCGGCGGCCCCGCCGGCAGCGGTGGCGCGCAGGACGGTACGACGGTCCATCGGTTACCTCCGGGGGTTGCGAGCGGTGCCGATGAAGTTACCCCTGGTCGCATCGACGGAGGTAAACATCGGACGAGGCTTTCCCGACGCCCCGGTGAGCCTTCCCCGTCCGGTCGGGTACGCTGGCCGACGTGACGCGCTCGTATCGATGGTTTAGGCAGCCGGCTCCGACGCCGGTGACCTCGCCATGAGCTGACGTCACCTTCGTTTTCGAGCCGGCCGGGCAGGAGCTTGAAGCTCCTGCCCTTCTGCATACGAGCAGCCGGCTCCACCCGGGCACCGGCCCCGGGCACGGTCGGCGAAAGGATGCCCACCGTGACCACCCCGGAGACCGACGCGGTCATCGACCAACGGATCGACCGCGTCGTGCCGTTGACCACGCCCGCCCTGCTCCTGCACGACCTGCCCCTGCACGCCCCGCTCGCCTCGGCCGTGCTGGCCGGCCGACGCGCGGTCGGCCGGGTGCTGGACCGCGCCGACGACCGCCTGCTGGTGGTGGTCGGCCCCTGCTCGGTGCACGACCCGGCCGCCGCCCTGGAGTACGCCCACCTGCTGCGCGAGGCCGCCGACCGGCACGCCGACGACCTGCTGGTGGTGATGCGGGTCTACTTCGAGAAGCCGCGTTCCACGGTGGGCTGGAAGGGCCTCATCAACGACCCGGCGCTGGACGGCTCCGGCGACGTCAACCTCGGCCTGCGGACCGCCCGGGCGCTGCTGCTGGACGTGCTCCGCCTCGGCCTGCCGGTGGGCTGCGAGTTCCTGGACCCGATCACCCCGCAGTACATCGCCGACACGGTGGCCTGGGGCGCGATCGGCGCCCGGACGGTGGAGAGCCAGGTGCACCGGCAGCTCGCCTCCGGGCTGTCCATGCCGATCGGCATGAAGAACCGCCCGGACGGCAGCATCGGTACGGCGGTGGACGCGATCCGGGCGGCCGGCGTGCCGCACGTCTTCCCCGGCATCGACGTCTCCGGCACCCCGGCGATCATGCACACCCGGGGCAACGCCGACGGGCACCTGGTGCTGCGCGGCGGCGGCGGCCGGCCGAACTACGACGCGGAGTCGGTGGCGGGCGCGCTGGACCTGCTGCGGGCCGCCGGCCTGCCCGAGCGGTTGGTGGTCGACGCGAGCCACGCCAACAGCGGCAAGGACCACCGCAACCAGCCGAAGGTCGCCGCCGACGTGGCCGGCCAGCTCGCCGCCGGGCAGCGCGGGATCGTCGGCATCATGCTGGAGAGCTTCCTGCTCGACGGCCGCCAGGACCTGGACCCGACCCGGGAGCTGACCTACGGCCGCTCGGTCACCGACGCCTGCATCGGCTGGGACACCACCGCCGAGGTCCTGGACCACCTGGCCGCCGCCGTGCGCGCCCGCCGGGCGGCCCTGCCCACCCCCGCCTGATCGGGTGTCTGGAGACCCGACAGCCTCTGCGCGGGTTTGGGCGATTCGGGTGGGGGTAGCTGGGCGGAGTGACCGATGACGCACCGGTGACCGACGAGGTCGACACCGGGCAGCTCGACGAGCTGCTCGACGACATCTACCACGGCCAGGAGCGGATCAGCCAGGCGGACATCTACCGCCGGGCGGTCGCCGCGGAGCTGCCGCCGACGCTGCTCGCCCGGATCGCCGCGCTCCCCCAGGGCGAGTACGCGGTGGACGAGGTGGCCGACCTGCTGGGCGGTTCGGCGGCCTGAGCGCGCGGCGCACGGGGGTGGACGAAGACGACGAGAGGACGACGGCATGACGCACCACGAGGGGCACGAGCACGAGTCCGTGCCGGCGCTCGGCCAGCCCCCGGAGGGCCGGGACACCACCCCCGAGCCGGACTTCGCCAACGAGCACGACCGCACCGCGGTGGACCGCGACGTGATCACCGACGAGGACTCCGACGAGCGTGAACCGGAGGCCTCGCGCGGCTGGGCCGGCGAGGATGGCGGCACCACCCCGACCTGAGCGGGACGGGACGACGCGAAAGGGGGCCGGCGCAACAGTGCCGGCCCCCTTCGCGCGTACTGGGGTCACTTCTCGTCGTCGTCCCCGCCCTCGGCGGCCCGCTGGGCGACGGCGTACCCCATCTGGAGGAAGTCCGAGGCGGCGACCGCGGTCAGTGCGGTGGCCACCAGCCGGGTCAGCCGGGGCGCGAGCACCAGGCCGCCGGTGAGGCCGGTGGCCACCCAGACGGCCAGGCAGAACGGACAACTCAGCAGCTCGCCGATGGCGTGCCGGGTCGAGCTGCCCCGGTCGCGGACGTGTTCCATCACCTCGCCGCTGCCGGCCGGGTGGTCGTAGCGGGTGAACGGGGCCCGCAACGGGCTGGTGATCGCGTCCTTGGAGAGCAGCCGGCTGAGCTTGTGCGTGGCGATGGAGAGCAGCACCACGTCGGCCGGGGCGGGCCGGTCGGGCACCGGCCGGCCGGTCGCCCGGACCAGGCCGGCCAGGGACGCGGTGACCGTGGCGTACGTGCCCATCGCGGCCAGGTAACCGCCCAGCGGCCGGTGCTCGTGCGGCGCGTACGCCTGGCGCAGCCGCGCCACCTTCTGTTTCAGCCCGCCCTGGGTCACCACGTCTCCTCGTTGCTCGTCACGTTCCGCTCATCCCGCGGTCAGATTGTCGGCCACCTCGCGGGCGAGGTTGGTAAGGGTCTCGTCGGCCAGGCCGTCGTCCCCGCCGGTGAGGTCGAGGCGGACCCGGGACCCGCCGGCGTCGGCCGGCTCCACCTGGATCTCCGCCGACCACCCGGGGGCGGCGGCGCTGCTCCACCGGGCCCGCAGGTCGTCGGCGCTGGCCTGGGGGTGCTCCCCACCGTCGGACCGCAGCGGCTCCGGCAGCCAGGCCGAGGCCCGGTCCGGGTCGGTCGCGGTGTTGAACACCACCTCGGGCGGCGCGGACATCCCCCGCTCGGCGTGCGTGCCCATCAGGCGTCCCGCAGCCGGCTCGGATCCACCTCGCGCCCGGGGTGCCGGGCCAGGTACTCGGTCTCCAGCTCGGCGGTGCGGCGCAGGTGGTGGGCGAGCGCGGAGTCGGCCGCGTGGCGCAGCGTGTCCAGCCGGGTGCGGTGCAGGCTCTGCATCTCCCGGATCAGGTCCTCGTCGTCCAGCTCCGCCGGGTCCACCCCGAGCAGCTCTCCGTCGACGTTCGCGCCGGTGGCCGACGTGTCGCGGGCGTGGTCGCCGTCCCACTCCGTCATCCGCTGCTCCGGGCTGACGTCACCGGACTGGCGTACTGATTCGGTCATGTCGCCCCCTCGGGCTCGTACGGGCTGGCATCTAGACGGATGCCCAGCCGGGGTGTCACCAAACCCTCCTACGACACCGCGTCGGAGAGGCCGAGCCGTCCCGGTACGCTCGATGCCATGAAACGGCTCTGGACACCGGCGTGGATCGCCCGCCACGTGGCCATGGTCGTGCTGGTCGTCGGGTTCCTGGCGCTGGGCTGGTGGCAGATCAGCCGGGCGGCCTCGGGCAACACGCTGAGCTGGGCGTACGCCGTGGAGTGGCCGATCTTCGCCGGCTTCGTGGTCTTCGTCTGGTGGCGTGAGGTCCGGCACACGCTGCGCGGCCCGGCCGCCGCCGCGCCGGAGGCGGCCGGTGGCGCCGCGCCGGATCCGGGCGCGCCGGCGGTACGCCGCCCGGTGCGGGTGGCCCGGGTGCCGGCCGCGGTCGACGCCCCGGACGACGCGGACCTGACCGAGTACAACCGCTACCTGACATGGTTGAACGCCAATCCGGGCGCGAGGCCCGGTGACTATCCCGGCTGAGGCCGGTGCGGAAGGACGGACGACGGTGGGCGGAGCCCTTACCCGGTACCGCGTGATCGCCTGGATCGTGGGCGTGGCGCTGGCCGTGCTGGTGCTGATCGGCATGCCGCTGAAGTACGCGTTCGACGAGCCGATCGTGGTGGCGGTCGTCGGCACGGCGCACGGCTGGCTCTACATGCTGTACCTGGCCGCCACCTTCGACCTGGGCCGCCGGGTGAACTGGCCGCTCAAGCGGATGCTGCTGGTGATGCTCGCCGGCACCGTGCCGTTCGTGTCGTTCGTCGCCGAGCGCAGGGTCACCCGGGATCTCGCCGCCCGGCAGCCGCAGGCCCCGGAGCCGGTCGCCGCGCACTAGGCCCGTGCGGGCTGCGGTCTAGGCCCGTCGGGGCTGCGGTCGCCAGTAGCCGGCCGCGGTGGCCGGGTCCTCCGCGTCGGGATACCGGTGCAGTTCCCGGGCCTGGTTCAACGCCCGGCTGACCTGGCCGAACTGCCGCTCGTCGTCGCTGCTGAACAGCAGCACCTCGACGCCGCCGCAGTGCCCCCACAGCTCGTACGCCGGCGGCCGCCAGCGGTCGCCGGCCAGCGCCAGCAGCACCGGCAGCAGGAACACCACCCCGAGGGTCAGGTACGCCCCGGCGGTGAGCCGTTGCAGCCCGCCGGTGAAGCCGAGCAGCACGCCGACGCCGGTGATCAGGGTGGCGGTCACCGCGACGGCGCGCACGGCCAGCCGGTCGTGCGGCCCGCGCCCCACCCGCAGGTGGGTGAGGTCGGCGACGGCGAAGGTGTTCCGACCGACGGTGAACCGTTCGGTGGTCACCACGATCCCCGGGCGCGCGTAGAGCAGGGTCGTCCCGCGCGACGAGCGCGGCGGGCGGGTGGCGGAGCGGTCTGCCTGCTGCACGGCGTCCTCCCAGGGGCCGGCGGCGTCGGCTCTCCCACCGCCCCGTGCCTGCTCACGGCGGGATTCCCGGCACCGGGTTCCATTCTGTTGCCCGCCCGCCAGCCGTGCCGGTCGGATTCCCGCCTCCGCGGCGGCGGGCCGATCAGGGCCGCCCGCATCTGGCCTCCATTTCGGGTTTGTCCGGCGATCGTCGCTCACGTGCCACGACATCCGCCCAGAACGACGAATCCGGCGCAAGCGGCCAAGAGCGACGAAGTACCCGCGCCACGCCGCCCGCCACGCCACAGCGGCGTCAGGGGATGTCACGCTGCGCAGCGGCCTTTCCTGCCCCTTTGCCAACTTTCGCCCCGGCTTCCCCTGCGCGTCACTCCCGTCCCGGGTTACGTTGGGCGGGCCGGCGCGGTCGGCCGCCATCCGTCCGGATGGCCCCGAGCCGGTGCCGTCGGGGGCGTCAGCATCCCCCGAGGGCCCGTGGAGAGGAGCCTTCCGCTCTTGTCGTCCTTACGGATGCTGGTGCGAACGCTCACGGTCGCCGGCCTCACGGCCGCGCTGATCGCCCCGTCGTCGATGGCTCGGGCCGAGCCGTCGGTGGCCGAGCTGACCGCACGGATCGAGAAGTCCTCGACCGAGCTGGAACGGGTCGTCGAGTCTTACAACAAGCTCAACGAGGAGATCAAGGCCAACAAGAAGACCGCAGCCGCGCTGCACGCGCGGATCGGCCCGCTGGAGGAGCAGACCGCGCGGAGCCGGGCGGACGTCGGGCACATGGCCGTCACCGCGTACAAGACCGGGGGCCTGCGGACCGCGCAGGCGCTGCTGGAACCGGGCGGGTCCGCCTCCCTGCTGGACCGGCTCAGCACGATCGACCGGCTCACCCGGGAACGCCAGGATCGCATCGCCGGCTTCACCACCAGCCAACGCAGGTTGGTCGACGAGAAGAACCGGCTGGACGCGACGCTGGCCCGGGAGGCCGCACAGGCGCGCAGCATCGCGAACACCAGGAAGAAGATCGAGCGCGACCTGGCCCGCCTCTACGAGCTGCGCCGGGCGGCGTACGGCCAGGCCACCGAGGCGCCGAGCCCGCGGCCGGCCGCCCGCTCCGCCCCCGACGCACCCGCCGTGGCGGGCAGCGCCGGGGTGGCCGTGCGCTACGCGTACGGGGCGATCGGCAAGCCGTACGTCTGGGGTGCCGACGGTCCCAACGGTTACGACTGTTCCGGCCTCACCTCGGCCGCCTGGCGGGCGGCGGGAAGGTCCCTGCCGCACAACACCCGGATGCAGTGGGGCGTGGTGACCCACATCGGCCGCGGTGATCTGCACCCGGGAGACCTGGTCTTCTACAGCGGCCTGGGCCACATGGCCCTGTACGTCGGTGGCGGCCAGATCATCGACGCGCCCAGCGCCGGGCGCAACGTGCTCAAGCGGGACATGGACATCATGCCGATCCAGGGCTACGGCCGGGTCCGCTGACCCCGTCCCGGCACGGCGAACGGCCGGCGTCCCCCTATCGGACGCCGGCCGTTCGCCGTCATTACTACCAGGTCAGGCTGCCTGCAGCCCCTCGGCGCGGGCCAGCTCGCGGAGCCGGCCGAGGGCCTGGATCTCCAGCTGGCGGATCCGCTCCCGGGAGAGCGAGAAGCGCGACGCGACCTCGGTGAGCGAGTGCTCCCGACCGTCCTCGAGCCCGTACCGGGCCCGCATGATGCCGGCCGACCGGTCGTCGAGGTGGTTGAGCAGACCCTCGATCCGCTGCCGCTCCAGGCCGGTGAGGACGATCTCCTCCGGCGACGGGGCGTCGCTGTCGGCGACCAGGTCGCCGAGCTTGGTGTCGCCGTCGTCGCCGACCGGGGTGTCCAGCGACACCGTGTCCTGCGACCAGCGGACCAGCTCGTTGACCCGCTCGACGGTGACGCCGAGGGCCGCCGCGATCTGCTCCGGCTCCGGGTCGCTGCCCAGCTCACGGGTGAGCTGCCGGGCCACGTTGCGCATCCGGTTGACGTCCTCGACCAGGTGCACCGGCAGTCGCACGGTCCGCTCCTGCTGGGCGATCGCCCGGCTGATGGCCTGACGGATCCACCAGGTCGCGTACGTCGAGAACTTGTAGCCGCGCTCGTAGTCGAACTTCTCCACCGCGCGGACCAGGCCGGTGTTGCCCTCCTGGATCAGGTCCAGCATGGGCATCCCGGACCGGACGTAGCGGCGGGCGATCGAGACGACCAGCCGCAGGTTGGCCCGGATGAAGAGATCCTTGGCGCGCTCGCCCTCGACGACCAGGCGCTCCAGGTCCTCCCGGTCGACGCCCTCGGGGACGCGGTCCTCGCCGAGCAGGTGCTCGGCGTACAGGCCGGCCTCGATGGCCTTGGAGAGATCGACCTCCTTGGCGGCGTCCAGCAGCGGCGTCCGGGAGATCTCGTGAAGGTAGACGCCGACCAGGTCGCGCTCCTCGGCGACCTCGTCGGTCCGCATGCCGATGTTCTTGTCCACGTTGCCCACGGTCCCCTCGCTAGCGCCGGTTGCCCGGTTCCTTGCCATCCCCACGTCCATCGGCCCTCCCCCGTAACCTCCGCTGTGCCCGTCGGTGCTGACACCTACACAACAGATGAGACGTGTCGGGGATTCCATGTCGTGAGTCGAAAGTGTCACGAATGCCTGAGTATCAGCTGTAAGCCACGTCCACGTTTGCTGTCAGCGCCCATTCGGGGCTCACCAACTTCGCACCGCGAACAGGCTGGCGGATCAGGGGAAATCGACCTCCGCCCCTGGCAATCGCACCATTGCGACCCCAACGACGCAGCGACCCTCGTCACCGCCCGGCTGCGATCCTGGTCACTGCCAGATACGCACCGGTGTACCGGTCGGTTCATCCGCTCCGGGATTGATTACCCCGCCCCCTGGACAACAATCCGGGGCGTGCGGGACGTCCCGTCCGTGACGTGTTCCGCGTCTCACCCGGTGAGTGGGCGCACCGGGGCGGCGGAGGGCGTCAGGAGGCGAGCAGGGCGAGCGCGCCGCGCACCTGGTGCGCGCTGCGGGCCAGGGCCGCCCGGGCGGCGGACACCTCGGCTCCGGAGACCAGCGAGACCAGGGCGGTCTTGAGATCGCCGGCGGCCTCGTGCAGGGCCCGCCGGCAGATCTCCTCCGAGCAGTTGGTGGCCTCCATCAGGATGGAGATCATCCGCCCGCGCAGCTTCGCGTTGGTGGCCACCATGTCGATCATGAGGTTCGAGTAGACCCGGCCGAGGCGCACCATCACGGCCGTGGAGAAGCTGTTCAGCACCAGCTTCTGCGCGGTGCCCGCCTTCATCCGGGTCGACCCGGTGACCACCTCCGGTCCCGTGTCCACCCCGATGAACACGTCGACCGAGGAGGCGGCCTGCGCCTCCGGGTTCGCACAGAGCAGCACCGTGGCGGCACCCTGCGCCCGGGCTGCGGCGAGCGCCCCGAGGACGTACGGGGTGCGCCCGCTGGCCGCCAGGCCGACGACCAGGTCGCCCGGTCGTACGCACTCGGCCGCCTCGGCGGCGCCACCCCGCTCGTCGTCCTCGGCGTCCTCGACGGCGCGCCACATCGCGTCCGGGCCGCCGGCCAGGTGGGCGCAGAACCAGTCCCGCGGGGAGTTGAAGGTGGGGGCCAGCTCGGCGGCGTCGAGCACCCCGAGCCGGCCGGAGGTGCCGGCGCCGAAGTAGTGCACCCGGTGCCCGCCGCGCAGGGCCGCGACGGCCAGGTCGACGGCCGCGGCGATCTCGTCGAGGACGGCCGCGACGGCGGCCGGCACCCGGCGGTCGGCGTCGTTGATGACGGTGAGCACGTCCCGGGTCGACATCAGGTCGAGGTCGGCGCTGTCCGGGTTGCGACGCTCGGTCGGAGCGCCCACCCGGACCACCGGTCGGGCCACGGTCGCCGCCTCGTCCGGCTCCACCCGACCGGCGGTCACCCGCGCCTCCGACCCGGGCCGACCCGGTGCGACTGGACCGCCTCGGCGGTCGCCTCCAGCGCCTTGCGCGCCCGCGCCCGGTTCCGCGCGGCCACCCCGACGAAGAGCACGTCGACGACGGTGAGCTGGGCGAGCCGGCTGGCCATCGCGCCGGAGCGGTAGGTCGTCTCGCGGGCCGCGGTGGTGAGCACGAAGTCGGCCACCTCGGTGATCGGCGAGCGGGGGAAGTTGGTCAGCGCGACGGTCGCGGCGCCCCGCGCCCGGGCCTGCTCCAGCACCTCGATGACATCGGAGGTGGTGCCGGTGTGCGAGATGCCGACGGCGACGTCGCCCTTGCCGAGCAGCGCGGCGGAGGTCAGCGCGGTGTGGATGTCCGGGAAGTAGAAGGCGGTGCGGCCGATGCGGTGCAGCTTCTGCTGGAAGTCCGAGGCGACGAAGCCGCTGGCGGCGGCGCCGTAGACGTCGATGCGGCCGGCGGCGGCGATGGTGTCGACCACCCGCTCGCAGACCGCCGGGTCGAGCTGCTCGGCGGTCTCCTCGACGGCCCGGGCGTCGTTGAAGGCGATGGTGGCGATGATCTGCGCCAGGTCCGCGCCGGGCGGGATGTCACCACCGACGACCCGGGCGTCCGGCGGCTCGACCCGGCGGGCGGCCTCGGCGGCGAGCCGGATCCGCAACTGCGGGTAACCGTTCATGCCGACCGACCGGCAGAACCGGATGACGGTGGCCTCGGATGTCTCTGCGGCGGTGGCGAGATCGGTGATGGTCCGCCGCGCGGCGTCGGCCGGGTCGGAGACGACCAGCCGGGCCACCCGCTGCTCGGCGGGCGACAGCGAGGGCAGCAGGCCGCTGATGTGGACGATCAGCCCACCCGGCTCGTGACTCGCAGAAATCTTCGTACTCTTCGCCACGGATGAAACTTACTTTCATGAACGGTGGCCCGTCAACCATCACCGCGCGTATCCGACAACAAGTATCCCCCGCGCGCGTCACGTTCCGGCAGCTTGTGCGGTCACCGCAGCATGACGCTCCGGTCCGCCGCGGTCCAACACCACGCTACGGTGTCCCGCATGGCGGATCGCAGCGTGCTGGTCACCGGCGGAACGGGCGGGCTCGGCGGGGCGGTCACCGCCGCCTTCGTCCAGGCCGGCTGGCGGGTGGTCGTACCCCAGCGGGAGAGCGCCACCGGGGCGGGGCCGGCGGCGTCCGGCCCGGTCCGGGTGATCGCGGACCTGATGGACCCGGCGGGCGTCGAGCGGGCCGTGCGGGCCGCCGCCGACGACCCGGCAGCGCCGCTGCGCGCGGTGGTCAACCTGGTCGGCGGGTACGCCAGCGGCGGCCGGGTGCACGAGACGCCGGTCGAGGAGTTCGAGCGGATGCTCTCGATCAACCTGCGGCCCACCTACCTGGTCACCCAGGCGGCACTGCCGCACCTGATCGCGGCCGGCGGCGGCGCGGTGGTCTGCGTCTCGTCCCGGGCCGCGCTCGCGCCGTTCCCCGGGGCGGCCGGGTACGCCACCGCCAAGGCGGCCGTGCTCGCCTTCGCCAACGCGGTGGCGGTCGAGTACCGGGCCTCCGGCGTCCGCTGCAACACGGTGCTGCCCAGCGTGATCGACACCCCGGCGAACCGGGCCGCCCAGCCGGGCGCCGACCACCGCCGCTGGGTGACCCCGGCCGAGATCGCCCCGGTGATCCGCTTCCTCGCCTCGGACGACTCCGCGCCGACCAGCGGGGCGGCCGTCCCGGTCTACGGGCGGGCCTGAACGGGCGACCGCCCCGGGATCGCCGGGGCGACCGGCCGGTCGGCGGCCGACGCGTCGACAGCCGGCGGGTCGGCCTCGGGCGGTAGCCAGGCCGCCAGGTGGGCGCGGATCCGCCGCTCCACGTCCTCCGGCGTGCCGCCGGCGTCGACCAGCACGAAGCTCGGGTACTCGGGCAGGGTGCGGTACGCCGTGTCGGCGGCGGTCAGCCAGCCCATCGTCTCGTGGTCGTCGCCGCGCCGCTCGATCCGCCGGTACGCCTCCGCCGGGTCCACGGTGAGCAGGAAGGTGACCTGTGGGGCTGGGAAGAGCCGGTAACCGACCCGGGCCAGCCGCTCCCAGCGCTGCCCGCCGTGCGCCCGGATGCTGGCGTACTGGCAGGCGGAGTAGCGGTCCATGACGGCCGTGCGGCCCGTCACCAGGCAGCTCAGCAGCGCGGCGGCGATCGCCAGCCAGCGCAGCACCGACTCCACGGCCAGCACGCCGCTGCGCCCCACCAGGCGCTGCGCATCGGGGCGGCCGAGCCGGTTGGCGAGCCGGCCGAGCCAGCGCCGGCCGCCGGCGTTGCGGTGGTAGGTGGCGGGCCGGCCGGCCGCGGTGAGCGCGTCGGCGAGCCGGTGCGCCTGGGTCGTCTTGCCCGAGCCGTCGATGCCGATCAGGGCGACGCGGCGAAGTCGGGCCGTGCCGCCGGTCGCAAGCAGTGATCCGGCCACCCTGAACAGGCTATCCGACCGGCGCTCGCCCACCGGCGGTTTGCCCGGTTGATGGCCGGGTGACCAGTCTCTGATCGCCGCCCAGGTGTGGGCGGCGGGCGGGCCGGGTACGCAACGTCATTTCCGACCGCCTGTCCACCTTCACGACGACGGGAGAACCAGATGGCCGAGCGCGGGGACGAGAGCCTGTTGCACACCCTCAAGCGGGTCGCCGCCGTGCTCAAGCAGAACGACATCCCCTTCGCCCTCGGCGGCAGCTTCGCCGTCTACGCGCACGGCGGCCACTCCAGCGAGCACGACGTGGACTTCCTGCTCCGCGAGGAGGACATCGAACGGGCGCTGGAGGCGCTGGTCGCCGAGGGCTTCAACGCCGAGCGTCCGCCGGAGGACTGGCTGGTCAAGGTCTACGACGAGGGGCGGATGGTGGACCTGATCCACCGACCGATCGAGACCCCGGTGACCGAGGAGACCTTCGCCGACACCGTGGTGCGCCCGGTGGACGCCATCCACATGCCGGTGCTGTCCGCGACCCGGCTGATGGTGCACAAGCTGCTCAGCTTCTCGCAGCACTACTGCGACTTCGCCCGCGGCCTGCCGCTGGCCCGCTCGCTGCGGGAACAGATCGACTGGGAACGGGTACGGAAGGAGACGCGGCACTCGCCGTACGCCGAGGCGTTCCTGGTGCTGCTGGACCGGCTCGACGTGGTGCCGTACGGCGGCACGCCCGTGCCGTACGCCCGCACCCCCGAGGGAGAGGAGACATCGTGACCCAGCATGGCGCCGGCCCACCGGACGAGTACGTCGAGGCGGAGATCCACCGGCTGCTCGCCGAGGATCCGGACGTCGCCGAGCAGGGCATCACCGTGGTCCACCGGGAACGCGGCCTGGTCCTCTACGGCGAGGTGGAGACCCCGCACCGGCGGGAGGAGATCCTCCGGCGGGTCTCGGAGCGCTTCCCGGACCTGCCGATCACCAGCGACATCGGGGTGATCCGCGCGCAGGCGCCGACCCAGGTCGAGGAGCTGCCGTGAGGAGGGCCCGACGATGATCCGGATCGCCGCCGTCGGCGACGTGCACGTGGACGAGGACGTGGTCGGCCGGTTCCGTCCGGCCCTGGAGGAGCTGCCGGACTGCGCCGACGTGCTGCTGCTCGCCGGGGACCTGACCCGGCACGGCACCGCGTCCGAGGCGCGCTGCGTGGCCCGGGAGTTCGGCGGGCTCGGGGTGCCGGTGATCACCGTGCTCGGCAACCACGACCACCAGTGCGACCAGGTGCCGCAGGTCATCAAGGTGCTGGAGGACGCCGGGATCACCGTGCTGGAGGGGACGGGCACGGTGGTGGAGTGCGCCGGCGGCCGGCTCGGCGTGGCCGGGGTCAAGGGCTTCGGCGGTGGCTTCGCCGGCCGGTGCGCCAGCGACTTCGGGGAGCCGGAGATGAAGGCCTTCGTCCGGACGACCAACGAGAGCGCCGAGGCGCTGGGCAAGGCGCTGCGCGGGCTGGACTGCGACCGGGTGGTCGCCCTCACCCACTACTCCCCCGTGCCGGACACGCTCGCCGGCGAACCGCTGGAGATCTATCCGTTCCTGGGGTCGTACCAGCTGGGTCAGGCGATCGACTCGGCGCCGACCGCGCTGGCCCTGCACGGGCACGCCCACGCGGGCACCGAGCGGGGCACCACCCCCGGCGGGGTCCGCGTCCGCAACGTCGCGCACCCCGTGATCAAGCAGGCGTACAGCATCTTCCACCTGGGCGATCACCTCGAATGATCTCCCAGGTTTCCGGGATCGGAGAGACGGGTACTCAGCCGCCATGGAGCTGATTCTCTGGATTCTCGCAGTCGTACTCGTGGTCGCCGGCATCCTCGCGCTGTTCCGCCGGCAGATCCTGTGGGGCGTCGTCCTCATCGTGGTGGGCCTGCTGGTCGGCCCGGGTGGTGTCAGCATCTTCAATTGACGCTGGTTTCGCGTCACCGGACCCGCCGGGGTCGTCGCTTCCGGAATCTCCGTCCTCCCAGACCTGGAGATCCGGCAGCGACGACCCCGGCGCCGTGCGTCCGGGTCTGTCGCGCCCGCTCGTGGGTCGGGTCTGTGCCGTCGGCCGGGCGGACGCTGCTCTACGCGCTGTCCGCGCGCCTCAGCAGCGCGGCACGTTCGGGATCCAGCCGTCGTAGCCGGTGTAGACGTACGCGTCGGAGATGAACCGGCCGGAGCCGATCCGGTCCCAGATCGAGCTGGTGCCGTACGTGCCGGTGACCGTGGTGCCGGTGGTCTGGCAGTAGATGGTCACCCTGGCCCCGTCGGCGACCGAGCCGACCGCGCTGTAGCCGGTGCCCGGGCCGGAGCGCACGGTCAGGTCCGCGCCGGCCGTGTTGACCGTGCCGGAGGCGGTGCCGCCGGAGCAGGCGTTGTCGCTGGAGTAGCTCTTGGTGCCCCAGTAGAGCGCCAGCGCGCCGTTGAACCGCACCTGGATGTCGTTGCCGTTGAGCCGCTGCTCGTAGTGCAGGTGCGGCCCGGTGGAGCCGCCGGTGCTGCCCACCCAGCCGATCACCTTGCCGTAGCCGACGGTCTGGCCCACCGAGACGTTGAAGCCGTTGAGGTGGGCGTAGTAGGTGGTGTAGCCGCCGCCGTGGTCGATCCGGACGTACTTGCCGTAGCTGGTGCCGCCGAGGTCGGTGACCCGGTCGACGGTGCCGGGGGCGCTGGCCACCACCGGGTCGCCGAGGTCGTCGGTGCGGTTGAAGTCGATCGCGTACGCCGGGCTGTGGTCGGACCGGGTCTGCCCGGACCAGGACTGGCCGCAGGGGAACGGCACCTTGAACGTCGGCGCGGCCATCGCCGGGCTCGCCGGGGCCACCAGGGCCACCGAGGCGAGCAGTGCGGCCGCGGCCAGGCTCCACCACCGTCTGCGCATCCAGCACCTCCAATGTTGAGATTCTTCAATCTGCTGGGCCCAGCGTGGCAGAAACCTCCATCGATGGGAAGTGGCGCTTGGTGCAGGTCGCGACTACTGCGCGGGAGCGCGCCCACGGCCGCTGGGCGGGTTTCGGGATTGTTACCGGGCCGTGTCCGGCCAGGGCTGGACCGGAGGTGATGCAAGCGCTTACATGTGGGGACGACCATCGGACCGGCGCGGCTTCGACTCCTCCACGCGCCGGCAAGGAAGGAGATCGGCATGGCGTTTGCCAGATCACGCCAGGCTCTCGCGATCGCCGGCGTACTGGGGCTGGCGCTCGGCGCCACCGCCTGCGGCACCGGCAACGACAAGAAGAGCAGCAACGCGGGCTCCGCGGAGTGCGCCGCATACGAGAAGTACCAGGGCCACGACGGCAAGAAGGTCACGATCTACTCGTCGATCCGGGACATCGAGGCCGACCGCCTGGAGCAGTCCTGGAAGCAGTTCGAGGACTGCACCGGCATCACGATCGACCACGAGGGCAGCGGCGAGTTCGAGGCCCAGCTGGGCGTCCGCGTCGACGGTGGCAACGCCCCCGACCTGGCCTTCATCCCCCAGCCGGGTCTGCTCAAGCGGTTCGTCGACGCGGGCAAGGTGAAGACGGTCGGCGCCGACACCAAGGCGCTGGCCGAGCAGAACTTCACCCCCGACTGGCTGAAGTACAGCACCGTCGACGGCAAGCTCTACGGCGTTCCGCTCGGCTCCAACGTCAAGTCGTACGTGTGGTACTCGCCGAAGACCTTCAAGGAGAAGGGCTGGCAGGTCCCGACCACCTGGGACGACCTGATCAAGCTCAGCGACACCATTGCGGCCAGCGGCACCAAGCCGTGGTGCGCCGGCATCGAGTCCGGTGACGCCACCGGCTGGCCGGCCACCGACTGGATCGAGGACGTCATGCTCCGGACCCAGGGTCCGGAGGTCTACGACCAGTGGACCACCCACGGCATCCCGTTCAACGACCCCAAGGTCGCCGACGCGGTGAACAAGGCCGGCACCATCCTCAAGAACGAGAAGTACGTCAACGGCGGCTTCGGCGGGGTGAAGAGCATCGCCACCACCTCCTTCCAGGAGGCGGGCGTCCCGATCACCACCGGCAAGTGCGCGCTGCACCGCCAGGCGTCCTTCTACGCCAACCAGTGGCCGCAGGGCACCAAGGTGGCCGAGGACGGCGACGTCTTCGCCTTCTACTTCCCGGCCATCGACCCGGCCAAGGGCAAGCCGGTGCTGGGTGCCGGCGAGTTCGTCGCGGGCTTCGCCGACCGTCCCGAGGTCCAGGCGGTGCAGACCTACCTGGCCTCCGGCGAGTACGTCAACAGCCGCGCCAAGATCGGCGACTGGCTGTCGGCGAACAAGAAGCTCGACCTGGCCAACGTGCCGAACCCGGTGGACAAGCTCTCCGTCGGCATCCTCCAGGACCCGAAGACCGTCTTCCGCTTCGACGGCTCGGACCTGATGCCGGCCGCGGTCGGCGCGGGCACCTTCTGGAAGGGCATGGTCGACTGGGTGAACGGCAAGGACACCACGACCGTCCTCAACGGCATCGAGGGCAGCTGGAAGTGATCTGAGTTGGTGGCCCGGTCCGCGACGCGGACCGGGCCACCACCGCTAACCGAGCCCTTGAAGGAGGGTCGATGGAGTTCGACTTCGCGGAGGAACAGCCGAAGTTCCTCATGCTGATGTACGGGCTGATCGCTTTCGTCGCGGTGGTGGGCGGTCTGCTCCTGCTCCTCGACGTGGTGCCGGCCTGGTTCGCCCGCCGTCGGGAGCAGAAGCTGGTCGCCGCGGCGGCGAGCGGCGGTCCACTGCCCCGCCGGCTGAAGCCGCGGGAGGGGCTGTTCGCCCTGTTCTTCCTGCTGCCGACGCTGCTGCTGCTCGCCATCGGGCTGGTGGTGCCGGCGATCCGGACCACGCTGCTCTCCTTCATGGACGCCGGCAGCAACGACTGGGTGGGCCTGCGCAACTACGGCTGGATGTTCTCCGAGGACTCGATCGTCCGGGTCCTGCTCAACACCCTGGTCTGGGTGCTGCTGGTCCCGCTGGTGGCCACCTCGTTCGGCCTGCTCTACGCGGTGATGGTGGACAAGGCCAGGTTCGAGGCGGTCGCCAAGTCGCTGATCTTCCTACCGATGGCGATCTCGTTCGTCGGCGCCAGCATCATCTGGAAGTTCGTCTACGCCTACCGCGGCGACGGCCAGGAGCAGATCGGCCTGCTGAACCAGATCGTGGTCAGCCTCGGCGGCGAGCCGAAGCAGTGGCTGCTGGAGTCGCCGCTGAACACGCTGCTGCTGATCGTGATCATGGTGTGGATCCAGGCCGGCTTCGCCATGGTGGTGCTCTCCGCCGCGATCAAGGCGATCCCGGCGGACATCGTGGAGGCCGCCCGCCTCGACGGGGTCACCCCCTGGCAGATGTTCTGGCAGATCACCATGCCGAGCATCCGGCCCGCGCTGATCGTGGTGGTGGTGACGCTGTCGATCGCCACGCTCAAGGTCTTCGACATCGTCCGGACCGCGACCAACGGCAACTACGACACCAGCGTGATCGCCAACGAGATGTACAACCAGGCGTTCCGGTACGGCCAGAACGGGCAGGGCTCGGCGCTGGCCGTCTTCCTGTTCATCCTGGTGGTCCCGATCGTGATCTACCAGATCCGCAACCTGCGTCAGCAGCGGGAGGGCTGAGATGAGCACCGCCACGCCCACGGTCCCGGCCGGCACCCAGGCCACCGGGAAGACCACCACCGCCGGACGCGTCCGCAAGCGGCTGAACAGCCGTACGGCCACGCTGATCTCGATCGTCATCGCGCTGCTCTGGACGATCCCGACCTTCGGCCTCTTCGTGTCCTCGTTCCGGCCGGAGGACGAGATCAAGAGCACGGGCTGGTGGACGTCCTTCACCAACCCGCAGTTCACCCTGGAGAACTACCAGGAGGTGCTCTTCGGCAGCTCCTCCTCCTCGGGTCAGCTCGCCAGCTACTTCATCAACTCGCTGGCCATCACCATCCCCTCGGTGCTGTTCCCGCTCGCCTTCGCCTCGCTCGCCGCGTACGCGCTGGCCTGGATCAACTTCAAGGGCCGGGACTGGCTCTACATCGCGATCTTCGCGTTGCAGATCGTCCCGCTGCAGATGGCGCTGGTGCCGCTGCTGAAGTTCTTCTCCACCGGCGTCACCGTCGCCGGCGTCACCCTGATGCCGGCCTGGGACCTGGTGGACGAGCAGAAGTTCGCCCAGGTGTGGTTCGCGCACACCTGTTTCGCGCTGCCCTTCGCGGTGTTCCTGCTGCACAACTTCATCTCGCAGCTGCCCAGGGACCTGATGGAGGCGGCCCGGGTCGACGGGGCCACCCACCCCAAGATCTTCCGCACCATCGTCCTGCCGCTGATCACCCCGGCCCTGGCGGCCTTCGGCATCTTCCAGTTCCTCTGGGTCTGGAACGACCTGCTGGTCGCGCTGATCTTCGCCGGGGGCGGCAACGAAACCGCCCCGCTGACCGTCCGGCTGGCCGAGATGGCCGGCACCCGGGGCAACGAGTGGCAGCGGCTGACGGCGGGCGCGTTCGTCTCGATCGTCGTACCCCTGATCGTGTTCCTGTCCCTGCAGCGCTACTTCGTCCGCGGCCTGCTCGCCGGCAGCGTCAAGGGCTGAGGCCTCGTACCGCCGCCGCCCGCCGGGCGGGCGGCGGCGGTGACGGGCGCGGAGCGGGGGAACACCATGACGAAGATTGATGACGTCGCCCGACTCGCCGGGGTCTCGACCGCCACCGTCTCCCGGGCCCTGCGCGGCCTGCCGACGGTGTCGGCCGCGACGCGCCGCCGGGTGCTCGCCGCCGCCGAGCAGCTCCAGTACGCCGTCTCGCCGAGCGCCTCACGGCTGGCCGGCGGCCGGACCGGGACGGTGGCCGTGGTGGTCCCCCGGATCACCCGCTGGTTCTTCGGCACCGTCGTGGAGGCGGTCGAGGAGTTCCTCCACCAGGCCGGGTACGACCTGCTCCTGTACAACCTGGGCGGCCGGGAGCAGATCCGGCAGCGGGTGCTGCGCAACGCCAACCTGCACAAGCGCGTCGACGCCATCATGCTGGTCGCCACGCCTCTGCGGCCGGCCGACCTGACCGCGCTGGGCGCGCTGGACCTGCCCGGGATCACCATCAGCTCCGGCACCGTGGTGCCCGGCTGGCCCTGCGTCCGGATCGACGACGTGGCCGCCGCGCGCACCGCCACCCGGCACCTGCTCGACCTGGGGCACCGCCGGATCGCCCACATCTCCGGCGACCCGGACGACGAACTGGCCTTCACCACCCACCTGGACCGGCGCCGGGGCTACCGGGAGGCGTTGCGGGCGGCCGGGATCCGCCCCGACCCCAGCCTCGACATCGAGTCGCAGTTCACCATCGACGGCGGCAACCGGGCCACCACCGAGCTGCTCTCCCGGGGGGAGCCGCCGACCGCGATCTTCGCCGCCTGCGACGAGATGGCGATGGGCGCGATCACCGCGCTGCGCGACGCCGGGCTGCGGGTGCCGCAGGACGTCAGCGTGATCGGCGTCGACGACCACGACCTGGCCAGCGTGCTCGGGCTCAGCACCATCGCCCAGCCCGCCGCCGAGCAGGGCCGGCTCGCCGCTCGGCTGCTGCTCGACCCACTCGGCACCCGCACCACCGGCCCGTACGCCGGCCGGGTCCCCGACCAGCGGGTCGGCGGCCGGGACGACCCGCCGACCCCCCCGGTGATTCTGCCCACTCGGCTGGTGGTGCGTGAATCGACCGCACCACCGCGGGCACACTGAACGGATTCGACCGCACCACGGCTCGACACAGGGAGAAGGCTCTGAACACCGACGCGAGGCACCAGGAACAGTCCGGTGGCCCGGCCACCGGGTGGTGGACCGAGGCCGTCATCTACCAGATCTACCCGCGCTCGTTCGCCGACTCCGACGGCGACGGCGTCGGTGACCTGCCGGGCATCACCGCCCGACTCGGCCACCTCGCCGAGCTGAGCGTGGACGCCGTCTGGCTGTCGCCGTTCTACCCGTCGCCGCAGGCCGACGCCGGGTACGACGTGGCCGACTACCGGGACGTCGACCCGCTCTTCGGTCGGCTGGAGGACGCCGACAAGCTGATCGCCGAGGCCCGCGCCAAGGGTCTGCGGGTGATCGTCGACCTGGTGCCCAACCACACCTCCTCGGCGCACCGGTGGTTCACCGCCGCCCTGGCCGCCGCCCCGGGCAGCCCGGAGCGGGCCCGCTACATCTTCCGGGACGGTCTCGGCCCGGACGGCGACCAGCCGCCGAACGACTGGCAGAGCGTCTTCGGCGGCCCCGCCTGGACCCGGGTCACCGATCCCGACGGCCGGCCCGGCCAGTGGTACCTGCACCTGTTCGACACCGGCCAGCCCGACCTGAACTGGGACAGCCCGGAGGTCCGCGAGGAGTTCCTGGACGTGCTGCGGTTCTGGCTGGACCGGGGCGTCGACGGCTTCCGGGTCGACGTGGCACACGGCCTGATCAAGCAGGCCGACCTGGCCGACTGGCAGGAGCCGCAGGAGATCCTCTCCGGCAGCGAGGTGGCGAAGCCGCGACCCCCGATGTGGGACCAGGACGGCGTGCACGAGATCTACCGGGAATGGCGCCGGTTGCTCGACTCGTATCCGGGCGAGCGGGTCCTGGTCGCCGAGGCGTGGGTGGAGCCGGCGGAGCGGCTGGCCCGCTACGTGCGCCCGGACGAGATGCACCAGGCGTTCAACTTCGAGTACCTGCTCGCCTCGTGGACCGCGCCCGCCCAGTACGCGGTGATCACCCGCTCGCTGGAGGCCACCGACAGCGTCGGCGCGCCGACCACCTGGGTGCTCTCCAACCACGACGTGGTGCGGCACGCCTCCCGGCTCGGCCTGACCATCGGCGGCGGCCGGCCGAACGGCATCGGCATCGGCGACCCGCAGCCGGACGCCGCGCTCGGCCTGCGCCGGGCCCGCGCGGCCAGCCTGCTGATGCTGGCCCTGCCCGGCAGCGCCTACCTCTACCAGGGTGAGGAGCTGGGCCTGCCCGAGCACACCACGCTGCCGGACGAGGTCCGGCAGGACCCGACCTGGGAGCGCAGCGGCCACACCCAGCGCGGCCGCGACGGCTGCCGGGTGCCGATCCCGTGGGAGGCCGACGCCCCGTCGTACGGCTTCGGGCCGACCGACGCCAGCTGGCTGCCGCAGCCGCCGCTGTGGGCCGAGTACGCCCTCGACCGGCAGCGCGGGGTGCCCGGCTCGACGTACGAGATGTACCGGACGGCGCTGCGGCTGCGGCGCGAGCACGGGCTGGCCCGGGGTCCGCTGCAGTGGCTCTCCTCCGGCGACGAGGTGCTGACCTTCCGCAACGGCGGGCTCACCGTGCTGACCAACTTCGGCGCGGCAGCCGTCCCGGCGCCGGCCGGGGAACTGCTGCACAGCAGCGCTCCGCTGGACGCCGACGGGCGGGTCCCCACCGACGTGACGGTCTGGGTCCGCGCCTGACCACTGCCGCTCCCGCCGGTCCCACCGGCCCCGCGCTCGTCCGCGGGGCCGGTGGGCCGGCTGGTCGGCTCGGGCACGGCGCGGCGTCTCGGGCACTGCCGTGTCCGGCACTCTTCACCCGTCCACCCCAGCACCCGGTTGGTTCGCTGTGGACCTGATGTCGTAAACGACTCAGCCCTGCTTCCCCACCCCCGCAGCGCACCGGCACGGACCATGCGTCCCGCCAGAGTCGGCGGGCCAGGAGCCCTTGCGCTACCCCGTCGTTGACGGGGACAGGTGTGCGCGTCGCGACGGCGGCGCACGGGATGCAGGGCGGGTTCCACGGCGTGTCGTGTCGCGGGGCACGCTGCCGGACGTGTCGCGCCGTCCCGGGGTGGACGGCGGTCTGCATGGAAGCAGGGCATCATCCGGCACGGCGCCAAGTTCCGACATCAGGCCGGCCTGAATCGTTTACGACATCAGGTCCACAGCGTCCTGGGGGCACCCGGCCCGGTGGATCCGCCGGCTCAGCCCCAGCGCCAGCGCCGCTAAGCCGACCCGGCGCGGCGTGGACCGACCCGGCGCAGCCCGACCCGGCCCGGGGCCACCGTGCTGATGATCGGCGACCACCTCGGCCCCGAGGCGTGGCATGGCCAGGCCCAGCGCGACCGGTGAGGCCCGACGGCGATCGGTCAGAGGCGGTCGGCGCGGGCGTGCAGCAGGTCGTGCACCGCCTCGATGTCCTCCGGCGAGGAACGGGAGGCTCGCCAGTACATCAGGCCGGTGGGGATGAAGAAGAGCTGGAAGACGGCCAGCCCGACGGCGTAGTTCAGCGGCGGCGGGAAGGCCGCCCGCAGGGTGTGGAAGGCCACCCCGACCAGGCCGTTGCCGGCCGCCCGGCCCACCCCGTTGACCAGGTTGCCCAGGCTGTAGACGGTGCCCCGGTGCTCGGGCGGGTTGACGTCGGCGATCAGGGCGAACCAGTTCGGCGAGTTGGCCGAGGTCAGCGCCAGCGCGACCACGGCGGCGAGCAGGCTCAGCCCGACCGTCGGCTCGGTCAGCACGCTGGCCAGCACCGCCCGGACCACTGCCCCGCCGCCCGCCCCGTCGGGCACCACGATGCGGATCGGCACGAAGAAGAGGACCAGGTAGAACGGCACGGCCGCGAGGATGCCCACCGCCGCGACCAGGGCCCGTCCCCTCCGGGTACGCCGTTGCAGCGCGTCGCCGGCCAGTCCGCCGACGATGGAGAACACCCCGCCGAGTTGGAACAGCGTGGCGAAGACGCTGCCCACCACCACCGCGGTCGCCGACGAGTAGCCCTGGGCCTCGGCCCGTTGCGCGAAGAGCACCGGCAGCCAGACCAGCGAACCGAACGCCGCCTGCGCGGTCAGGCCCTGCAGGATCAGCCACCGGTTGGTCCGCCGGTGCAGGATCCGGGGCAGGTCGCCGCGGGTGATCCGGTAGTCGTACTCGGCCCCGGCGTTCAGCGCACCGGCCAGCTCGGGCTCGCTCTGCCCGCGCCGGATGTCGTACGTGAAGAGATAGGCCAGGGTGGCGGCCAGCCCGACCACGGTGAGCGCCAGGAACGGACGCCGCCAGTCGGTGGCCCCCAGCAGGCCGCCGGTGAGCGTGCCGGCCAGCGTCCCCACGCCCTGCGACAGCCCCCAGAAGCTCATCACCAGCCCCCGGCGGCGGGGCGAGATCAGGTCCGTGACGACGGAGAACCCGACCGAGCCGACCGCGCCGAGCCCGACCGCGGCCACCAGCTGCGCGGCCAGGAAGGTCGGGTAGTCCTGGGCGAGCGCGCTGCCGCCGGTGCCGGCCGCCCAGATCAGGGTGCCGACCATGAGCAGCGGCTTGCGGTTCGTCCGGTCCCCCACGTACGCCCAGGCCACCGCCGCCACCGCGCTGACCAGGAAGCTGACCGCGGTGACCAGCCCGAGCAGCCGCTGCGACACGCCCAGCGCCCCGGAGATCGGCCCGTACAGGGGCGGGACCAGGCCGATCGCCACGTTGTCCAGCGAGGCGAGCACCACGAAGACCACGACGCTGTAGAACCGGTGCGCCGTGCCGCCGCCCCAGGTCCGCGCCGCCCCACCCCTGGTCAAGGTCATGTGCGGCAGCCAATCAGGGCGAGGTCACGATCGCGTCACCGGGGTTGGCACCGCCCCGCTCAGCCCGGCGTCCGGTCGACGGTCCGGTCCCGGGCCTGGGCGTACCGCTCGCGGACGGCGGGGACGGGCTCCGCGTCGTACTCCCGGGTGTCGGCGTCGGCCCACTCGGGTGGCGCCGCGCCGCCCAGGGCGACCCAGGCGGCCTGGCGAGCGGCCCCGTCGGCGACGTACTCGCCGGGCGGCGGCACCACCACCGGCCGGCCGAAGACCTGCGGGGCGATCCGGCGCACCGCCGCCGAGCGGGCCCCGCCACCGACCAGGATCACCCGCCGGGCGTCGGCGCCCTGGGCGGTGAGCGCGTCCAGCCCGTCGGCGAGCGCGCAGAGCATCCCCTCGACGGCGGCCCGGGCCAGGTGCGCCGGGGTGGCGGTACGCAGGGTGAGCCCGTGCAGCGCGCCGGTGGACAGCGGCCGGTCGGGCGTCCGCTCCCCTTCCAGGTAGGGGACCATGACCAGCCCGTCCGCGCCGGGTGGAGCGGACAGCGCCAGCTCGCTCAGCTCGTCGAGGCCGACCCGGAGCAGCGCGGCGGCAGCGTCCAGCACCCGGGCGGCGTTGAGGGTGCAGACCAGCGGCAGGTACCGGCCGGTGGCGTCGGCGAACCCGGCGACGGCGCCGCCCGGGTCGGCGGCCGGCACGTCGGCCACGCTGAAAACGGTGCCGGAGGTGCCGATCGAGACGACCACGTCGCCCGGGCCGGCGCCGACGCCGAGGGCGGCGGCCGCGTTGTCCCCGGTGCCCGGGCCGAGCACGATCCCGCCGGGCGCGGCACCCGACGGGCCGACCCCGGCGCCCCCGACCGCGCCGGGCCCGGCTGCCGGCGCCGGGCCGCCCAGCGCGGCCGGGTCCAGGACGCCGGCGGCCTCGGCCGGGCCGAGCACCGCCGGCACCCCCACCACCCGGCCGAAGGCCTGTTCCAGCAGGTCGAGGCGGTAATCGCCGGTGCGGGGCGACCAGTAGCCGGTGCCGCTGGCGTCGCCCCGGTCGGTGCGCAGCGCGGCCAGGCCGCGCACGCCGGCCAGCCGCCAGGTGAGCCAGTCGTGGGGCAGGCAGACGGCCGCGACCCGGGCCGCACGCTCCGGCTCGTGCCGGGCCAGCCAGCGCAGCTTGGTGCCGGTGAAGCTCGCCACCGGCACGCTGCCCACCGCCTCGGCCCAGAACCGGCGGCCCGCCACCTCGCCGCCGGCCTCGTCGATGAGATCCCGGGCCGCGTCGGCGGAGCGGGTGTCGTTCCAGAGCAGGGCGGGCCGGACCACCTCGCCCGCCTCGTCCAGGCAGACCATGCCGTGCTGCTGGCCGGCGACCGAGAGGGCCGCGACGTCGGCCAGCCCGCCGGCGGCGTCCACCGCCGTGCGCAGCGCGTCCCACCAGGCCCGCGGGTCGACCTCGGTGCCGTCCGGGTGCGGCGCCCGGCCCTGCCGGACCAGGGCCCCGGTGGCCGCGTCCCGGATCACGACCTTGCAGGACTGGGTGGACGAGTCGACCCCGGCGACGAGCGGCACGGCGGCCCGCCTCAGCGCGCGCCGAGCAGGTGCTCGACGGCGAGCTGGTTGAGCCGGACGAAGCCGAAGCCCCGCGCCGCGACCGCGTCCACGTCCACGTCCTCGTACGCGGACCGGTCGGCGAGCAGCTCGGTGTACCCCTCCCCCGGGCTGAGCGTCGGGGTGGACAGCTCGGCGACCTTGCTGGCGGCCAGCGCCTCGGCCACCTCCGGGTCGGCGCGGAACGCCGCGGCCCGCTCCTTGAGCAGCAGGTACGTGCGCATGTTCGCCTCCGCCGAGGCCCACACGCCGGCGAAGTCCTCGGTGCGCGAGGGCTTGTAGTCGAAGTGCCGGGGCCCGTCGTACGCGGGGCCGCCGTCCGGGCCGCCGTGCTCCAGCAGGTCCACCAGGGCGAAGGCGTTGAGCAGGTCACCGTGACCGAAGACCAGGTCCTGGTCGTACTTGATGCTCCGCTGGCCGTTGAGGTCGATGTGGAACAGTTTGCCCTGCCAGAGCGCCTGCGCGATGCCGTGCGCGAAGTTCAGCCCGGCCATCTGCTCGTGCCCGACCTCCGGGTTGAGGCCGACCAGGTCCGGGTGGGCGAGGGTGGAGATGAACGCCAGCGCGTGCCCGATGGTGGGCAGCAGGATGTCGCCGCGCGGCTCGTTGGGCTTGGGCTCGAGGGCGAAGCGCAGGTCGTAGCCGGAGTCCACGACGTACTGGCAGAGCAGGTCGACCGCCTCGCGGTAGCGGTCCAGCGCGGCCCGGACGTCCTTGGCCAGGTCGTACTCGGCGCCCTCCCGGCCGCCCCACATCACGAAGGTGCGGGCGCCCAGCTCGGCGGCGAGGTCGACGTTGCGCAGCACCTTGCGCAGCGCGTACCGGCGCACGTCCCGGTCGTTGCTGGTGAATCCGCCGTCCTTGAAGACGGGGTGGGTGAAGAGGTTGGTGGTGACCATCGGGACGACCAGGCCGGTCTCGTCGAGTGCCTTGCGGAACCGGGCCAGGTGGGCCTCGCGGGCGGCGGCGTCCGCGCCGAAGGGGACCAGGTCGTCGTCGTGGAAGGTGATCCCGTACGCGCCGAGCTCGGCGAGGCGGTGCACCGCCTCCACCGGGTCCAGCTCAGCGCGGGTGGCGTCGCCGAACGGGTCGCGGGCCGGCCAGCCCACCGTCCAGAGCCCGAAGGAGAACTTGTCGGCGGGGGTGGGACGGGGTGCCATGGCAGACCTCCGGTGGTGTCGCCGCAATTTGTTCAATGGATGGATTAAATGACCGTGCTGTGGCACTGTCAAGGGGTGAGCAGCACCAGCACCGCAGGCGCGGTCCGGCAGGGCAGCCTGCGCGAGCTCAACCTCGCCGTCGTGCTCGGGCGGATCGCCGCCGCCGACCAGCCGCCGTCGCGGGCCGGCATCGCCGGCCAGACCGGTCTCACCCGGGCCACCGTCTCGGCCGTGGTGGACGACCTGATCACCGGCCGCCTGGTCACCGAGGCCGACCCCGCGCCGCGCGGCGGAGCGGGCCGCCCGGCCCGGGGACTGCGGCTCGCCACCGACGGCCCGGCCGGGCTGGGGCTGGAGGTCAACGTCGACTACCTGGCCGCCTGCGTCGTCGACCTCGCCGGCACGGTCCGGCACCACGAGGTACGCCGGGCCGACCTGCGCCCGGTCGCCCCCGCCGACGCGCTCGCCCGGCTGGTCGAGCTGGCCGGGCGGGCCCGGGCCGCCGCCGACCGGGAGGGGCTGACCCTGGCCGGGGCCACGCTGGCCGTGCCGGGGCTGGTCGACGGCCACGGCCTGGTCCGGCTCGCGCCCAACCTCGGCTGGCGCGACGTCGACGTCCCCGCCCTGCTCGCCGGGCATCCGCCGCTGGCCGGGCCGGTCGACGGGGTGCCGGCGCTGGTGGTCGACAACGAGGCCAACCTGGCCGCCCTCGGCGAGCTGCACGCCGGCCCGGCGACGGCCAGCTTCCTGCACGTCTCGGGCGAGATCGGCATCGGCGCCGGGATCCTGCTCGACGGCGCGCTGTTCCGGGGCGCCCGGGGCTGGAGCGGCGAGCTGGGCCACGTAACGGTCGACCCGGCCGGGCCACGGTGCCGCTGCGGCGCGCGGGGCTGCCTGGAGACGTACGCCGGCCAGGAGGCCGTCCTCGGCGCGGCCGGACTCTCCGGGACGGACCTGCCGGCGGACACCGCGGCGCGCCGGCTGGCCGACCTCGCCGAGGCGGGCGACCGGGCCACCCTCGACGCGCTGCGCGCGGCCGGCACCGCCCTCGGGGTGGCGGTGGCCGGCGTGGTCAACCTGCTGGACCTGGACACCGTGGTCCTCGGGGGCGGATACGCCACCCTGGCGCCCTGGCTGCGCCCCCCGGTCCTCGCCGAGCTGACCGACCGGGTGCTCACCGCCGCCTGGTCGCCGGTCACGGTCCGCGCGGCGGCGCTCGGCCCGGCGTCGGCCGCGGTCGGTGGAGCCGGGTCGGTGGTCCGCCGGATCATCACCCGGCCGTCCGGTTGGCTGGCCGGCCGGCCCTGAGCCGACCTTGCTGGATGGGCGCCCGTCGGTCCGCCTCGCTACCCTTGCCCTGAGGCAACGTTCCCGTCCGAGGAGTCCGCTACCAGCATGCGCACAGGTCGACAGGCCGAGGCGACCGGCGACCAGCGGTGACGACCATCCGTCGTGGTGGACCCGCCGGACCGGCCAGCAGCGGGGAGCCGGCTTCTCCCGCGCCGCGCCGACCGTCCTCCGACGCGCCGCTGCCCGCCGACCCCCGGCTCGCCCGCGAGCTGCTGGACGGCCTCGCCGAGGCGGTGGTCACCACCGACCACGCCGGGATCGTCACGCTCGTCAACGCGACGGCAAACTCCTGCCCGAGCTGACCCCCGGGACCGACCTGGCGCGCTGCGCGGTGCCGGCGCTGGCGAGCGCCGTACGGCGGGGAGGCGGGACCTTCGACACCGAGCACCGCGGCCGGCGGCTGCGGGGCGTCTGCCGCCGGCTGGCCGCCGGCCGGTGCGCCTGGTACGTCCGGGACGTCACCGAGGAGCAGGCCCGCGCCGACGCCCTCCTCGCCGAACGTTCCCGCACCGCCTTCCTCGCCCAGGCCGGCAGTCGGCTCGGCCTCTCTTTGCACCGGGACCAGGCGCTGCGGGCGACGGCCACGCTGCCGGTGCCGTACCTCGCCGACGCCGCGGTGACCGTCCACCACCCGCCGCCCGCCACCGACCGGCCGCACTGGGTCCGGTACGCCGAGGGCGACCCGGCCCCGGTCACCGGCATCGGCTCCCCCGGGCTGACCGGCTCCGTTCCCGGCCTGGCCGAGGCGCTCGACGGTGCCGCCACCGAGCCCAGCCCCTGCCCTGACGCCGAGCTGGCCGAGCTGGCCGACGTGCTGCCTGAGTCGTTCGGCCGGCCCGGGGAAGTGCTGATCAGCCCGATGCCCGGCGCCGGCGGGCCGGGCGGCGCCCTGATCCTCGTCCGCCGGGCCGAGCGCCCGGGCTTCGACCAGCGCGACGTCGAGCTGGCCCGGGAGTTCGCCGCCCGGGCCGGCGCCTCGCTCGCCGCCGCCCAGCTCTACGGCGAGCAGGTCCACCTGGCCCGGGTGCTCCAGCACCGCCTCCTGCCGCCGGAGCTTCCACCACTGCCCGGCCTCGCCCTGGCCGGCGGCTACCGGGCCGCCGGGGACAGCCTGCGCATCGGCGGCGACTTCTACGACGTGTTCCGCACGCAGCGGGGCGGGATGTTCGCCCTCGGCGACGTCTGCGGCAGGGGCGTCGGGGCCGCCGTGCTCACCGGCCGGGTGCGCCAGTCGTTGCAGACGCTCCGCCTGGTCGAGCAGCGCCCCGTGGAGCTGATGCGGCTGCTCAACCGGGCCCTCTCCGACGCACCGGACGCCGCCCGGCGCGCCCAGTTCACCACCCTGCTGCTCGGCACCGCCGAGCCGGACCCCGACGGCGGGGCCCGGGTACGCGTCGCCGGCGGCGGGCACCCCGCCCCGCTGCTGGTAGGCGCCGACGGCACCGTCACCCCGGTGCCGGTCGGTGGCATGCCGATCGGCGCCTTCACCACCGCGACCTTCGCCGAGGCGGAGGTGCGGCTGGCCCCGGGCGAGCTGCTGCTGGCGTACACCGACGGGGTGACCGAGGCGCGCGGCGGCCCGACGGCGATGGAGATGTTCGGGGAGCGACGGCTGCGCGAGGTGCTCGCCTCGGCGGCGGGACTGCCGCCGAGCGCGGTGGTCGACCGCCTGCTCCAGGCGGTGGAGGACTGGCTGGACGGGCAGAGCCACGACGACATCGCCATGCTCGCCGTCTGCGCCGCGCCCCCGGCCGTGACCGGCCCGGAGCTGACCCACGGCCGGCGGTGACGGCGCCCGGCGGGTCAGGATCAGGCGGAGCGGGCCGCCGACGGGTCGCCGATCGCGCCGTCGTGGGGCGGGACGCCGCTGCCCTGCCACGGCACCACCGGCGGCGCCGACTCCTCCAGGTCGCGGGCGACCCGGTCGAACTCCCGGACTCCCCGCAGCAGGGCCTGGCGGTCCTCGTCGCTCATCCCGGCCAGCACGTCGGCCAGCCGCCGCCGCCGGTCCCGGCGCAGCTCGGCGAGGAGTCCCCGGGCCTCCGGGGTCAGGTGCAGGGAGATCTCCCGCCGGTCGACGCGGCCCGGCTCCCGTTCGAGCATGCCGGCCGCCACCAGCCGGTCGCAGAGCCGGCTGGCCGAGGAGAGCAGCATGTCGAGGAGGGTGGCGAGCCGGCGCAGGTTGATCCCGTCGTGCCGCTCCACCACCATGACCGCGCGCAGCTGAGCGGCGGAAAGGCGGCTGGTGGTGCCCTCCCGCGCCGCCTCCCACACCGACAGCAGGGCACCCGCCGCGCCGTCGAGCTCGGCGGCCATACTCAGTTCCGGTCCCGCGGGACCATGTTCGTCGGCCATGGTGGGCCCGAGACTACCCGGAGTACCGGGTGGTCGGCCCCTGTCAGGAGGAGTGATGATGGGCGGACCGGACGATCACGCCCGGCGGGTGCTGGTCGAGGCACCGGCCGACCTCCTGCTCGACCGGCTCACCGCCGAGCTGGAACGGACGTTCAGGATCACGGAGAGCGAACTCTTCCAGGTCGACTATCGCCTCTCGGTGCTGCTGCCGCTGGGTGACGGGGACCCGATCAGCGAGCCCGGCCAC
The DNA here is from genome assembly GCF_029893845.1 of Micromonospora sp. A200. Lineage (NCBI taxonomy): Bacteria > Bacillati > Actinomycetota > Actinomycetes > Micromonosporales > Micromonosporaceae > Micromonospora > Micromonospora sp. A200. The sequence continues at coordinate 198,270 of NZ_JARXXY010000001.1, read as the reverse complement.
CCGGCCTGGCGCTGCTTCGACCACCAGGAGCCGATCGTGGCCGGCGGCGTCGGCTGGTTCCCGGTCGGCATGCGCGGCGAACGGCGCGGGGTGCTGCGCCTGGCCCCGGTCGCCGACGACCCCGCCCAGGTCGAGGAACTCGCCGCCATCGCCACCGCCCTCGGGCACGAACTCGCCGCCGTCTCCGCCGGCACCGACATCTACCGGGCGTCCCGCCGGGCCCGTCGGCTCACCCTCGCCGCCGAAATGCAGTGGGAGCTGCTGCCCGGCCGCAGCCGGATCCGCCCGTCGTTCAGCCTGGCCGGTCAGCTGGAGCCGGCGTACGCGGTGCGCGGCGACAGCTTCGACTGGTCCGACGACGGGAACCGGGTCTGGCTCGCCACGATCAACGGGGCGGGTGAGGGGGTGGCCGCCGCGCTGCTCACCTCGCTGGCCACCTACGCGCTGCGCAACGCCCGCCGGGGCGGGCTCGGGCTGGCCGACCAGGCCGCCCTGGCGGACCAGGCGATCTACGCCCTGCACCGGGGCGAGCAGCACCTCTCCGCGCTGCTGATGGAGCTGGACCTCGCCTCCGGGAAGCTGACGGTGGTGGACGCCGGGTCGCCCCGCCTGGTGCGACTGCGTGACGGGGAGATCAGCGAGCACGTGCTCGAGAAGCAGTTCCCGCTCGGCATGTTCGAGGGCACCGACTACCAGGAGCAGTGTTTCGAGCTGCGCCGCGGCGACCGGCTCTTCGTGCTCAGCGACGGCGTGATCGACGCGACCAGCCAGAACGTCCGGTACGGGGAGACCGCGCTGGACCGGTTCCTGCGCCGTACCGGGCCGATGGAGCCGCTGGACGCCGTCCGGTCGCTCCTGGGCGACCTGCGGGCGTTCGTCGCCGGCGACCTGATCGACGACGCGGTGGTGGTCTGCCTCGACTGGACCGGCCCGCAGCCCTGAGGGGTCAGTACGCCCCGCGCCCGCGCAGCACCGCGCCGAAGGTCTTCCAGAGGATGGTGAGGTCGGCGGCGAGCGACCAGTTCTCGACGTAGTACAGGTCGAGCCGGATGCCGTCCTCCCAGCTCAGGTCGGAGCGACCGCTGACCTGCCAGAGCCCGGTCATCCCGGGCTTGACCAGCAGTCGCCGGGCCACGTCGCCGTCGTAGCGGGCCACCTCGGAGGGCAGCGGCGGCCGGGGGCCGACCAGGCTCATCTGCCCCAGCAGCACGTTGACCAACTGCGGCAGCTCGTCGAGGGACCATTTGCGCAGCAGCCGCCCGGCCCGGGTCACCCGCGGGTCGTCGCGCATCTTGAACATCAGCCCGTCGGTCTCGTTGCGCACGGCGAGCTCGTCGAGGAGGGCGTCGGCGTTGACCACCATGGTCCGGAACTTCAGCACGCCGAACTCCCGGCCGCCCCGCCCCACCCGGGTCTGGCGGAACAGCACCGGGCCCCGACTGTCCAGGCGGATGGCGAGCGCGACCGCCGCCCCCAGGGGCAGCAGGAGCAGCACGGCCAGCGCGGCGGCGGCCCGGTCGACGAACTCCTTGACCAGCTTGCGGGCGCCCCGGAACTCGGGCGCCTCGACGTGGATCAGCGGCAGCCCGGCGACCGGCCGGGTGTGGATGCGGGGCCCGGCCACGTCGGTGAGCGCCGGCGCGACGACCAGGTCGATGCCGGTCCCCTCCAGCTGCCAGCCCAGCCGGCGCAGCCGGGCCGCGGTCAGCTCGCCGGAGGCGGTGACGGCGACCGTGTCCGCGCCGATCGCGGCGGCCGCCTCGGGGATGCCGCGCAGCGAGCCGACCACCGGCACGTCGCTGAGCCGTTGCGGCACCGGCGCGAGCAGCGCGTCCGGGATGCAGGCACCGACCACCTGATAGCCGGCGTACGGCTCGCGGCGCAGGGTGTGCACGAGTTCCAGCACGTGGGCGGTGTCGCCGACCACCAGCACCCGGCGGGACCAGCCGGCGCCCCGATATCGGGCCCGGTGCAGCCGCTTGCGCGCGGCGAACCGGTTCACCTCCAGCGCCACGGTGCCGACGGCGAACGAGATGCCCAGGAACCCCCGGGACACGTCAGCTTCGGCGATGTAGCCGACGATGGCGATGCCACCGGCGAGCCGCAGGCTGGCCGCGCTCACCCGCCGGTACTCGTCGGCGCCGTAGCCGAGCACGCGGTCGTCGTAGCAGCGCAGCATCCGCAGCGAGAGCAGCCAGGCGAGCACCAGGCCGGGGGCCACGAGCACGTACGGGATCTCGGAGCCGACCGGCACCCGGTCACCGAAGCGGGCGGCGTACCCGACCAGGACGGCGAGGGAGAGCACGGCGGTGTCGAGCACCACCAGGATCCGCACGTACGCCCGCTGGTCGGCCCGGGCGAGCGGGCCGGTGGGCGGGCCGGCCGGGGCACGCGGGATCCGTGCCGGCGTGGACAGCGTCGCAGACGTCACCCAGCCTCCCCACATCGCGCACACCGGCTCCGGCCGACGACCGCCCCGGGCGGGACCTCGACGCCGGAGCGTACCGGACATCCTGCTTGACAATGATGCTCGCCGATTGATTCGGACGTATTGCCGTCACTTTGCCTTCCGGCCCGGACCCCGGAATGCGAACCGCCGCACCGGAAACCTCCGGCGCGGCGGTTCTCCGCACTGTCTGAGGACTCAGCGCGGCGCGTTCGGGCGCAGCGCGATCGCCTTCAGGAAGATGTCACCGATCTTGCTCGGGTCCTCGGTGACGAAGGTGCCGCCGCCGGTGACGTTGGTGATCGACTGGAGCTCGGTCTTGGAGACCTCGTTGCCGATGCCGATGACGACCACCTGCACCGGGCGCTCCGGATCGTTGAGCTGCTTGAGCTGGCTGATCAGCGACGCCTGCGAGATGCCGTTCTTGTCGTCGTTCTTGCCGTCGGTGAAGAGCACGATCGAGTTCACCCGGCCCGGCTGCCAGTCCTTCTGCACCGTCTTGTACGCCTCCAGCACGGTGTCGTACAGACCGGTGTTGCCGCTGGACGGGCGGATCCCGGCGAGGCTCTGCTCCAGCCGGCTGCGGTTGGTGGAGAGCGGGTTGATCGGCACCAGCTCGCGCCAGTCCCGCGAGCCCACCAGCTCGGTGGAGAAGGTCCAGAGGCCGATCGACCAGGAGTCGTCGAACAGGTTCAGGCCACGGCTCGCCGCCGACACGGTGACCTGCTCCCGGGTGGCGCCGCCCGCGGAGGGCACCTTCGCCTTCATCGAGCCGGAGACGTCGACGACGGCGAGCATCCGACCGGACTGGGTGGCGATGGACCAGCCGGAGACCGCACGGTCTATCGCGAAGGGGTCCAGGCCACCCACCGCGCCGACACCCGCCGGCGGGGCGGTCGCCGGACCACCGGCCGGGCTGGGCGCCCCCTGCGGCGCCTTGAAACCGTCACCCCAGTTACCGTCCGGCGCCCGCAGCGACTGGGCGGCCAGCCGGTTCTTGAAACCCTGCGTGGTGAGCAGCTCGAAGAGCACCCTGGCGGCCGACTGCTTGGCCGGCTCGATGCCCGGCAGCACCGCGAACGGGTAGTCCAGCGGCATCGGCGCCGGCTCCAGGTAGAGCGCGGCCAGCGGGATCGGCGGCTTGGTGCTGTTGTACGCCATGACGTCTTCCTCGGAGAGCGCGGCGGCGCCGAGCCCGCTGGCGATTGACGTCGGGTCGTTGGAGCGCGGGAAGCGGGCGAGCAGGTCCTGCCGCAGCGCGGAACGGCCGGTGGCCAGCGCCCGCAGCGCCCCGGTGGTCGCCTTCGCGGTGTCGCCGCCGGAGGCGCTCGCCGCGGCGGTCAGGGAGAGCAGGCCGGAGAGGCCGGCGGCGTCCTGCGTCGGCTCGACGATCCCGGCGCGCAGGCCCTTGCCGGTGCTGACCGCCTTGAGCAGGTCGGTCCAGCCGAGCTTCTTGTCCGGCCAGCCGAAGCGGGAGGCCACCGGCTCCGGCATCGCCACCACCACCGGGCTGCGGGCGACGGAGGCGCCGTTGCCCGGCGCGAAGGCGGTGGCGCCGTTGTTCTTCAGCCGCAGCAGCCAGGTCGAGGAGTCCGGGATCCAGACGTCGGGCGTGGCCACCGTGCCGCTGGCCTGGCCGACACCCGCGAGGGTGGCGCCGTGCTTGCTGGCGACCGCGGCCGCCACGTCCACCGGCTCGGAGGCACTCACGTTCACCGCGATGCAGGTGCCGCTCACGGCCGCGCCGTCCTCGACCCACTGCGCCGAGGCCTTCTGCACCGCCGGGGCGAGTTCGGGAGCGGCTGCCACCGACAGCTGGATCTCACCGGAGCAGGAGGGTCCGGCCAGCTGCTGGTAACCGAACCAGGTACCCCCGACCACGACGACGAGCGCAGTCGCCGCCGCAGCGGCTCCTGCTCCACGGATACTTGAACGCATGCGATGGCGGCCAGACACGCTGACCATCTTGCGTATCTCGTTCGGATAGTGCCATAACCGTTCGGCTGAAAGTTACGCAGGAGATACAGTTGATCGCTCTTTTGGCACAGTGAGTAATCAGTCAATCTCGCGCCGTTGCCACGATCCACACCGGACAGCGCCGCTCAGGGCAGGACACAGGTCGGGCTCGGCACCGGCACCGGTTCGCCGAGCGGCTCGGGCGCACCCGAGCCGGGGTCGACCCGGAACACCCGGACCATGTCGGCCCGCTCGTCCGCCACGTAGAGGTGGGGCCCGGTCAGCACGAAGTGCCGGGGCCACTCGCCCCCGGTGTCGACCTCGGCGACCAGCCGGGGCAGCTCCGCGTCCAGCGCGAAGACCGAGATCGTGCCCACGCCCCGGTTGCCGACGTAGAGGAAACGCCCGTCCGGCCCCACCGCGATCTCGGAGGGCTGGACGTGCCCGGTCCGCCCGCTGGCGTCCACCCGTCCCCGCTGGTGCAACGCCCCGTCCGGGGTCGACTCGTACGCGGTGACCGTCGCGTCCAGCTCGCCGGCCACCCAGCAGCGCCGCCCGTCGGGGTGCCGGGCGAGGTGCCGGGGCCCGGCGCCGGCCGCGGTACGGATCCGGGGCTCGCGGGACACCAGCCGGCCCGGGCCGGCGTCCAGGTCGTACCGGTAGATCGAGTCGGTGCCCAGGTCGACGGCGAGCAGCGGCCCGGCCCCCGGGTCCGGGGAGACCATGTGGCAGTGCGCCTGCTCCTGGCGCTCCGGGTCGAGGCCGTGCCCCTGGTGCACCACCAGGTCGCTGTGCTCGGCGGGCGCGCCGTCGGCGTCCAGCGGGAAGACCGCCACGCTCCCGCCGCCGTAGTTGGCCACGAAGAGGTGCCGCCCGTCGGGCGCGACCGCCAGGTGGCAGGGGTCGGCCCCGCCGGTCGGCCGGACGCCCAACGGGGTCAGCTCGCCGTCGCCGCCCACCCGGAAGGCGCTGACCTGCCCCGCCGGCAGCTCGTTCACCGCGTAGAGGACGGGCAGGGCGGGATGCCGGACGAGGAAGGAGGGCGAATCGGTCACCGCGACGGTGCCGAGCGGGGTGAGTTCCCCCGATTCGGGATCCCGGCGGGCGGCGATGATGCCGTCCCCCCGCCCGCCGCTCGCCGCCGTGTAGCCGCCGATGTGGACGATCGTGTTCGTCACCGGTGCACCCTCCGCCGATCCTGCCGTCGCTCCCACCAGAGGCTTCCCGGTCGACCCGGGCGTTAGCCCTGTTTTCCGGAATTTCCTCCGAACGCCGACGGCGGGGACTCCGGGCGCCACCGCCCGGGCCCCGCCGCCCGCCAAGTCAGGAGACCGGGACCGGTTCACCCCGCTGCCGGGCGACGTGCTCGACCAGCGAGATCAGCACCAGCTTGGCGGACTGCCGGTCCCGGGCGTCGCAGAGCACCACCGGCACGTCCGGGTCGATGTCCAGCGCCTGGCGTACCGCCTCGATGCCGAACCGGCGGGAGCCGTCGAAGCAGTTCACCCCGACCACGAACGGGATGCCCCGCTGCTCGAAGTAGTCGATCGACGGGAAGCAGTCGGCCAGACGCCGGGTGTCGGCCAGCACCACCGCGCCGAGCGCACCGAAGGCCAGCTCGTCCCAGAGGAACCAGAAGCGGTCCTGCCCGGGCGTGCCGAAGAGGTAGACCTGGAGGTCCTCGTTGATCGTGATCCGGCCGAAGTCCATCGCCACGGTGGTGGTCGACTTCGCCTCCACCCCGGAGAGGTCGTCGGTGCCGATGCCGGCCCCGGTCAGCACCTCCTCGGTCTGCAACGGGCGGACCTCGCTCAGCGCGCTGACCAACGTCGTCTTGCCCGCGCCGAACCCCCCGGCGATCAGGATCTTGAGAGCCAGCGGCAACCGGGGCCCGGAGGAGTCCCGGTCAGAGCGCACGTAGTCCACTGACCACCGCCTTGAGGATGTCGTTGTCGGGAAGACCGGCGGCCGGGGGCTCGTGCACCGAGACCAGGCCCCGGGCGAGCAGGTCACCGAGGAGGACCCGGACCACGCCCACCGCGAGGTCCAGGTCGGCGGCGAGGTCCGCCACCGCGACGGGACGCCGGGCCAGCTCGACCAGGCGCCGGTGCTCCGGCTGGAGGCCCGGCTGGCCGGCCGGGTCCGCGCCCGCGCCGGCCAGCACGAACGCGACCAGGTCGAAGCCGTCGACGGCCGGGCGCACCCGGCCGCCGGTGAGGGTGTACGGACGAACCACCGGGCCGGCCGCCGCGTCCAGCCACTCGTGCTGGGCGCCCGGCGGCTCAGCCCACATCGACGGCCCCCACCGTCGCGCGGGCGGGCGCGGTCAGGTTCTCGCCGACCCGGATGACCAGCATCGCCATCTCGTACGCCACCAGGCCGATGTCCGCGTCGGCCGCGCAGACCACCGCCAGGCAGGCGCCCCGCCCGGCGGCTGTCACGAACAGGTACGCGGACTCCATCTCCACCACGGTCTGCCGCACCCCGCCGCCAGCGAGGTGCCGGCTGGCGCCCTTGGCCAGGCTGGAGAAGCCGGAGGCCAGGGCGCAAAGGTGCTCGGCGTCGGCGCGGTCCAGCTCGGCGGAGGCGCCGAGCATCAGCCCGTCGGCGGAGAGCACCACGGCCTCCCGGGCGGCCGGTACCCGGTCGACCAGCTCGTCGAGCAACCAGCCGAGGTCGACGTTCTGCCTCGTCGTGTCCACCACTAGGCGTCCCTCTCAGTCGCGGTCGGGGAATCGGGGGTCGCCGCCGTCGCACCCGGCGGCGGGGACGGCGCGGGATCGCCGCCCCGCCCCTCGGTACGGCCGCCGGTCGGGGCGGGTACGGCGCCGTCGGGTCGCCCCGGCGGCACGGAGCGGACCGCGCCGTCGCGCCGGCCCCGGGCGGTGCCGGCCTGGAGCGCGGACATCTGCCGGCGTACCTCCTCCGGGGAGCGGGCGGCCGGGGCCTCGGCGACCTGCGGGCGGGGGCGGGCGACCGGCCCGCGCCGACGGACCCGGCGGGGCAGGCCGTCGCCGTCGGGGGCGGCCTCCACCGAGGAACTGCGGGCCGGGGCGAACGGCAGCACGGTCTGCTCGGCCCGGTCCCGCAAGGCGCGGCCGGCGCGGGGCCGGGGCAGGGTGGCCAGCCGGGTGACCACCGAGGCCGACCGCCCGGTGTTCACCGGCGCGGCCGGCGGCTCCTCGGTGACCAGGTCGGACGGGACGAGGACCACGGCGGTCACCCCGCCGGGAGCCTCGGAGCGCAGGGTGACCCGGACGCCGTGCCGGGCGGCGAGCCGGGACACCACGAACAGGCCGAGCCGGGCACTGTCGGCCGGGTCGAACTCGGGCGGCCGGGCGAGCCGGCGGTTGGCGTTCTCCACCGCCTGCGGGGTCATGCCCAGGCCGTGGTCGGTGATCTCCACGACGTAGCCCCGGGGCACCTGCTGGCCGGAGACCTCGACCCGGGTCTCCGGAGGGGAGTAGGCGGTGGCGTTCTCGATCAGCTCGGCGAGCAGGTGGATGACGTCCGCGACGGCCCGGCCGACCACCCCGGCCGGCTGCACCGCCCCGATGTCCACCCGGTCGTACGCCTCGACCTCGGAGACCGCGCCGCGCACCACGTCCAGCACGGCCACCGGCTGCCGCCAGCCCCGCCCGGGGGCCGCGCCGGCCAGGATGACCAGGTCCTCGGCGTGCCGGCGCAGTCGGGTGGCCAGGTGGTCGACCCGGAACAGCTCGGCCAGCTCGTCCGGGTCCTCGGTACGCCGTTCCATCCGGTCGAGCAGCGCCAGCTGGCGGTGCACCAGGCCCTGGCTGCGCCGGGCGATGTTCAGGAACACCTCGTTGAGGCCGCGGCGCAGGGTGACCTCGTCGACGGCCGCCCGGACGGCGGTCCGCCGGACCTCGTTGAAGGCGCGCCCGACGTCGCCGATCTCGTCGGCACCGTACTCCAGCGGCGGCGCCTCCCGGGCCACGTCCACCTGCTCGCCCCGGCGCAGCCGGGCCACCACGTCGGGCAGCCGCTGCTCGGCCATCTCCAGCGCGGCGCTGCGCACGCCGGTCAGCCGGCGGGCCAGCGTCCGCCCGACCCGGACCGCGACCAGCAGCGACACCACGATCGCGGCCAGGCCGAGCAGCCCGGCGACGGCGAGCCGGACCAGGATGCCGACGGCCACCGGCACGGACCGCTCGGCCAGCCCGTCGGCCTGGCTCAGCTCGAAGTCGCGCAGCGCCTGCTGGACGGCGTCGTGGCTGGTCTGCCAACTGCGGGCGTCGACCGGCGGAGGGGCGGCCGGATCCGCCCGCAGCAGCCCCTCCTGGAGCGTGCGCAGCTGGACGAAGGCCCGGTCCTCGGTCAGCCGCTGGTAGGCGCTGCGGGCCTCCGGCGGCAGGTCGGCCACGGCCGTGTCGACCAGGAACCGCTCGTTGCCGATGGTCTGGGTCAGGAGCAGGTGCTCGCCGTCGGAGAACCGCCCACCGGCGAGCGCGCCGGCCACCAGCGCGTCGGCCTGACCGAGCAGGTCGCGGGACCGGCCGAGCGCGGTGAGCGCCAGCGCCTCCCGGTTGAGCTCCGGGTCGGGTAGGGCGGCCATCGCCGAGAAGGTCTGGAAGGCGAAGGAGATCATGCCGCTGTAGAGCCCGACGGCGCCGGCCCGGTCCACCTGCCGGCGGTCGATGAAGCCCCGCCCGGCCGGCAGGGCGTCGAGCGCGGCGACCAGCTTGTCGAGCCGGGCGTCGAGCAGTTCGCCGGCCGCGTCGCGCAGCTTGTCCCCGCCGACCCGGTCCCGCAGCTCGGCGATCGCCGCGTCGGTGCGGCGGCGCTGGTCGGCCAGGGCCGGCAGGGCCGCCGGGCCGGCGAGCTGCACCACCGAGAGCCGGCGTTCGCGTTGCAGCTCGGTGACCACCACCTCGCCGGGGCGGCCCAGGTCGTACAGGAGGGTCCGCGCGGAGAGCAGATCCAACGCCGGGCCGAAGGTCAGCGTGGTGGCGAAGATCCAGAGCGCGAGCAGGGCGGCCACCGGGGTGACGACCAGGGCGGTCAGCTTGGCGCGGATCGGCCAGTCGCGGGTGTCCATGAGTCCTCGCCCGAAGGGGTGGCAGCGGTGGCGCCGGCACCGGCCGGGCAGCGTCCCGGCCGCGCCGGGCACCGGCTCGGGCGCCTTGGGCAGGATACGTAATCCCGCGCCGTAGCACTACCGTCCGTCTCGCCCGTCACTACCAATCCGGTGTGGACCGTCCCCGGAGGACACTCGCCCCCGGACGACGGACTTCCCGGCGGTGGATCGGCGGAGCGTCGCGTGCCGAGCGGAACGGTCAGTCGTTGATTGAGATGCCGAGTCCCTCGGCGACCCGCTGAGCCAGGTTGTCGACCAGGTCGAGGATCAGATCGCCCCGCTCCCGGTCGGCCATCTCGGAGTAGTGCCGGCCTGGGAGTCGTTGTTCTGCCGCTCGATCAGGCCCGACCGTGACGTGCAGCCCGGCCCGTCCGGCGTCGGAGTGGACCGGCATCACCCCGCCCAGGCGCTTCTTCTGGAACAGGTCAAGTTTTTGGGACGGCTCACCCGGTGGGCCTGACCATGCTCGGGTGGGGGAATCGGCCAGGAAAGTGCGCGGGATCGGGATTGGCGGCCAGCGCGCGGAGGGAATACCAGGTGGCGAAGGAGGAGCCATGTCGCCCACGCAGGTAATCGTTGTGGTTCTCGTCGTGCTGGTGGTCGTGGCGCTGGTCGCCGCGGCCGTCGTCGCCAGCCGGCGGCGCGCGCTCAGGCGCCGCTTCGGCCCGGAGTACGACCGGGTCGTCGCGGAGCAGGGCAGCCGCGGCGCCGCCGAACGGGAGCTGCGCGACCGGGAACGCCGGCACGCGGAGCTCGAACTCACCCCGCTGGACCCCGGGTCCCGGGCCCGGTACGCCGCCGCCTGGGAGGAGCTCCAGGTCCGCTTCGTCGACTCCCCCGGCGAGACCGTCGGCGACGCCGACGAGCTGGTCAGCCGGCTGATCGCCGAGCGGGGCTACCCCACCGGGGACTTCTCGGACCAGATCGCCCATCTCTCCGTCGACCACGCCCGCACCCTCACCCACTACCGGGACGCGCACGAGATCCGAATGCGCAACGAGCGCGGTGAGGCCAGCACCGAGGAACTCCGCCAGGCCGTCGTGGACTACCGCGCCCTCTTCGCCGACCTGCTCGGCGAGGAGCCGGTCGGGCACCGGCCGCCGGAGCAGCGCCGCCCGGACAGCCCGCACGACGTCACCAGCCACTGAGGAGCCGACGATGCGCCAGGAAGAGCAGCAGGACAGCACCGACCACCCGGAGGCGGTCCGCTCCGCCCCGGTGCCGGTCCCCCCTCCGGACGCCGCAACCCGGACTCCGCGGGACGACCGGGACGGCCGGGCCGACATCCCCGACGACGTGCTGGACGACCGGGGCACCTTCGACGACCCGCGGGTGGCCGCCGACCGGCGCGCCGACGACCCCGACGACACCCGCCCGTACGACGTGCGTGACCTCGACCGCGGCGACGCCGACGGCGACGGACGGCCGGAGTTCCACGAGCCGGCCCCGCTGCCGACCACCTTCGGCGCGGCCTCCGTAGGCGACGCGGTCGCCGCGTCGGCGCTGGCCAGCGGCCGTCCCGAGGACGAGCGGGACGCCCGGGGCGAGGACACCGTGGCGCCGGGTGACGGCGCGCCCGGGCGGACCGAGCCGTTCGACGACGAGCGGGCCGACCCGACCGCCGCGGACCGGATCCACGACCGGCAGCGGTGGGAGGCCGAGCACACCCCCGGCGGGGTACGCCCGGACGGCGACGCGTCGGCGGAGGGCGCGGCCGGGTACGGCAGCGCCGAGCCGACCATGGTCGACCCGGACGCCGAGGCGCCGGAGGGTGGCGCGGCGGCGGCCGCGGCCGGCGTCGGCGCGACCGGTGCCGCCGGAGCGGCCGGGGTGGCCGAGGCGGCCCGGCCGTCCGGAGCGAACGTCCCCACGCACGCGGCGACGCTCTTCGAGGCGGACGCGGCGCAGGCCTTCCGGGACCGCTGGCGGGAGGTGCAGCTCCGCTTCGTGGACGACCCCCGCGCGGCGGTCGGCGAGGCCCAGTCGCTGGTCGAGGAGGCGATCCAGGCCCTCTCGGAGGCGCTCGCCACGCAGAAGGAGAAGCTCGGCGGCTGGCAGACGGCCGGCTCGGCGGACACCGAGCAGCTGCGGGTGGCCGTGCGCCAGTACCGCGACTTCCTGGACCGGGTCCTCGGACGCTGACCACAAACCGGGCGCCCCGGCCGTACCAGCGGCCGGGGCGTTCGCGTGCGTACCGGAAGGCGTGACCTCCGTCGGCATGGGCCGGTCCCAGCGGGGTACGCGAGATCAGGGACGCGCCCGGGACAGGAGGTCAGCACCATGACGGATCGTGACCCGAACCGCCGACCGCTGGAGGAGAGCCCGGAGGTGGCCGCCGCGGTCGAGGACGAGACCACCGTGCCGCAGTTGGCCACCGGGGGTGGCGCCGACCGGGACAACCCGTCCTTCACCGAGCCCGGTGGCGGCGCGGGCGGCGGCGTGCCGACCGAGGACCTGCTCGGCGACCCGTACGCGGCCGGCACCGGCGCCACCGGGACCGGCACGGGGGCCGGCGGGGACAACATCCGCACCGGGGCCGAGCAGCCCTGGGAGCCGGAGGACCTGGTGATGGCCCGGGGGCAGGACATGACGCCGGCGAACCTCGAGCGGGCCCGCCGCGACCTGGCCGAACACGGCCGGGCCGCGATCGAGCGGACCGTCCCCTGACCGGCACGCCGCAGCGAGCCCGCGGGCCCGACCGGCGGGTACGGCGGGGGCCCCTGGCCCAACCGGTCGATCCGGTCGGGCCAGGGGCCCGTGGGGAACCCGCCGCGGCAGTGCCTCACTCCCGCCGCGGCGGGTGGGCCGTCCGCCCGGTGCTCAGAGCGCCGGGTAGGCGTTCTTCATGAGTTCCTGGAACTGCGCGGAGAACCAGGCGCCGGAGATCGGCGCGTTCGGCAGGGCGCCGCTGAGGCTGTTGCCGTTGCGGGCGTTGCCGGTGTAGGTCGGGTCGCACATCCGGTCGAAGCCCTTGCCCTCGTTGTTCGGGATCAGGCTGCTGGAGCCGTCCGACTCGCCCGGGGGCTTGACCCAGACGTACGCGTCGATGCCCGGCTCCGGCGTGGCCCTGGGCCGCTCGCCGAGGCCCGCCCCGGCCTGGTTGCACCAGTTGCCGGCGTGGATGCGGCGGTCGATGCGACCACCGTTGACGTAGGTGTCCACGCTGGTCGTCGCGCCCGGGCCGGTGGGCCGGGCGGTGCCGCCCCAGCCGTTGCGGGAGGTGTCGATCAGCATGCCGATGTTGGCGTCGAAGCCGACGGAGACCAGCTTGCTGCGGAACGCCTGGGCGAACGACAGCTCGTCGACGTACTGGTTCCAGTCGATCCACTTGGATTGGCGGACGGTCTGCCCGTTCACCGTATCGGTGATCTTGATGTACGGCTCACGCAGCGCCGAGTAGTTCGCGGTGTTGACGATGAAGCCGTGCACGTTCTTCACCGTGCTGCCGGAGGCGGTGGCGGCCTGGTGGAGCTGGGTCGCGGTCGGGCCGAGGTTGCTGTCCCAGCCGATCCAGCCGTGGTGGGCGGCGTCGATGTAGTTGTAGACGTTGCCGATGGCGCCCAGCTTGGCCAGGGCGTACCCGACACCGTTGACGTACGCGCCGTTGGCCTTGACCGTGTCGCACATGGCCGTGCCGCCCGGGTTGCCGGACGTGTTGGTGACCAGGTTCGGCAGCGAGTCGATCTCGATGATGTTGACGATGCGCAGGCTGGCGTACTTCGGGTCGCCCTGGATGGCCGCGATCGGGTCGATGTACTCGGCCTTGTACCGGGGCAGTTCCTCCGGACCCAGCTCACCGTTGGAGGCGAGCGCCGCGCAGTCCCGGCCGGGCAGGTTGTAGATGACGAACTGGATGTAGCCGGCGCCCTGGGCCAGGGCCTTGTCCAGGTGGTCACGTACGCCCATCGCGCCGTTGGAGCTGCTGCCGGTGGTGCCGTTGATGGCGGCGATCCGGTCCAGCCAGACGGCGGTCGGGTTGTTCGACACCCGGCTGCCACCGGGCTCGGCATCCGCCTTCGCCTTCCACTCCGGGTTCACGTACCCCTTGGCCCCGACGTACGGGTTGTCCACCTTCTGGCCCGGCGTGGTCGGTGTCGGGGTCGGGTTGGTGGGCGTGGGGGTCGGGTCGGTGGGCGTGGGGGTCGGGTTGGTCGGTGTCGGCGTCGGGTTGCCGCCGTTGCAGACCGTCCCGTTCAAGGTGAACGAGGTCGGCTTGGGGTTGCTGCCGCTCCAGGCGCCGTTGAACCCGATGCTGGTGCTGGCGCCGGAGGCGAGCGAGCCGTTGTAGGACTCATTCGTGGCCGTGACGTTCTGGCCCGTCTGCGACCACTTCGCCGACCAGCCCTGCTGCACCTTCTGGCTGCTGTTCGGGAAGGTGAAGCCGAGGTTCCAGGAGCTGACCGGGTCACCGAGGTTCCTGATGACGACGGTGGCGGTGAACCCGCCCGGCCAGTCGTTGGTGGTGTAGTCGACGCTGCACTGGGTCGCGGCCCGCGCCGCGGTGACCGGGATGGCCACCATCCCGCCCGCGACCAGGGCGCTCGCACCGGCTAGCGCGATCGCCCGGCGCCGGCCGGACAGGTTTCTCCACAGATTCATGCCACTGAACTCCTTGGGCGAGACCGGATCCGCGTACGGCCCGGCGGAATGGCCCGGCTGGACGTCCCTGCGGGGACGGTCCTCGGCGCCAACGGGGATATCTCGGGGGTCGACCCGGACGGGCGTGGTGGTGGTGACGTCGACCGGTCACGCGGACCGGTCCAGCGACGACGCCGTCCGGTCGGACCGGTTGCCCTCGACGTCTGCCTGCGCGGTGTGGCTCCCCGAACCGCGTGCAGCGATTCTTGCATGGGAGCGCTTCCATGGCAATGCCTCGATGTCTGCCGCAACCCCCGCACACGGGAGGCATCGGTGACCCGGACGTACGCCCTTTCCGCCGCAGGCAGGCCCAGAGCGCCCGCCAGGTCGACACCGAGCCGCCGGGCGGACAGAAGCCATCTAGCACCCCTATCGCCCTTACTGCGTACAAACTCTTAAACACGAATCTTTCCCCGCATAAGTCGCGAAACGGTCTAACGTCGGTCGTAGCTCGACTGTCGTCGGGCTCAGGACAACAGGGATGGAGTGACGCAGGTCATGGCAAAGAAGATGCTCGGGAAGGTCGTAGCGGGTGCCGCCCTCGGTGGCGCGTCCCTCCTGGTGTTCGCGCCGGGGATCGCGTTCGCGGACAACCAGCACGACGGCAAGGACCGCGACGGCAAGGTCATCGCCAAGCCGCACGTCGTGAAGGCCGGCGACAAGGTCAAGCTCCTCGAGATCTGCCCGGAGCGGCAGGAGCACGCTTTCGTCTGGTCCAAGGTCACCGGCAAGGTGGAGCTGAAGCCGGTGGACAAGGACCGGCATGACGACCGGGGCGAGGACCGCGGCGGCGAGCACGGGGACTGGAAGGACAAGGACAAGGACAGGGGCGACTGGGAGCACGGCAAGGACGACGAGCGCCGCGACGAGCACGGCAAGAAGGACGACCACGGCAAGAAGGACGACGGCAAGAAGGACGACCACGGCAAGAAGGACGACCACGGCAAGGGCGAAGAGGGCCGCGGCGACGAGCACGGCAAGAAGGACGACCACGGCAAGAAGGACGACGGCAAGAAGGACGACCACGGCAAGGGCGAGGACGGCAAGGGCCAGTGGTCGAACGAGGGCGGCCAGCCCCCGGCCAACGGTGCGGGCGGCGGCTTCGCCGCCGACAACGGGCCGGACCGCGACGCCAAGAACCACGAGGAGGGCCGCGACGAGCACGACAAGAAGGACGACGGCAAGAACGACGAGCACGGCAAGAACGACGAGCACGGCAAGAACGACGAGCACGGCAAGAAGGACGACGGCAAGAAGGACGACCACGGCAAGAAGGACGACGACAAGAAGGGCCACGACGGGTACGGCCAGGAAGAAGGCCGGGACCGCAACGGCCACGACGAGAAGTCCGACGAGCACGGCGACAAGGGCGACTGGAAGAACGGCCACGACGAGAACGGACGGGACGACCACGGCCGGGACGACCACGGCCGGGACGACCACTCGGGCTACGGCGAGGACAAGGACCGCTGGGAGCACAAGAAGGACTTCGTCTACTACGGCGAGGCCGAGGTCTCCAAGGACGCCCGTCCGGGCAAGTACGAGCTCAAGGGCTCGTGCGGCGAGGGCAAGCTGGTGGTCCTCCCGCGCGGTGGCGTCGACGGTGGTGACGGTGGCATGACCAGCACCAGCACCGACCGCGGCATGGCCCTGGGCGGGGCGGGCATGATCGGCGCGGCCGCCCTGGGTGGCATCGTGCTGATGCGTCGGCGTCGGGCCGATGGCCTCGTCTGACCAGACGGCGACACGGGCCGGCGGCCGTCACGGGAGACCGTGGCGCGCCGCCGGCGCCGCCGTCGTCGTCCTGCTGGCCATGGTTGGCTCCGGCATGATCGGCGCGTCGCTGCGGACCGAGCCCCCGCCCCGTCCCCCGCAGCCGCGGGCCCAGTCCGCCCCGCAGACCCCCGCCGCGGAGCCGGACGTCGTAGCCGGCGAAGGCCCGGTCGAGGCGGTGGACGTACCCCCCGCCGCGTTGTCCCGAGCCGCCGCCAGCACCATCTCGATCCCGCGCATCGGGGTCGACGCCGAGATCATGACGTTGGGCACCAACCCGGACGGCACCGTCCAGGTCCCCCCGCTGGACCAGGCCCAGCGCGCCGGCTGGTACTCCCCCGGGCCCAGCCCGGGCGAGGTCGGCAACGCGGTGATCGTCGGGCACGTCGACTCGGCGAAGCTCGGCCCCGCCGTCTTCTTCGAACTCGGCGCCCTCCAGCCGGGTGACACCGTCACCGTCACCCGCGCCGACGGGGTCAAGGCCACCTTCGCCGTCGACGAGGTCCGGTCGTACCCGAAGGTGTCCTTTCCCACCGAGCTGGTGTACGGCCCGAACGACAAGCCCGCCCTGCGGGTGGTGACCTGCGGCGGCGAGTTCAACCAGGCCACCGGCAGCTACCCCGACAACATCGTCGTCTTCGCCACGATGACCGCGTGAACGCGACGCGCCTCCGGTGGGACCTGAGTCCCGCCGGAGGCGCGTCGGCGTACTCGTCAGGCGGCGGCGGAGGTCCGCACCAGGGTGCGGATCTGGCGCAGCAGCACCGACAGGGCGGCCAGGTCGGCCCTCGACTCGTCGAACTCCCCCATCGCCCGGCGGGCACGGTGGATCGAGGTGGCGTTCGACTGCTCCCACTGGAGCACCCGCTCGTTCGAGGGCAGGTTGTCCGGGGTCGAGCCGAGAACCTCCGCGGTGAGCGCGGCCAGCGCGGCGTACAGGTCGTAGCGCAGCGCCATTCGAGCCAGCGTCTGCCAGCGGTCCTCCCGCGGCAGCAGGGAGATCTTCGACAGCAGGGAGTCCACCCGGAACAGGTCGGACAGGACGAAGTAGACCGAGGCCACCTCGCCCACGTCCCGCCCGCTGGAGGTGGCCGTCTCCACCACATCCAGCAGGCCGAAGCTGTACATCAGCCGGGTCGCCTGCTCGGCCAGGTCCCGCGGCAGACCCCGCTCGGTCATCGAGTCGATGTGCGCCGCCAGCGACTCCCGCTCGCTGCCGTAGAAGCGCTCCTCCAGGTCGGGCAGGAGCCGGGCCACCCCGTCGCGGAGCCGGGTGATCTCGGCCGGCACGTCGATCGGCGAGCGCCGGTTGGTGACCAGCCAGCGCACCGCGCGGTCGAGCAGCCGACGGGTGTCCAGGTAGACGCTGGTCTGCAGCTCCGGGGAGACCTTGTTGTCCAGCGCCTCGACGGCGTCCCAGAGCTCGCGCAGCCCGAAGACCTCGCGGACCACCACGTACGCCCGGATCACGTCCGCCGGCGACGCGGCCGTCTCCTCGACGACCCGGAAGATGAACGAGATGCCGCCCCGGTTGACCGCCTCGTTGACCAGCACCGTGGTGACGATGTCGCGGCGCAGCCGGTGCTGGGCCATCCGGTCGGCGAAGCGCTCGCGCATCGGCGTCGGGAAGTAGTTGACCAGGACCTCGGTCGTCCACTCCTCGTCGGCCAGCCCCTCGGCCAGGATCTCCCGCTCGAGCACGATCTTGACGTACGCGAGCAGCACCGCGAACTCCGGCGCGGTCAGCCCGGACTCGGTGCGGACCGCCAGTTCCTCGTCCGGCGGCAACGCCTCCAGAGCCCGGTCGAGCTGACCGGACCGCTCCAGCTCGTTGATCATCCGCCGGTGCACCGGGAGCAGCGACGCGGCCTGGGCCTGGGAGTTGTTGATCGCCCGCGCCTGGTCGTAGTTGTCCCGCAGCACCAGCTCGGCGACCTCGTCGGTCATCTGGGCGAGCAGCTCGTCCCGCGCGGGCACGTCCAGCGCGCCGTCGGCGACCGCCGTGTTGAGCAGGATCTTGATGTTCACCTCGTGGTCGGAGCAGTCCACCCCGGCCGCGTTGTCGATGAAGTCGGTGTAGATCCGTCCGCCCGCCAGGGCGTACTCGATCCGGCCGAGCTGGGTCCAGCCCAGGTTGCCACCCTCACCGACCACCCGGCAGCGCATGCTCTTGCCGTCCACCCGGATCGCGTCGTTGGACTTGTCGCCCACCTCCGCGTTGGTCTGCGTCGACGCCTTCACGTAGGTGCCGATGCCGCCGTTCCAGAACAGGTCGACCGGCGCGGTGAGGATCGCCTTCATCAGCTCCTGCGGGCTGAGCTGGGTCGTGCCCTCGTCGAGGTCGAGCACCGCCCGGACCTGCGGCGTGATCGGGATCGACTTGGCGGTACGCGGGAAGATCCCGCCGCCCTCCGAGATCAGCTTCCGGTCGTAGTCCTCCCACGACGACCGGGGCAGCTCGAACAGCCGCTTCCGCTCGGCGTACGAGGTGGCCGCGTCCGGGTCCGGGTCCAGGAAGATGTGCCGGTGGTCGAAGGCGGCCACCAGCCGGATGTGCTCCGAGAGCAGCATCCCGTTGCCGAACACGTCACCGGACATGTCGCCGACGCCGACCACGGTGAAGTCCTGGGTCTGGGTGTCGTGGCCCAGCTCGCGGAAGTGCCGCTTGACCGACTCCCACGCGCCCCGGGCGGTGATGCCCATCTTCTTGTGGTCGTAGCCGGCGGAGCCGCCGGAGGCGAACGCGTCGCCCAGCCAGAACTGGTGCGCCGCCGAGATCTCGTTGGCGATGTCGGAGAACGTGGCGGTGCCCTTGTCCGCCGCCACCACCAGGTACGGGTCGTCGACGTCGTGCCGGACCACGTCGGTCGGCGGCACGATCTCGCCGCCGACGATGTTGTCGGTGACGTCGAGCATCGCGCCGACGAACTCCTTGTAGCAGGCGACCGCCTCGTCGCGGTCCCCCGGCTTCTGCTTGAGCACGAAGCCGCCCTTGGCGCCCACCGGCACGATCACGGCGTTCTTCACCATCTGCGCCTTGACCAGGCCGAGCACCTCGGTGCGGAAGTCCTCCCGCCGGTCGGACCAGCGCAACCCACCCCGGGCCACCGGCCCGAACCGCAGGTGCACGCCCTCGAACCGGGGCGAGTACACGAAGATCTCGAACTTCGGCCGCGGGGCCGGCAGGTCCGGGATGGCCTGCGGGTCCAGCTTGAACGCCACGTACGACTTGGGCCGCCCGCCGACCGGCTTCTGGTAGAAGCTCGTCCGCAGGGTGGCCTGGATCAGCGTCAGGTACGCCCGCAGGATCCGGTCCTGGTCCAGGCTGGCCACGTCGTCCAGGGCCGCGCTGATGGCGCCGACCAGCTCGTCGCCGCGCTGCCGGCGCTCCTCCATGCTCGCCGAGCCCGGGGCGAAACGCGTCTCGAAGAGCTCCACCAGCAGGGCGGCGATCTTCGGGTACGCGATGAAGGTCTGCTCCATGTAGTCCTGGGAGAAGACGGTGCCGGCCTGGCGCATGTACTTCGCGTACGCCCGCAGCACCACCACCTGCCGCCAGGTGAGACCGCCGCGCAGGACCAGCTCGTTGAAGCCGTCCACCTCGGCCTCGCCCCGCCAGGCGGCGGCGAAGGCGTTCTCCACGTGCGGACGCACCTCGGCCAGCTCCTGGTGCCTTTCGGGCAGGCGCAGGCCGAAGTCGTACAGGAAGACCCGGCCGTCGACCCGGTCCACCTCGTACGGGTGCTCGTCGACCACCGCGACGCCCAGCGAGTGCAGCACCGGCAGCACGGCGGAGAGCATCATCGGCTCGCCGTACCGGTAGACCTTGAAGCGGACGTCCATGGCGTCGTCGGCGTCCGCGCCGGCCCCGCGCGGGGCGAGCTGCTTGCGGAACAGGTGCATCTCCAGCTGGCCGGGCTCCTCCAGCAGCTCCAGCTTGGCGAGGTCCTTCATCGCCTCGTACGGCGTGTGGCCGTCCTTGTAGCCCTCCGGGAAGGCGTCGGCGTACCGGCTGAACAGGTGCTTGGCCTGCTCGTCGCCGAGCTTACGCTCCAGCACCAGCCGGTAGTCGTCGTCCCAGAGCCGGGTGGCGTCGGCCAGCTCCTCGGCGAGCAGGTCGGCGTCGACCTCGCCGGGCGGGTTGGTCGGGTCGGTCCGGACGATGAAGTGCACCCGGGCCAGCATCGACTCGGTCACCCGGGTGGTGTAGTCCACCCCGACGCCGTTCAGCTCGTGCAGCAGGATGTCCTGCATGCGCAGCCGGTTCTGGGTGGTGAACCGGTCCCGGGGCAGGTAGATCAGGCAGGAGATGAACCGCCCGTACGCGTCCCGGCGCAGGAAGACCCGCAGCTGCCGGCGACCGGCCATCCGCAGCACGCCGATCACGGCGTGGTACAGGTCGTCGGTCTTGATCTGGAACAGCTCGTCGCGCGGGTAGGTCTCCAGGATCTGGAGCAGGTCCTTGCCGGAGTGGCTGCGCTGGCTCAGGCCGGAGCGGTCCAGCACCTCGGCGACCTTGCGCCGGACCACCGGCAGCTCACGGACGCTGGTCCGGTACGCGGCGGTGGAGAACAGGCCGAGGAACCGCCGCTCCCCGACCACCTCGCCGGCCTCGTTGAAGATCTTGAACCCGATGTAGTCCAGGTAGGCCGAGCGGTGCACGGTCGCCCGGGAGTTCGCCTTGGTGATGATCAGCAGGCGCTTCTCCATCACCTTCTCGTGCGCCTCGGGCGTCATCGACGACAGCGCCCGGGCCTCCGGCGAGTCCGACCGCAGGATGCCCAGCCCGGTGCCGAGCACCGCCTCCAGCGCCGGTCCGTCGCCGCCGTCGCTGTCGACCAGCCGGTACTCCCGGTAGCCGAGGAAGGTGAAGTGGTCGTGAGCCAGCCAGCGCAGCAGCTCCACCGAGTCGGTGATGTCCTTCTCAGGCACGGGCGGACGGTTGTCGGAGGTCCGGGCCGAGGCCAGTTCGTCGGCCAGCGCCAGGGCGCGCTGCCGCATCTTCGGCCAGTCCTCCACCGCCTCGCGCACGTCGGTGAGCACCCGCTGCAACTCGCGGCGCAGCTTCTCCCGCTCCCCCGCGTCGCGGACCGGGTCGATCTCGATCCGCATCCAGCTCTCGACCAGGTCGCCGGCGATCGCGTCGTCCGGCTCGACGTCGGCGGAGACCTCGGTCAGCCGGCCGAGCGGCTCCCGCCGCACCACGACCAGCGGGTGCACCAGCAGGTGCACGTCGAGGTGGTGGGAGTTGAGCAGCGCGGTCACCGAGTCGACCAGGAACGGCATGTCGTCGGTGACGATCTCGATGACCGTGTGGTGCTGCTCGGCGTCCGGCTCGTGGATGCGCAGTTTCAGCTCGCCCGGCACTCGCTGCTGGGCCAGGTCCCGGTGCGCCCGGGCGGCGTCGAGCATCTCCTCGGCGGTGAATCCGATCAGTTCCTCGTCCGGCGCGAACCGCCAGAAACGGCCCACCAGGGTGGCCGCGTCGTGGTCGTCGCCGGCCAGCGCCACCGCCTGGGCGACCAGGCGCTCCGCGTTGGGTACCGGCTCGTCGAGCTCCGCGTCCTCCACGTCGTCACCGAGCGCTTCGGAAGGAAGCCCCAGTTCGTAGAGGGTGTCGATACTCGAACCGGTCATCCCGGTAACTCCTGTGTCGAGTCGGCCGAAGCCGTCCCCGTCGGTCGCCGAATCGAAGCTGTCGTCCCGGCCGGTGTCAGCCTGCCGGAGGTCGGGTCCCGGTTTGATCGCCGGACGCCGGTCCATCGGTGCCACTCCCCTCGACCCACCGCGTTGTGGGTCACTCTGCCGCCCAGCCTAGGCCCTGCCACTCTGTCCGTTCGTCGGCGGACCACCGGCCGGACGTCCGGTTCGGGACTCTGTCCTTTCACCCGTTGCAGATGCGTGGTCGGCCGGCTGCGGAGTACCCCGACTCGCGATGTTCATCACACCGCCGTCGGGTCTTCACGCAGCGTGCGGCCACGCCCGGGGCGGTACGGGGAGCACGGTCGTACTAGCGTGCAGGGCAGTCCGAGATCCGGAGGTACCGCTCCATGCCCGTGTCGTACCCGCTCCGCCGTCCCCGTACGCGCCTCCGGCCGGCCCTCGCGGCGCTGACCGCCACCGTGCTGGCGGCCGGCGCGCTCACCGGGTGTTCGGATGGTGACGGACCGGAGCGGACCGTCGACGCCTTCCTGGCCGGCTGGCGCTCCGGCGACCTCGGCGCGGTCGGGTTCATCGACCCGACCGGCGCCCGGCTGCCGGCCACCGAGGTCGCCAAGGAGATCAAGGAACTCTCCGGCGAGCTGGCCGCCACCCCGCCCACCCTGCGCCGCTCCGGCGACGCCGAGGTCACCAAGGACATCGCCACCGCCAAGGTCCGGGTGGAGTGGGCACTGCCGGGAAAGACCACCTGGGCGTACGACCGGCCGGTGCGGCTGCGCCAGGGCCGGGACGACCAGTGGCAGGTGATCTGGGAGCCGCAGCTGGTGCAGGAGCAGCTCGGCGAGGGCGACCGGTTGACGGTACGCCGGACCGCCAGCCCCCGGGCCGGGGTGCTGGACGCCGCCGGGCAGCCGATCGTGGCGCCCCGGCAGGTGGTCCGGGTCGGCGTGCAGCCCAGCGAGGTGACCGACGCGAAGGCGCTGGTCAGGCAGCTCGACGCGGCGTTCAAGGCGATCCGGCCGGCGCTGAATCCCCCGGTCGACCTCTCCGACCTGCCGAAACGGCTCAGCGAGGCGGATCCGGGCGCGTTCGTCGAGGTGGTGACGCTGCGGGACGAGGCGTACCGGCAGATCCGATCGCGCATCTACGACCTGCCCGGCACCCGGTTCCCCACCGAGAAGCGGGACCTGGCCCCCACCCGGGAGTTCGCCCGAGCGCTGCTCGGCTCCGTCGACGAGGCGCAGGCCGACGACCTGGCCGCCCACCCCGACCGGTACGCCAAGGGCGACCTGGTCGGGCACGGCGGCCTCCAGGGCCGCTACGACGACCGCCTGCGCGGCACTCCCGGGCTCACCGTGCTCGTCCAGGGGCCGGCCGGCCCCGACGGCACCCCGGAGCCGACCGAGGTCTTCCGGCACGAGCCGCAGCCCGGCCAGCCGCTGAAGACCACCCTCGACGTGGCCATTCAGAACGCCGCCGACGCCGCGCTGCGCGGCGAGAAGCGCCGCTCGGCGCTGGTGGCGGTACGGATCAGCGACGGCGCGGTGCTCGCCGCGGCCAACGGGCCGGGCGCGGCCGGGGAGAACCTGGCCTTCACCGCCCAGGTGCCGCCGGGCTCCACCTTCAAGGTGGTCAGCGCCCTCGGCCTGCTGGACCGCGGCGCGGTCGGCGCCGACTCCGTCGTGGACTGCCCGAAGACGTTCACCGTGGACGGACGACCCTTCAAGAACTCCGACGACTTCGTCCTCGGCAAGGTGCCGTTCCGCACCGACTTCGCCAGGTCCTGCAACACCGCCTTCACGTCCCTGGCGCCGAAGCTCGGCCCCGACGGGCTGGCCGTCACCGGCCGTACCCTCGGTCTGGAGGGCAGCTGGGACCTCGGCACGGACGCCTTCACCGGCAAGGTCTCGGCCAACGGCTCGCCGGTCGAGCAGGCCGCCGCCGCGATCGGCCAGGGCACCACCGTGGTCAGCCCGCTGGCCATGGCCGGGGCCACCGCCGCGGTCGCCCGCGGCCGCTGGGAGCAGCCGAGACTGGTGCTCGACCCGGCCCCGGCCAAGCCGGCGGAGCCCGGCCCGCAGCTCAAGGCCGAGTCGGTGGAGCCGCTGAAGGCGATGATGCGCGAGGTGGTCACCGCCGGTACGGCGAAGGCGCTGGCCGACGTCCCCGGCGGCCCGGTGTACGGCAAGACCGGCACCGCCGAGTACGACAACAACCCGGCGCACACCCACGCCTGGTTCGTCGGCTGGCAGGGCGACGTCGCGTTCGCGGTCTTCGTCGAGCAGGGCGGGTCGAGCACGGCCAGCGCGGTCCCGATCAGCGAGCGCTTCCTCCGCGCCCTCCGCTGACCCGCACCCAGCCTCCCAGCCTCCCGGCACCCGACGCCGGGCACGCGGCGCTCGGCGTCGCAGCCTCACCGGCCGCGCGCGTGTTGATCGACACCCGTTTGCGGCGAGTCGCGGTGTCCGTCAGCCCTGATACCGCAACACGCCGCAAACGGAGTCGATCACGCACAGGCGAGCCGGCGCGCGTGGCGCGGGCACGGGAGGCGCGGGCAACGGGTGGTGTCTTGGCGGCGACATCGGCCGGCACCGCGCCTGCGAAACCGACCAAGGCAGCGCCAGCGACACCGGCCGGACCGTGCCGCGCCACGGCACGGCACGGCACGGTCAGGAGGACCTGCGCGGGTGGGCGATCCGTCAGGCGATGCCGGCGGACGACGGTGAGGGGTCGTCCTCCGACGTCCCGTCCTCGTCGGCACGGGGCACCCGGCGGAGCAGGCCGGGCCCGACGGCGGCGGGCGGCCCGACCGGCTCGGCGGCGACGGCGGGCACCGGCGTCTCCACCGGCGCCGACGCGAGCCCTCCGGTCGCCGGGCCTGTCGCGGCCTCCGGCTCGGCCACCGCCGGCTCGCCGGACCCGAGCGGCGCGATGCCGACCGGGGAGCCCGGCCCCGGCCCTCCGGCCGGCCCGGCGCCGCCGTTGGTCGGCGCGGCGAGACCGGCGAGGGTCGCCGGCCCGGTGGACCGGACCCGCTGCGGCGGCGGGGCGGCCGGCAGCAGCCGGGGCGGCACCGCCTCCGGCGCCGACACCGGGGCCAGTCCGGCCACGACGGTGTTGACGATCTCGGCGGCGTACGAGCCGTCCGGGTCGTAGTCGGGGTCGAAGACGGTCAGCTCGACGCCGAGGCAGTGTGGGGTGTCCACCAGCCCGGCGAGCAGGATCTCCAGTTCGGCGAAGGCGATCCCGCCCGGGTCCGGCGCGTCCACCGCCGGCATCACCGCCGGGTCGAGCACGTCCACGTCGATGTGCACCCAGTAGCCGGCGCAGTCGGCGAGCTGCTCGTGCGCCCACTGGGCGGTGCGGGCCGCGCCCTCGGCGCGCAGCGCCGGCACCGGCCGGGTGGTGATGCCGGCGGCCTGGAGGTCGAGGCGGTACTCGTCCTGCGCGCGGATACCGAGCACCACCACGTCGATGTCGCGGAAGTAGGGGCGCCGCCCCTCGATGGCGGCCAGGTCGGCCTGCCCGCGTCCGGTCACCAGGGCCAGGTCCTCCCCCGCCGCCGCGCCGACGTACGAGGCGTTGCCGGGGTGCCGGAAGTCGGAGTGGCCGTCGACGAAGACCAGGCCGATCCGGCCGCCGACCGCCTCGCCGAGCCGGTGCATGGCCAGCGCCGAGCCGAGCAGCACCGAGCAGTCGCCGCCGAGCACCAGCGGGAACTCGCCGCGGTCGATGATCGCGCCGATCCGGTCCGCGAGGGTCACCGAGTAGCCGGAGATCTCCCTGGCGTGGCAGACGCCGTCGCCGGGCCGCCAGTCGCCCGGGTCGTACCGGGGTGGGGTGAGGCAGCCGGCGTCGCGGGCCCGCAGCCGGGCGAGCAGGTCGTGGTCGCGCAGCGCGCCGGGCGCCTTGCCGCAGCCGGGGACGGAGGTGGACGTGGGTGGGCGCAGTCCCAGGTTTGTCGGCGCGTCGAGGACGGCGATCCGGCGCATCATGGGCTCCCGTCCTCGGTGGTCGGGCGGGCCGGCCGGAACGCCGGCCCGCGCTGGCGTGCTATTAACTCAGAACAGGGCGCTGGCCAGGGCACGCCGGGCCGAGGCGACCGCGGGGTCGTCCGGGCCGGCGATGGTGAACAGCGAGACCAGGTGCTGGCGTACCTTCTCCCGGTCGTCGCCGGCGGTCCGCCGGACCAGGCTGACCAGGCGGGCGTACGCCTGCTCGGCCAGGCCGCTGAGCACCTCGATGTCGGCGGCGAGCAGCTGCGCCTCGACGTCGTCGGGGGCGGCCTGCGCGGCGGCGACCGCCGCCTGGGGGTCGACGCCGGCGACCCGCCGGGCCACCCCGACCTGGGCCAGGCCGGCCTCCGCCGCGGCGTCCGCCGGGGACTCGGCGAGGATCTTCTTGTACGCCCGCTCGGCGGCGTCCAGGTCGCCGCTCATCAGGGCGTCGTCGGCCTCGTCGAGGCGCGGGTCCTCCGGCTCGGCCACGGCCACGCCGCCGGCCTTGAGCACCGCCGAGATCCACTGGCGCAGCTGCGGCTCCGGCACGACGCCGGGGAACGCGTCGATCGGCCGGCCGCCGACGACCGCGTAGACGGTCGGGATCGCCTGGATCTGGAACATCTGGGCGATCCGGGGGTTCTCCTGGACGTCGACCCGGGCCAGCACCCACGCGCCGGCGTCCTCGGTCGCCAGCCGCTCCAACACCGGCGCGAACTCGTCGCTCTCCGGGTAGCCGGCCGCGCCGAAAAAGACGACGACGGGCGTGGTCAGCGAACGCTCGAGCACCTCGGACTGGAGGGTCGCCTCAGTCACGTCGATCACGGCGAGGCCGCCGCCACCGGTGGCGGGGCCGCCCGGGAGACCGGCGGACGAGCCGGGCTGGGTCGGTGTGCTGGGGCGGGTGTTGGCCGGTGCGGTGCTGCGCAGCGCGCTGAGGTCGACCGCGCCGCGGGTGAAGATCGACGAGGTGATCCGTGGGTCGCTCATGGTTATCTAGTCTCGCACGTGTCCCGCGGAACTCAGATCAACCGCCACGGCGACAGTCGCAACTCTCACCCTGCTCACACCCCCTCCCCCGCCCCCACCCCGCCGCCTCCCGCGATCTTGCACTTGCCGCCCCGACAAATGCGGCAGATGCCGCGTTCGGCGGGCCGAAAGTGCAAGATCGCGAGGGCGGGGGGTGGGGGTGGGGGTGGGGGGTGGGGTCAGAAGCGGGCGGGTTCGCGGTAGATGCCCCACTCGGCGCGCAGGGCGTCGCAGATCTCGCCGAGGGTGGCCTCGGCGCGGACCGCGTCCAGCATGGCCGGGACCATGTTCTCGCCGGTGCGGCCGACCTCGACCATCCGGGCGACGGCGGCCTTGACGGCGGCGTCGTCCCGGGCGGCCTTGCGCTCGGCGAGCACCCGACGCTGCTCCAGCTCCACCTCGTGCGAGATGCGCAGGATCTCCAGCTCCTTGGCGACCGTGCCGGTGTGGCAGTTGACGCCGACGATCCGCTTGTCGCCCTTCTCCAGCGCCTGCTGGTAGACGAAGGCCGACTCGGCGATGTGGCCGGTGAACCAGCCGTCCTCGATGCCGCGCAGGATGCCGGAGGTCATCGGGCCGATCTGGTGCGGGCCCTCGCCGCCGAGCTGCCGGATCCGGGCGAAGATCTCCTCCGCCTCGGCCTCGATCTTGTCGGTGAGCGCCTCGACGTACCAGGAGCCGCCGAGCGGGTCGGCGACGTTGACCACGCCGGTCTCCTCCATCAGCACCTGCTGGGTACGCAGGGCGATCTCGGCGGACTCGTCGGTGGGCAGGGCCAGGGTCTCGTCGAGGGCGTTGGTGTGCAGCGAGTTGGTCCCGCCGAGCACCGCCGCGAGCGCCTCCACGGCGGTCCGTACCACGTTGTTGACCGGCTGCTGCGCGGTCAGCGACACCCCGGCGGTCTGGGTGTGGAACCGCAGCCAGAGCGCCTTCTCGCTGGTCGCGCCGTAGACGTCGCGCAGCCAGCGGGCCCAGATCCGGCGGGCGGCGCGGAACTTGGCGATCTCCTCGAAGAAGTCGACGTGCGAGTCGAAGAAGAAGCTCAGGCCCGGGGCGAAGACGTTGACGTCCAGCCCGCGGCTGAGCCCCAGCTCGACGTAGCCGAACCCGTCGGCCAGGGTGTACGCCAGCTCCTGCGCGGCGGTCGCCCCGGCCTCGCGGATGTGGTAGCCGGAGACCGAGAGGGGCTTGTACCGCGGGATCTCCCGGGCGCAGTACTCCATCAGGTCGCCGATCAGGCGCAGGTGCGGCTCGGGGTCGAAGAGCCACTCCTTCTGCGCGATGTACTCCTTGAAGATGTCCGTCTGCAGCGTCCCGTCCAGCTTGGACAGGTCGACGCCCTGCCGCTCGGCGGCGACCAGGTACATGCAGAAGACCGGCACGGCCGGGCCGGAGATGGTCATCGAGGTGGTGACGCCGGCGAGGTCGATGCCGTCGAAGAGCGTCTCCATGTCGGCGGCGGTGTCCACCGCGACGCCGCAGTGGCCGACCTCGCCGAGCGACTGCGGGTCGTCGGAGTCGCGCCCCATCAGGGTGGGCATGTCGAAGGCGACGGAGAGCCCGCCGCCGCCGGCGCCCAGGATCATCTTGTAGCGCTCGTTGGTCTGCTGGGCGTTGCCGAACCCGGCGAACTGCCGGATCGTCCAGGTGCGCCCCCGGTAGCCGGTCGGGTAGAGCCCCCGGGTGTACGGGAACTCGCCCGGCCAGCCGATCCGGTCGAAGCCCGGGTACGCGGTGCCCTCCGGCGGGCCGTAGACCGGGTCGACGGTCATCCCGGACAGCGTGGTGAAGTCGGCGTCCCGCTTTCGCGCGGCGTCGTAGCGGGCCTGCCAGCGTGCCCGTCCGGCTGCGATCTCGTCGGCGTTCATCCGCGGGGCTCCTCCTCGAGTCCTCGACTGAAGACCGAGTGTAGAACGGAGTCCTGAACGATCGCTAAGGAAGTTCGTACCGGTCGGTAACCTTATCCGGCCGGGGCGTCGAGCGCGACGTCGTCCACCCGGATGTTGATCTCGTCGGCGCGCAGCCCGTACGCCTCCACCGCCGCCGTCACCGCCGCCCGTACCGCGTCGGTCACCTGCGGCACCGGGTGCCCGGCGGAGATCACCAGCACCAGGTTGACCACCGCCCCGCCGTCGGTCACGTGCGCCGAGCAGCCCCGCCGCGCGTCGCCGACCTGGTCCAGGCCGACCCGGTCGAGCACGGCGTTGAAGAACCGGGCGACGTCGCCACCGAGCTCGGCCACCCCGGGCACGGACCGGGCGGCGGCCACTGCGATCTTCTCCACCACCTCGTCGGAGACCTGCGTCGTCCCGCCCGCCACCGCGTCCGGAGTCACCGACAGCTCCTGCGTCGCCTCGTCAGCCATGGTCTACCCGCCCACTCGTCCAGCCCCACGCTCGCCATGGGGCGGTGCGAGCGTACTAGGCGGGCGGTTCCGCAGTGGACCGGTCAGGAGCCGAGCTGGGCCAGCAGCTCGTCCGCGGCGGCGTACGGGTCGAGCGCGCCCTCGGCCACCTTGGCGGCGAGCGTCGACAGCTCCGTACCGTCGCGCAGTGAACCGATCCGGGCGCGGAGCGCGCCGAGCGCGATCGCCTCGATCTCGGCGGCGGCCCGCGTCTCCCGGCGGCGGCGCAGCTCGTCGTGCTGCTCCAGCCAGCCGCGGTGCTTGTCGATGGCGGCGGCGATGTCGTCGATCCCCTCGGCCCGCGCGGCGATCGCCCGGACCACCTGCGGACGCCACTCGCCGGGCCCGCGCTCACCGAGCGCGATCATGCCCTGGATGTCGCGGACCGTCGCGTCGGCGCCGTCCCGGTCGGCCTTGTTGACCACGAAGACGTCGGCGATCTCCAGGATGCCGGCCTTGACCGCCTGGATCGCGTCGCCCATGCCGGGGGCCAGCAGGACCAGGGTGGTGTCGGCGAGCGAGGCCACCTCGACCTCGGCCTGGCCGACCCCGACGGTCTCCACCAGCACCACGTCGCAGCCGGCGCCCTCCAGCACCCGCACCGCCTGCGGGGTGGCCGCGGACAGCCCGCCGAGGTGGCCCCGGCTGGACATCGAGCGGATGTAGACCCCCGGGTCGGTGGCGTGGTCCTGCATCCGGACCCGGTCGCCGAGGATCGCGCCGCCGGTGAACGGGCTGGACGGGTCGATCGCCAGCACACCGACCCGGTGACCGCGCGCCCGCAGCGCCCGCACCAGCTCGTTGGTGGTGGTCGACTTGCCCACCCCGGGCGAGCCGGTCAGGCCCACCACCTGGGCCTGACCGGCGTACGGCGCGAGGGCCGCCGCCACCTGCGGCAGCACCTCGTCACCGGACTCGACCAGGGTGATCAGCCGGGCCACCGCGCGGGGGTCACCCGCGCGGGCCCGCTCCACCAGCATCGGTACGTCCCGGCTGCGGCGCACCGGC
Source organism: Micromonospora sp. A200 (assembly GCF_029893845.1). Classification (NCBI taxonomy): domain Bacteria; kingdom Bacillati; phylum Actinomycetota; class Actinomycetes; order Micromonosporales; family Micromonosporaceae; genus Micromonospora; species Micromonospora sp. A200. The sequence continues at coordinate 168,259 of NZ_JARXXY010000001.1, read as the reverse complement.
CCGGTGGCCGTCGCCGGGACGTGATCGACGGCGTCGCTCACTGTGGTCCCTTTGTTCACGGCTGCGAAGCTCGCAGCACCGACTCGCTCCGCGCGCTCACTGCTGGCTCTCGGCCCCAGCCGGCACGTGGATGATCAGTGCGTCACCCTGACCGCCACCGCCGCAGAGCGCGGCCGCGCCGGTGCCGCCGCCCCGGCGCTTGAGCTCCAGCGCGAGGGTGAGCACCAGCCGGGCGCCGGACATGCCGATCGGGTGGCCCAGCGCGATCGCGCCGCCGTTGACGTTGACCTTGTCCGGGCTGACCCCGAGGTCGCGGGCCGACTGGATGCCGACCTGGGCGAACGCCTCGTTGATCTCGATCAGGTCCAGGTCGGAGACGCTCAGCCCGCCCTTCTTGAGGGCGTGCTGGATGGCGTTGGACGGCTGCGAGTGCAGCGAGTTGTCCGGCCCCGCGACGTTGCCGTGCGCGCCGATCTCGGCCAGCCAGGTCAGCCCCAGCTCCTTGGCCTTGGCCTTGCTCATCACGACCACGGCGGCGGCGCCGTCGGAGATCGGCGAGGAGCTGCCGGCGGTGATGGTGCCGTCCTTGGTGAACGCCGGGCGCAGCTTCGCCAGCGACTCGGCCGTGGTGTCGGGGCGGATGCCCTCGTCCTCGCTGATCACCAGCGGCTCGCCCTTGCGCTGCGGGATGACCACCGGGGCGATCTCGTCGGCGAAGTGGCCGTTCTTCTGCGCGGCGGCGGCCCGCTGGTGGCTGGTCGCGGCGAACGCGTCCTGCTCCTCGCGGGTGATGCCGTGCCGCACGCCGTGCTTCTCGGTGGACTCGCCCATCGCGCAGCAGTCCCAGGCGTCGGTCAGCCCGTCCAGCGCCATGTGGTCCTTGATCGTGACGTCGCCGTACTTGTAGCCGGAGCGCTGGCCGAGCAGCAGGTGCGGGGCGTTGGTCATCGACTCCATGCCGCCGGCCACCACGATGTCGAACTCACCGGCCCGGATGAGCTGGTCGGCCAGGGCGATCGCGTCCAGGCCGGAGAGGCAGACCTTGTTGATGGTCAGCGCCGGCACGGACATCGGGATGCCGGCCTCGACCGCTGCCTGCCGGGCCGGGATCTGCCCGGCGCCGGCCTGGAGCACCTGCCCCATGATCACGTACTGCACCTGGTCCGGAGCGACGCCGGCGCGCTCCAACGCCGCCTTGATCGCGACGCCGCCGAGCTTCGTCGCCGGGAGATCCTTGAGGTTGCCCAGCAGGCGCCCCATGGGGGTCCGCGCGCCGCTGATGATCACCGAAGCCATTGCCTGCCTCCGAGGGGGTGCCGACCTGTACGCCTTAACGATTGTTCGGTCAGACTAGCGCCATGGCTGAGAACTCCCCCGTCGAGCCCGCTGCCGACTATGTCACAGACATCGGCCTGCGCCGCATCGACCACGTCGGGGTCGCGGTCGCCGACCTCGACGCCGCGATCGACTTCTACCAGCGCACCTTCGGCATGCGCTGCGTGCACATCGAGACCAACACCGAGCAGGGCGTACGCGAGGCGATGCTGGCCGTCGGCCCGACCACCGAGGGCGGCTGCGTGCAGCTGCTCGCCCCGCTGACCCCGGAGTCGACCATCGCGAAGTTCCTGGACCGCAACGGGCCGGGCGTGCAGCAGGTGGCGTACACGGTGGCCGACATCGACGCCGCCTGCGCCGCGCTGCGCGAGCGGGGCGTACGGCTGCTCTACGAGAAGCCGAAGCGCGGCACCGCCGACTCCCGGATCAACTTCGTGCACCCGAAGGACGCCGGCGGCGTCCTGGTCGAGCTGGTCGAGCCGGCCGCCGACGCCCACTGACGTCCGCCCGCCCACTCGCCCGTTCCGCCGTTTGCGGCGTGTCGCGGTGTCCCCGTCGTCGGACACCGCGACATGCCGCATCCGGTGCCGGCGGACCCCGCCGGACCGCCCCCGCGACGGGGCGGAGCGCAGGGGTGCGCGGTACGGGTGCGGCGCGGACACCTCCACGCATCGGCCAATGCAGTTTTTCACACAGGACTTCCGGCCCTAGCTACCGTTCAGTAACGTCCCGGCCCAACAAGGAGCGCGACCGGTGCCGGATGTGTCGATTGCCGACATGGCGGTCGGTCGCACCGGCGCCGACGATGGCAGCACCCCTGCCCCCCGGCGTGGGTGCGGACGAACGGGAGGTCACCGTGCAGGACATCCTCGAAGCGATCATGGCGGCGGAAGGCTCCGACCGACCGGAGCGCGAACTCGCCGGTCTCGCCGGACTGCCGGTACCGGAGACCTACCGCGGCGTGGTCGTCCGGGCCGAGGACACTCGGATGTTCGACGGGATGGCCACCCGCGACAAGGACCCGCGCAAGGCCCTGCACCTGCAGGAGGTGCCCACCCCGGAGCTCGGCCCGGGCGAGGCCCTGGTCGCGGTGATGGCCAGCGCCATCAACTACAACACGGTCTGGACCAGCATCTTCGAGCCGCTGCCGACCTTCAAGTTCCTCCAGCGCTACGGCCGGCTCTCCGAGCTGACCCGCCGGCACGACCTGCCGTACCACGTGGTGGGTTCGGACGCGGCGGGCGTGGTGCTGCGCACCGGTCCCGGCGTGACCAAGTGGAAGGCCGGCGACGAGGTCGTCGCGCACTGCCTCTCGGTCGAGCTGGAGGACGCGGCCGGCCACGACGACACCATGCTCGACCCGCAGCAGCGGATCTGGGGCTTCGAGACCAACTTCGGCGGCCTGGCCGAGCTGTGCGTGGTCAAGGCCAACCAGCTGATGCCCAAGCCGCGCCACCTGAGCTGGGAGGAGGCGGCCAGCCCCGGGCTGGTCAACTCGACCGCGTACCGGCAGCTGGTCTCGCACCACGGCGCCAACATGAAGCAGGGCGACGTGGTGCTGATCTGGGGCGCCTCCGGCGGCCTGGGCGGCTACGCCACCCAGATGGCGCTCAACGGCGGCGCGATCCCGGTCTGCGTGGTCTCCTCGCCGGAGAAGGCGGAGCTGTGCCGGAAGATGGGCGCCGAGCTGGTGATCGACCGCACCGCCGAGGGCTTCCGGTTCTGGAAGGACGAGCAGACCCAGGACCAGGACGAGTGGCGCCGCTTCGGCGAGCGCATCCGCGAGCTGACCGGCGGCGAGGACCCGGACATCGTCTTCGAGCACCCCGGCCGGGAGACCTTCGGCGCCAGCGTCTACGTGGCCAAGAAGGGCGGCACCATCGTCACCTGCGCCTCCACCAGCGGCTACCTGCACCAGTACGACAACCGTTACCTGTGGATGCACCTCAAGCGGATCGTCGGCAGCCACTTCGCCAACTACCGCGAGGCGTGGGAGGCCAACCGGCTGGTGTCCCTCGGCCTGATCCACCCGACGGTGTCGAGGACCTACCCGCTGGAGCAGACCGGCCAGGCCGCGTACGAGGTGCACCGCAACGCCCACCAGGGCAAGGTCGGCGTGCGCTGCCTCGCCCCCACCGACGGGCTGGGCGTCCGGGACACCGCGCTGCGCTCCCGGCACGAGGACGCGATCAACCGGTTCCGCGGCCACTGAGCCGTCCGGGTGATGCCGGCATGCCCATTGCGGTGAGGCGGCCATTGCCTTTCCACATGCGCGGCGCACCCCCATTCGAGTGACGACGGACAAAGGGCCGCGGGCATCCCCCGCGGCCCTTTTCCCGCTCACTCGGCGTGACCTCGGCCCGCCCGGGACCTGCCAAGATCGCCGATTGGTCCGGTGTCGACGAGCGTAGAAGTTGACCATGTAATGAGGACACGAAAGGTCGGGACCGCTCTTGCGAACGACCCCGGGGGGTCTGCAAGTATGTCCCAATGCCCCAGCAGCAGTCCTCCCCTCTCGCGTTCTTCGATAACGCGAACTCGCAGCCAGATTTCACCGTCGGCCTGCGCGGATACAACACCCACCAGGTCGATGACTTCATCGGCCGGATGACCGCCGCGCTGACCCAGTCCGAGCAGGCCCGCGCCGAGGCCGAGCAGCGGATGAACGACGCCCAGCGTCGGCTCCGCCAGGCCGAGCAGCGCCAGAGCGCGCTCGAGCAGAAGCTCACCGACACCAGCAAGCAGCTCGAGGAGAACAGCCGGCCGACCCTCTCCGGCCTGGGCACTCGCGTCGAGCAGATCCTGCGGTTGGCCGAGGAGCAGGCCAACGACCACCGCAACGAGGCCAAGCGCGAGTCGGAGGGCATCCTCTCCGCGGCCCGCCTGGAGGCCCGGGAGATCACCGACAAGGCGCGCGCCGAGGCGGCGGCGATGAAGGCCAACGCCGAGCGGGAGGCCGGCAACGTCCGCACCACCGCCGAGCGCGAGGCCGCCGAGGTCCGCGTGCAGGCCCGCCGCGAGGCCGACACCCTGCGCGCCGACGCCGACCGGGAGACCAAGCAGCTGCGTACGGTCACCGCGCACGAGGTGGCCGAGCTGAAGTCCACGGTCGAGCGGGAGGTCGCCACCCTGCGCGCCACCGCCGAGCGGGAGATCACCCAGCAGCGGGCCAAGGCCGCGCGCGAGGCCGAGGAGAAGCGGGCCGAGGCGACCAAGCTGCTCACCGACGCCCGCGACAAGCGGGACAAGGACCTCCAGGCCCTGGAGCTGCAGCTCGCCGAGCGCCGCGAGAAGGCCGAGCGCGAGGAGTCCGAGCGGCACGCCGCGCAGGTCGCGCAGACCCAGAAGCTGGTCGGCGAGGCCGAGCAGCGGGCCCGCGCCGCCCAGGAGCGCGCCAAGGAGATCGAGCAGCGCGCCGAGGCCCGCCGGGTCGAGTCGGAGCGCACCGCCAACGAGACCGTCGACAAGGCCAAGGCGCTGGCCGAGAAGACCCTCAACGAGGCCAAGGCCGAGGCGAACCGGCTGCTCACCGAGGCGCGCACCGAGGCGGAGCTGACCACCCAGGCGGCCCGCCGCGAGGTCGAGGACCTCACCCGCCAGAAGGACGCCGTCACCTCCCAGCTCGGCCAGATGCTCTCCGGCCTGGCCGGCATCGTGCCGGGTGTGCCGGCGCAGCAGCCGGCCGCCGCGCCGGCGAAGCCGGAGGCCGCCAAGGCCGCCGGCACCGAGCAGCGGGCGACCGCGGAGACGGCCAGCTGACCCACCGCACCGACGGGGCATGAGTTCACGGCGCGGGGTGACACCGGGTGACCGGTGGCACCCCGCGCCGTATGCGTTTCCCAACCCCTGATACGGCCGGTACGGCCGTGGTGAAGTAGGTCGCAACAGGGGCGTCCGTATCGCCCCAGCAGGACCGGATGCGTGTGAGGATGGGGGCATGTCGCACGGCGAGGAACTGTTCGCTCTCGGCGGGGACGTGACCACGGAGCCCAGCTTCGAGTCCGCCCTGCGGGGGTACGAGAAACGACAGGTCGACCGGTACGTCGCTCGTGCGGAGCACGAGATCGCGACCCTGACGGCCGAGCGGGAACAGGCGTACACCCAGATCCACAAGCTGGCCGGGCAGGTCGAGCATCTCCAGCGGGACCTGGCCCAGGTGCGCAAGCAGATCGGCGTGGTGGACCGCGCCTCGTTCAAGCACCTGGGGCCCCGGGTCGAGCAGATCCTCGCCCTCGCCGAGGAGCAGGCGGACGCCATCCTGAGCGCCGCCAACGATGAGATCGAGGCCCGTCGCGCCGCCGCCGAGCACATCATTGACGAGGCCCGCGAGCAGGCCGCCCAGGCACTCAAGGACTTCGAGATCGCGTTGGCGGCGCGGCGCGCCGAGGAGGAGCGGCACACCGCCGCCCGCAAGGCCGAGGCGACGGCCGCGCTCAAGAGCGCCAAGGAGGACGCGGCCCGGCTGCGGGCCACGGCCCAGGACGAGTCGAATCGGCTGCGCGCCACCGCCCAGGACGAGTCGACCCGGCTGCGCGCCACCGCCCAGGAGGCGCTGACGAAGGCGCAGCAGGAGGCCACCCAGCTCCGCGACACGGCCAAGGAGATCCACAGCCGGGCCCAGCAGGAGGCCACCAAGCTGCGCGAGACGGCCAAAGAGGCGCTGGCGAAGGCGCAGCAGGAGGCCACCGAGCTGCGCGAGGCGGCCAAGGAGGTGCACGCCAAGGCCCAGCAGGAGGCCAAGCGGCTCACCGAGTCGGCGGCCGAGGCCGGGCGGGCCACCCACGCCAAGGCCCTCCAGGAGGCGAAGCGGATCACCGACGACGCCGAGGAGGCCGCGAAGGGCACCCGGGGCCGCGCGCGGCAGGAGGCGCACCGGCTGACCACGGAGGCCGCCGAGACGGCCAAGCGCAGCCGCGCCGAGACCGAGGCGTACGTGCAGCGGATGCGCAGCGAGACCGAGGCGTACGTGCAGCACGCCCGCGCTCAGACCCAGCAGGAACTGGGCGCCTGGCGGGCGGGCGTGGAGAAGGAGGTCAACGGCCGGCGGGAGGCCGCCGACCGGGAGCTGGCGCAGCGTCGCGCCGCCATCGAGCAGGAGCGCGCCGCCATCGAGCAGGAGTACGCCAAGCGCCGCGACGAGCTGGAGAAGCAGCACAAGACCCGCCACGACCAGCTGGAGCGGGAGTGGACGGCGCGCCGCGACGAGATCGAACAGGGCGCCGCCGAGGTCCGTCGGTCCGCCGAGGTCGACGCGCTCACCATGCGCCGCCGGGCCGAGGAGGAGGCCACCACGCTGCTCCAGCGGGCCGAGACGGAGTCGGCCGACAAGCGCCGCAAGGCCGACGAGCACGTCGCGGCGTCCCGCCGGCAGTTCGAGGAGTACGCCGCCACCACCCAGCAGCACCTGGCCACCACGCAGCAGCACCTGGCCGCGACGCAGCAGGAGGCGGCGGCGGGCCGGCAGCAGCTCGCCCAGGTGATGCTGGAGATCGCGCAGGCCCAGCAGCAGCTCGCCGACCTGCGTCAGGAGACCTGGCAGGCGCGGCAGGAGTTTGACGAGCTCCAGCGGCAGATCACCGAACTCCAGCTCCGGAAGGTCACCGGGACAGCGGCCGTACCGACGACGGACGGTGCCGCTCCGGCGCTCGCCGGCGTCACCCCGAGCACCGACGGCGGGAAGCCCACCGCCGACGGCGCTAAGCCCAAGGCCGACGCCGTGAAGGCCATCGCCGACGGTGCCCGGGTCTCCGGCGACGGCGCGAAGACCGCGCCGGACACGGACGGGGCCCGGCCGAAGGCCGAGCCGGTCGCCGGCACGGACGGGACGAAGCCCAAGGCCCGCCCGGCCGCCGAGCCGGTGACCACCGTGGACGGTGGCACGGCCAGCGCCGGTGTCGACGGGGAGCCGACGGTGGCCGCGGTGCCCGGCACGGGCGGCCGCGAGGCCACCCCGACCAAGATCACCAGCACCGGCGGGAACGGCAAGCGGCCGACCAAGCCGACCACCGACGAGCGCGGCGCCAAGCCGAGCAAGGTCACCGCCGAGTCGGAGTGACCGGGGCCGTTCCGGCGACAGCGAGCGCCGGAACGGCCGCCCGGCCGAGCTGGGCCAGGACTCGCCCGGCCGCGGTATCCGGCCGTCCGCCTCGCCATCAGGCCGGACCGGATCGCCCTGCGCCGCCGAGGTCCTGAGCCTGTCCCGGGTCCTGAACCGCCTCGACGCGGCCCACGACGGTCCCGACCCAAAACCGTCCCAGCCCGCCACCGTCGCGGCCCACGACGGTCCCACCCCGCTGCGGTCCCGACCCCGCCAGCCTCGTGGCGACCCGGCCCCGACGACACCCCTCCGCCACACGCTTTGCTCTGCTGCGGTCCAGGCAACAGCCGAGCGCTCCCAGTGTTGCCGGCTGGGGCAGACCAAAGGCAGGGCTGGCTCGGGCACCTGGGGGCCACTACCCTCCGGGCAGGGGGCCGGCCCGAGGCTCGGGCCGGACGGTCCGACAGGTTCCGGCGTACCGCCGGGGGCACGATCCGGGGAGGTCGAGTGGGACAGGACGAACCGGTGGAGGGCGAATTTCGGGACGACGCCGGCACCCGACCCACCACGTCCGGCGGGAGACGCACCCAGCGCGACGGAGAGCACCCGTCGACCGACGGGGACCCGACGGACTTCGAGCCCACCGGGGAACGGCCCGCGGCCGGCGCGCACGCGGCCACGTCCACCGACGCCGACCCGACGGAGTTCGAGCCGGCCGCTCCGGTGGCGACCCCCTCCGGGCGCTACGGCCAGCCGGGGCGGCCGCTGCGGCGGAGCAGCTTCCTGGTCGGCTTCACCGGGGCGCTCGGCGTGCTGTTGGCGTACACGCTCTATCTGGGCGTCCGCAACGCCGGCGGCATCCTCGTCCTGGTGGTCATCGCGCTCTTCCTGGCGGTCGGGCTCAACCCGGCGGTGGTCCGGTTGCGCTCCTGGGGAGTGCCGCGCGGTCTCGCGGTGGCGACGGTGGTGCTCACCCTGGTGCTGCTGATCGCCGGCGGCCTGGTGGCGCTCGTGCCGCCGGTGGTGACGCAGACCGGGGAGTTCGTCGACCAGATCCCCAGCTACGTCGAGGAGTTGCGGCGCAGCCGCACGGTCAACGACCTGGTGGAACGGTACGACGTGATGGAACGCGTGCAGTCGGCGGCGAACGCCGACACCGTGGGCCGGGCGCTCGGCGGTGTGCTCGGCGGCGCCCAGCTCATCTTCGGCACCCTGCTCCGGGCGCTCACCGTGCTGGTGCTGACCATCTACTTCCTGGTCTACTTCGACAAGCTGCGCGCCCTGGCGTACGGGCTGGTCCCCCGCTCGCGGCGGCAGCGGGTCAGCCTGATCGGCGACGCGATCCTGACCAAGGTCGGGGCGTACATGGTGGGCGCGCTGAGCATCGCCGTGCTGGCCGGCGTGAGCACCTTCGTCTTCGCGCTGGTCGTCGGGCTGCCGTACCCGTTCGCGCTGGCCGTGGTCGTCGCCGTGACCGACCTGATCCCGCAGATCGGCGCCACCCTCGGCGCGGTGATCGTCGCCCTGGTCGGGTTCGCCACCGGGCTGCCGACCGGGATCGCCTGCGTGGCCTTCTTCCTGGTCTACCAGCAGGTGGAGAACTACCTGATCTACCCGAAGGTGATGCGGCGGTCGGTGGAGGTCAACGAGGTGGCCGCCCTGCTCGCCGCGCTGCTCGGGGTGGCGCTGATCGGCGTGGTCGGCGCGCTGATCGCCATCCCGACGGTGGCGGCGCTCCAGCTCATCCTGCGCGAGGTGGTGCTGCCCCGGCAGGAGGCCCGTTGACCCTCAGTCCCGCGCCGGCCCTGGGACGGGCGTGTCGGCGAAGGAGGCCACCGTACGGTCGGCGTACGCGCTGACGTCGCCGGTCTCCATCGGGCCGTCCCAGGTGGTGGGCAGCGGCAGCGGCACCGCCGGGTTGACCCGTCGGACGATCTCGTCCAGCACCGTCTCGGCGTCGCCCACCCAGAGGTGCTTCGCGCCGGGTACCCCGACCACCTCGGCCTGCGGCACCGCCGCGAAGCGCTCCCGCGCCTCGTCCGGCCGCAGGTAGTCGTCGAACTCGGGCACCAGCGCGGTGAGCGGGGTGCCCGCCTCGGCCCAGGCCGCGAGATCCGCCGGCTCGGAGAAGCGCAGCGGCGGGGAGAGCAGGATGGCGCCGGCCACCGCCGGGTCGCAGCCGTGCTTCAGCGCCAGGTCGGTGCCGAACGACCAGCCCACCAGCCAGATGTTCGGTAGTTCGTGGAACTCGGCGTACTCGATCGCGGCAGCGACGTCGAACCGCTCCCCCACCGCGGCGTCGAAGGCGCCCTCGCTGGTGCCGCGGACGCTGCTGGTGCCCCGGGTGTTGAACCGGAGCACGGCCAGGTCGGCCAGGGCCGGCAGCCGCCAGGCCGCCTTGCGGAAGACGTGGCTGTCCATCATCCCGCCGTGGGTGGGCAGCGGGTGCAGGCAGACCAGGGTGGCCACCGGCTCCCGGTCGACCGGCCGGGCCAGCTCACCGACCAGACGCAGGCCGTCGGCGGTGTGCAGCTCGATGTCCTCCCGGTGGCCGGGCAGGATCGACGACGCGCGGATCGGTGTGCTCACCGCTCAAGTCTGGCGCGACTTCACCGCCGCCGCCCGCCCGGGCGGAAACAGGGTGATCCAGATCGCTCAGCCGTACTTCGGCGCGCTGCGCCCGCGCTGGATCGCCGGGCCGCGCCGGTCCCGGGCCCGCCAGCAGCCGCTGTGCCAGTGCCGGCGGTCGGTGAGGTCACCCGTCCCGTCCGCCGGCCAGGCCACCAGGTGCGCCACCCCCGGGCGGATCTCCTGGTCACAGCCGGGGCAGCGGTACGTCTTGGTGGACGCCCCGCCGCCGATCCCGCGTACCTGCCACTCGCCGTCGCGCCACTGCTGCACCGAGGCGACGCCCTGCCGGACGCGGTCGGACTCCAGGTGGGCGGCGTCGTCCCGGCGGGGACGATTGCGACGGGGGCTCACGTACCCAAGGTTACGGTCAGTCCCCGCCGGTCGGCTCGCCAAGGTCATTGGCCACCGGGATGCGGTCAGCGGCGGGTGTGGTCGCGGAAGCCCCGGCCGCTCTTGCGACCCAGGTAGCCGGCGGTGACCAGGTGCTCCAGCAGCGGCGCGGGGGCGAAGCCCGGCTCGCGCAGCTCCAGGTAGAGCTCCCGCTGGATGGCCAGCGAGACGTCCAGCCCGACCACGTCGAGCAGCTCGAACGGGCCCATCGGGTAGCCGCAGCCGAGCTTCATCGCGTAGTCGATGTCGTCGGCGGTGGAGTAGCTGGCCTCCAGCATCTTCACCGCGTCGTTCAGGTACGGGAAGAGCAGCGCGTTGACGATGAACCCGGAGCGGTCGCCGCAGACCACGCCGGTCTTGCCCAGCGTCGCGCAGACCGCCTTGGCGGTGGTGGTGGTCTCCGCCGAGGTACGGATGGTCTGCACCACCTCGATCAGCGGCATGATCGGCGCCGGGTTGAAGAAGTGCAGCCCCACCACGTCGGCCGGGCGCTGGGTGGCCATCGCCACGTCGATCACCGGCAGCGAGGAGGTGGTGGTGGCGAGCACGACGCCCGGCTTGCAGATCTCGTCGAGGCTGGCGAAGAGGGCCTTCTTGACGCTCAGCTCCTCGACCACGGCCTCGACCACCAGGTCGACGTCGGCCAGGTGCTCCAGCGTGGCGGACCAGTTGATCCGGCCCAGCGCCGCGTCCCGGTCGGCCTCGCTCAGCTTGCCCCGCACCACGCCCTTGTTCAGCGAGGTCTTGACGGACTCGAAGACCTTGGCGGACTTCTCCGCGCCCCGGGTGACCGAGACGACCTCGTAGCCGGCCTTGGCGAAGACCTCGATGATGCCGGTGGCCATCGTCCCGGAGCCGACCACGCCGACCTTGGCGATCCCCCGGGCGCCGTCGGCGAGGGCCGACTCCGACGCCACGGGCGTCTGCTCGTCGGGTACGACCACCGGAGAGCCCGCCCGCTCGTAGGTGTAGAAGCCCCGGCCGGACTTGCGGCCGAGCAGACCCGCGGTGACCATCTGCTTGATCAGCGGCACCGGGGCGTGCCGGCGGTCGCGACCGCCCCGCCGGTACATGGTGTCCAGGATCTCGTACGCGGTGTCCAGGCCGATCAGGTCCATCAGCGCGAGCGGGCCCATCGGCAGGCCGCAGCCGAGCTTCATCGCGGCGTCGATGTCCTCGCGGGTGGCGTACCGCGACTCGAACATGCTGACGGCGTGGTTGAGGTAGCCGAAGAGCAGCGCGTTGGCGATGAAGCCGGCCCGGTCGTTGATGGTGACGTCGACCTTGCCGAGCCGCTCGCAGAGCGCCTCGACGTCGGCGACCACCTCGGCGGAGGTGACCACCGTGCGGACCACCTCGACCAGCTTCATCACCGGGGCGGGGTTGAAGAAGTGGATGCCGATCACCTGGTTGGGCCGGGTGGTGGCGACCGAGATCTCGGTGACGCTCAGCGACGAGGTGTTGGTGGCCAGGATGGCCTCGGGCTTGCAGACCCGGTCCAGCTCGGCGAAGATCCGCTGCTTCAGGTCGAGGTGCTCGGGGACGGCCTCGATGACCAGGTCCACCGAGTGCAACGCGTCCAGCCCGACCTGGAAGTTCACCCGGGACAGCAGGGCGTCCCGGTCGGCCTCGGCGAGCTTGCCCTTGGCGACGGCCCGGTCGGTGGAGCCGGTGAGGGTGACCCGGCCGCGTTCCAGGGCGGCTTCGGAGATCTCCACCGCGACGACGTCGATGCCGTTGCGGGCGAACACCTCGACGATGCCGGCACCCATGGTGCCCAGACCCACCACACCCACACTGGTGAACTCGCGCGCCACGACCGGCCTCCCCTGGCTCCGCACCCCGCCGACTTGAACGGCGACTAAGGTTATGCGCCGGAGTCTGCCACGCGACGCTGCGTTGTCGAGACGCCGTGGGATATTTCACGCACCGGGTCAGTTCGTCGCCGGCACCCCGGTCAGCGCCAGCAGCTCGGCCACGAACTCGGCCGGTCGTTCCACGTGCGGGCTGTGCCCGCAGCCGGGAAGCACCACCTCCCGGTAGGTGCCGCCGGCCGCGGCGTACCGGTCCAGCACCGCCCGGGTCTGCCCGACCATCGGCTGGGGCGGGCACGCCTGCTTCCCCGGCCAGCCCGGCACCATTCCCAGCGACCCCAGGTACGCCAGGTCGAACAGCGAGGTGTCCGAGACGATCACGTCGGCGTCGCCGCGTACCCAGGCGACGGGCGGCTTGACCTCGACGGCGACCAGCTCGTCGGCGAGCCGGAAGTGGGCCGGGGCGAGCGCGTTGAGCACACCCCGCGACCCGGGCGCGGTGCCGGGCCAGTGCGGCGAGGTGCCGGCCGTGCCGGGGTAGTTGTCGTCGCCGGTGGCGGTGGAGAGCAGGCTGTCCAGCAGCAGCTCCTCGTCCTCGCCCAGCGTGGCCGGGTCGGCGACGTAGGTCGTCCGCAGCACGCTGCGCGGGCTGGTCGGGGCGTCGGCGCTCCGGTCGCCGGCGGCGAGCCGGGCCACGAAGTCCGGGTTCACCGAGCCGGCGCCGGTGCCGGCGAAGTCGGGCGTGGTCGGGGTGCCGTCGAGGTCGCGGGTGCCACCGAAGCCGTACGGCGACACCGGGGCCTCCAGCAGCAGGGCCGCCACCCGGTCCGGGTGGTCGACCAGCAGCCGCATCGCCACCCCGCCGCCGAGGGAGTGCCCGACCACCACCGGACGCGCGCCGGCGGCGAAGAGACCCGGCTCGTCGAGCAGGGCGGCCACGTCGTCGGCGAAGTCGGCCAGTCCCCGGGTCGCGTCCGCCGGGGCGGTCTCGGTGTCGCCGTACCCGCGCAGGTCGGGCGCGACGACCCGGAGTGTGGCGGGCAGCCGACGGACCAGCGGCTCCCAGAACGCCGAGGAGGAGCCGTTGCCGTGCACCAGCAGCACCGGCACGCCGTCCGGCGGCCCGGCCACCCGTACCCGCTGGGTGATGCCGTTCGCCGTCACGGTCCGCTGCTCGATCTCCATCCGCGGCATGCTGCCACGGCGGCGTCCCCCGGTCCATGGGCCGGCCGCCCACGAGCCGGCGCGGCCGGATGTGCCGCCCCCGCACGACGACCGGGGGCGGCACGGTCTCCGGAGGTCACGGACGCGGCGGCAGGTCAGGTGGCGCCGTCGGTCCCGGCCGCCGACCCGACCGGCTCGCCGCCGGCGGGCCAGGCGTCGGTCGGCGCGGTGGCGGGGGCGGCCAGCGGCAGCGGCAGGGTCGGCCGGTGGTCCCGGCGGACCGGGCCCCCGCCGGCGAAGCGCAGCCCCACCGGGTCGGTGGTGGCCAGGCCCGGGTCGAAGAAGCGCAGTTCGGTACGGCCGAGCCGGACCACGTCACCGTCGCAGAGCAGCTCCGGGCCGGTGATCCGCCGGTCGTTGAGCCAGGTGCCGTTGGTGGAGCCCAGGTCCACCAGGACGGCTCCGGCGTCGGTCAGCCGCACCTCGGCGTGCCGCCGGCTCAGGTGCGCGTCGGTCACCACGATGTCGGTGGTCGGCGCGCGGCCGATCACCTGCGACCGTGGGCTCAGCCGGAAGCTGGCCCCGCGCATCGCCCCGCCCGCCACCGTCAGCAGCGGCACCAGTTCTGGATGATCCTCCATGGACAGTCAGCTCCCCACCCACCGTCGCCCCGCGTCAGCGTGCCAGTTCCCCCCGCCCACCTCACCCCCCGCGCGTACGCCTCCACGACCCCGGCCGGACAACTACCGCTAACCGATTCGGGCGGCGGCGGCACGGGTCCACGTCGCCACCGTCGGTCGGTGACGCGCGGCAAGCCGATCCGGGACGGGGTGCGGGGACCTCCGGTCACCCCTACCGGTGGGTAATCTCCGGGTCTAGACTTCCGCCATGACGGCTGTGCATGTCCCCGGCACCCCGGTCATCGAGGGCGATCGGCTGGTCTCGACGAGCCCCGCGACGGGCGCCGAAGCCGGCCGCTTCCCCGTGGCCACCCCCGACGACGTCGCCCGCGCGGTCGAGCGGGCCCGGGCCGCCGGCGAGTGGTGGGCCGGTCTGGGCTTCACCGGGCGCCGGGAGCGGCTGCTGCGCTGGCGCGGACTGCTCGCCCGGCGGATCGAGGAGCTGGCGGAGCTGGTCCACGTCGAGGGCGGCAAGCCGGTCGCCGACGCCATCGTCGAGATCCTCACCGCGATCGAGCACATCGACTGGGCCGCCCGCAACGCCCGCCGGGTGCTGGGGCCGCGCCGGGTCCGCTCGCGGCTGATCCTGGCCGAGTTCTCCGGTCACCTCGAATACCAGCCGTACGGGGTGGTCGGGGTGATCGGCCCGTGGAACTACCCGGTCTTCACCCCAATCGGCTCCACCGCGTACGCCCTCGCCGCCGGCAACGCCGTCGTGCTCAAGCCCAGTGAGTACACCCCCGCCGTCGGGCAGTGGCTGGTGGACACCTTCGCCGAGGTGGTGCCGGAGCAGCCGGTGCTGACCGCGGTGCACGGTCTCGGCGACGTCGGCGCGGCGCTGTGCCGCTCGGGCGTGGGCAAGCTGGCCTTCACCGGCTCGACCGCCACCGCCAAGAAGGTGATGGCCGCCTGCGCCGAGTCGCTGACCCCGGTGCTGCTGGAGGCCGGCGGCAAGGACGCGATGATCGTGGACGCCGACGCCGACCTGGACGCCGCCGCCGAGGCGTGCGTCTGGGGCGCGCTGACCAACGCGGGCCAGACCTGCATCGGCATCGAGCGGGTCTACGCCGTCGAGCCGGTCTACGACGCCTTCGTCGACAAGGTGGTCGCCCGCGCCGGCCGGCTGACCGTGGGCGCGGAGGGCGCCGACATCGGCCCGATCACCATGCCCAGCCAGCTCGACGTGATCCGGCGGCACATCGACGACGCCGTCGCCGCCGGCGGTCGCGCCGTGCTCGGCGGGCCGGGCGCGGTCCAGCCGCCGTACGTGCACCCGACGGTGCTGGTGGACGTCCCCGAGACCTCGGCCGCCGTCCGCGAGGAGACCTTCGGCCCGACGCTGACGATCAGCCGGGTGAGCGACGCCGACGAGGCCGTACGCCGGGCCAACGCGCTGTCGTACGGCCTGGGGGGTTCGGTCTTCGGTCGCAAGCGGGCCGTGGCGATCGCCCGGCGGCTGCGCTCGGGCATGGCCTCGGTCAACTCGGCGCTCACCTTCGCCGGCATGTCCACGCTGCCGTTCGGCGGGGTGGGTGACTCCGGCTTCGGGCGGATCCACGGCGAGGACGGGCTGCGCGAGTTCGGCCGGGCCAAGTCGATCACCCGGCGCCGGGCCCGGTCGCTGCTGCCCTCGATGACCTTCGAGCGGACCCCCGCCGACGTGGCGCGCCTGGTCAAGGCCGCCAAGGTGATGTACGGCCGGCGCTGAGCGCGGGTCAGAAGAGGGTCAGCTCATCCCGCTCGATGCCGCGCAGCTTGTCGTAGTCGACCACCACGCACCGGATCCCCCGGTCGGTGGCGAGCACGCGGGCCTGCGGCTTGATCTCCTGCGCGGCGAAGACGCCGGAGACCGGGGCGAGCAGCGGGTCGCGGTTCATCAGCTCCAGGTAGCGGGTGAGCTGCTCCACGCCGTCGATCTCGCCGCGCCGCTTCACCTCCACGGCCACCGCGCCGGAGGTGGCGTCCCGGCAGAGCAGGTCGACCGGGCCGATGGCGGTCATGTACTCGCGCCGGACCAGGGTGAAGCCCTCGCCGAGGGTCTCCGGATTGGCGGCGAGCAACTCCTGCAGGTGCGCCTCGACGCCGTCCTTGCGCAGGCCCGGGTCGACACCGAGCTCGTACGAGGTGTCCTGGAAGATCTCCTCCAGGGTGATCCGCAGCTCCTCGCCGGCCTTGTTGACCACCCGCCAGACGCCCGGAGCCTCCTCCAGCCGGCAGGGCGGGCTCATCCAGTTCAGCGGCTTGTACGCCCGGTCGTCGGCGTGGATCGACACGGAGCCGTCCGCCTTGACCATCAGCAGCCGCGTGGCCAGCGGCAGATGAGCCGAGAGCCGTCCGACGTAGTCCACCGAGCACTTCGCAATCACCAGCCGCACCCGACGAGGGTAGCCGAGGACCGGACCATCGCCACCGAGCGGCTCTGGCGTGCCGGTGCGATGCTGAGATGGTGTTCGAAGTTCTCACGGGTACCGGCCTGGCCGCATCGGCCGGCTTGAACGCCTACATCCCCCTGATCATCATGGGATTGCTCGCCCGTTACACCGACCTGATCGAGCTGCCGAGCGGCTGGCAGTGGCTGGGCAACGGCTGGGTCGTGCTGATCCTGGCGGTGCTGCTCGCCGTCGAGGTCGTCGCCGACAAGGTGCCCGTGGTCGACCACGTCAACGACCTCGTGCAGACCGTGGTCCGCCCGACCGCCGGCGGCCTGGCCTTCGGCGCCGGCGCCAGCTCGGAGACCGTGACGGTCAGCGACCCGGGGAGCTTCTTCTCGTCCCACCAGTGGGTGCCGGTGGTGACCGGCGTCGTCATCGCGCTCGGCGTGCACCTGCTGAAGTCGGCCGCCCGGCCGGTCGTCAACGCCACCACCGCGGGCTTCGGCGCGCCGGTGGCCAGCACCGCCGAGGACGCGACCAGCGTGGTCATGTCCCTGGTGGCGATCGTGCTGCCGGTGCTGGTGCTGGCCTTCCTGCTGGGGCTGGTGGCCTTCCTCTTCTGGTTCCTGCGACGCCGCTCCGACCGCCGCCGGGAGCGCCAGGCGGCCCGCGCAGCCGGCTTCCGCGTCTGACCCCGGGTACGCCCCCAATCCCCGGGCGGACATGCCGCTGGCCGGCACCCCGCTCGGGGGTGCCGGCCAGCGTGAGTGTTCAGGTGGGTCAGTTGTTCCAGTGCTTGGCGACCAGGTCGGCGGCCTGCTTCTCCCACTGGGCGTAGTGGTCCGGGTAGGCCGACACCTGCACGGTCTGCGCGGCCTTGGTCAGCGGCATGTCCTGCCAACCGTCGACCTGCTTCAGACCCTTCAGGAACGCCATCGTCGAGTACTCCGGGTCGGTGATCTGCTCAACCGTGCCCCAACCGCTGGACGGGCGCTGCTGGAACAGGCCCTGCGAGTCGTGGTCGTTGCGGTCACCCAGGTGACCCAGGTTCTCCAGCTTCGACTCCTGCAGCGCGGTGGCGATCGCCACCACGGCGGCCCGCTCGTCCATGCCCGACTTCTTCGTCGCGGCGATGATCGCCTTCACGTTCTTCGTCTGCTCGTCGCCCAGGGTGATGTGCGACTGCTTGCCCTGCACGCCGTGCGGGATCAGCTTGCTCTTGTCCACACCGGGCTTGTCGGCCTGCACCACGGCAACGGCCTTGGCGTCCACCGCGGGGGCGGCGTGGGCCTCGGTGACCGGGCCGGCGAAGACGCCACCGGCGAAAGCCAGACCAGCGATACCCAGAACACTCTTACGCAGAATGGTGGTGTTCATCAGAGTGGCTCCATTCGGGGGTTGGCGACGTGTCCAAGGGGGGGTCGGACACGCGCGCGCTCAAAGATCAGGGGAAAGTCTTCGCCCCGGCAGGCTTCGCGAGCGGGGGCTCACGGCGCCGGGTCCATGTGTAACGACCGGCGGCCCACCATCATTCCGGGGGCCCGCATCCCGGGCGACCCACGTGATGGGGCCAGGCCAGCGGGGTGCTGCTGCGATCGTCCAGGTGATGTAACGACCGCGGCCCGGCCGCCATTCCACCGCCGGGGTGCCGCCGGTCACGGGACGCCCGGGCCCACCTGACCCAGATCCGGACACGGACATGCCCAGCGGTCCCCCGTAACCGGACATCCGGCGCATCCATGCCAATCGGGGGCCAGACATCCCGGCACGTCGATCTGGGCCGGAACCCGGTATCCGGGCACGCCGTTCCAGCCTGAACCGGACAGCCGCGCCGACGCCGACGCTACTTTCCGTGCGGGTCGGCGGCGTTCAGCGTCTCGACCACCTGGTCGTAGTCGCCGCGCGCCTCGCCGTACCGGAGGAACTTGACCCGCTCGACCTGGATCTCCTTCGCCTCGGGCTGCGCCTCCAGCAGCTCGACCACCTCCGCCACGAACTCGTCCAGCGGCACCGCGAACTCGCTGTGCTCCTGCCCGGGCAGCAGCGAGGTGCGCACGGCCGGCGGTTCGAGCTCCACGACCTTCACGGTCGTGTCGGCAAGCTGCAGCCGGATCGACTCGCTGAGCATGTGGATCGCGGCCTTGGACGCGTTGTAGCTCGGGGTGACCTTGAGCGGCGCGAACGCGAGGCCCGACGAGACTGTCATGATCGTGGCGTCCGGCTGCGCCCGCAGGTGCTCGATGAACGCGGCGATGAGCCGGATCGGGCCGAGCACGTTGGTGTTCACCACGGCCTCGGCGGAGGCGAGGAACGTCTCGGGCTGGTGCCAGTCCTCGACGCGCATGATGCCGGCCATGGTGACGAGGACGTTGAGGTCCGGGTGCCTCGCCAGCACCTCCCGCGCGGCCGACGCGATGCTCGCCGGGTCCGCCGTGTCGATCGTGACCGTGTCAATGCCGGGGTGCTCGGCGGCGATCTGCTTCAGCAGATCGGTGCGGCGGCCGCCGACGATGACGGTGTTCCCCCTGGCCTGCAGTTCGAGGGCGAGGGCGAGGCCGATCCCGCTGGTGGAGCCGGGGATGAAGACGGTGTTTCCGGAGATGTTCATGCACCCACCTTCACCGGTCCGCCGGGGTGGATGAAGAGAGCGCTCATCGGGGGATCGGCAATCCCTGGTTCGTCCGGGCGGCAGGCGGATACTCGGATCATGGACCGTGCAGCCCTGGCCGACTTCCTCCGCCGCCGCCGGGAGGCGCTGCAGCCCGGGGACGTCGGGCTGGCAGCCGGCGCGCGGCGGCGCGCGCCGGGCCTGCGGCGCGAGGAGGTGGCCGCCCTGGCCGCCATGTCCACCGACTACTACACCCGGCTGGAGCAGCAGCGCGGCCCGCAGCCGAGCCCGCAGATGCTCGCCGCGCTGGCCCGGGCGCTGCGGCTGACGACCGGTGAGCGCGACTACCTGTTTCGGGTGGCGGGGCACAACGCCCCGGCGCGGGTGACGACGGCGACGCACGTCGCCCCGGCGCTGCTGCGCGTGCTGGACCGGCTCGACGACACCCCGGCGCTCATCCTGTCCAACCTCGGCGAGGTCCTCGTGCAGAACCGGATGGCCGAAGCCCTGTTCGGGGACCGGTCGGGTTACACGGGCCTCGCCCGCAGCGAGATCTACCGGTGGTTCACCGACCCGGCCGAGCGGCTGCGCTACCCGGAGGACGACCGCCCCCGGCAGAGCCGCGCCCAGGTCGCCAACCTGCGCGCCGCGTACGGGTCGATGGGCCCGCGGTCGCGCGCCGGTGAGCTGGTGCGGGCACTGCAGAAGGCGAGCCCGGAGTTCGCCGAGCTGTGGGAACGGCACGAGGTCGCGCAGCGCTTCGCCGACCACAAGACGCTCATCCACCCCGAACTCGGCGCGATCGAGCTGGATTGCCAGGTCCTGTTCACCGAGGACCGGTCCCAGGCGCTGCTCGTGCTCACCGCGCCACCGCGCAGCGAGGGCCACGAGAAGCTGCGGCTGCTCGCCGTGCTGGGGCACGAGCGTTTCCCCTCCGACACCACACCCGGTTAGCCCCGGCGCACCTCGCCGTGCGACCACCTCGGGCACGCCGCGCGGCCGGTGGCCGGGCCGAGGCGCGGGTGCGGGGCGGCAGACCCCCGACGGACCGGCCGCCAGGCGGAAGGGGCCGTTCGGGGGCCACCACGACACCGCCCCCACTGCCATGATCACCCGGTGCTCGCGAAGAACTCCCGCGTCCTGCTCACCGCCGCCATCCTCGCGCTGGCCGCCATCGTCGCGCTCGTCGTCGGTCCCGCGCCCCACCGGGCCCCGGTACGGGCCGCCGTGCTGAAGGTGCCCGCCGGCAACGGACCGGCCACGGCGGGCGGGACCGCCGTACCGCCGGCCCCCGGGCAGAGCGGGCAGCCCGGCAACGGTGGGCGGCCCGGGGAGGACTCCGGGCTGCCCGGTGCGACGCCACCGGGCACCCTGCCGCCGGTGGTCGACCACGGTCCGCGTACCGGGCGCAAGGTGGCGCTCACCTTCGACGCCGACATGACCGACACCATGCGCCGGCAGCTGCGCAGGCCGCACCCGCCGTCGTACGCGAACCTGGCGATCGTCGAACTGCTGGAACGGGAGCGGGTGCCGGCCACCTTCTTCCTCACCGGCAAGTGGGTCGAGGACTACCCGGAGCTGACCCGCCGGCTCGCCGCCAACCCGCGCTTCGAGCTGGCCAACCACACCTACGGGCACGCGGCGTTCACCCCGCGCTGCTACCACCTGACGCCGCTGCCCCGGCGGGAGATGACCCGGGACGTGGCGCGGACCTTCGAGGTGATCGGCCGGTACGGCGGCCGGCAGACCCGCTACTTCCGCTTCCCCGGCCTCTGCCACGACCGGACGGCGCTGGCCGAGCTGGCCCCGCTCGGACTGACCGTGGTGGACGGTGACGTGGTCAGCGCCGATCCGTTCGCCACCGCCTGGCAGCCGATCGTCCGGGCGGTGCTGAGCCAGGTCCGGCCCGGTTCGGTGATCATCCTGCACGTCACCGAGGCGAACGCGGCGATGACCGACGAGGCGCTGCCCCGCATCCTGGCCGGGCTGGCCGAGCGAGGTCTGGAACCGGCCCCGCTCTCCGAGGTGCTCGGCCGGTGAGCCGGAGCGCGGGCGGCGGGTTTGCGCGACCCGCCTAGCCTGCGGCCATGACGTACCAGCCGATCCCGGTGCCCCCGCGCGACAATCGCCGTACCCTGCGGATCGTCCTGATCGTGGTGGGCGCGGTGCTGGCGCTCTGCTGCCTCGGCGGCGCGGTCGGCGGCTTCTTCGTCTACGGCGCGGCGAAGGAGGCGGTCGGGCCGGTCCGGGAGGCCACCACGAGCTACCTGGACGCCATCCGGAGCGGCGACCACCAGCGGGCGTACGACCTGCTCTGCCGGGAGGAGCGGGAGCGGACGTCGCTGGCCGAGTTCCGCCGGCGGTGGGAGGCCGAGCCGCGCCTGGTCGACTACGACGTCGCCGGGCTGACCGTCAACAACACCAACGGCCGGGTCCTGGGCACCGCCACCGTGCGGCTGACGACGGAGACCGGCGGCGCGAGCACCCAGGTGTTGACGCTGGTCAAGGAGGACGGGGCCTGGCGCCTGTGCGGGTGACGGTCCCGCCGAACTCCGCGCCGAAGTCGGGCAAATGCCTACCATCGGCACAGGAGTCGAGAGGGAGGCCGTCATGACCACATCGATCGAGATGCCCCGGGTGCAGGAGTGCACCGTCGCGTCCTGCGCTTACAACCGCACCAACGACTGCCACGCCTTCGCCATCACCGTCGGCAGCAGCGACCACGCCCACTGCCACACCTTCGTCGAGATGCCGGTGCGGGGCGGGATCGAGGAGCTCATCGCACAGGTGGGCGCGTGCAGCCGGTCGGACTGCCGGCACAACTCGGAGCTGGAGTGCCACGCCCCGGCGATCACCGTCGCCCCGGACCAGGACATGGCCGACTGCGTGACGTACCAGCCGCTGACCGTGTGAGCCCGCGCGACCGGGCGGTCGCGCGGGCGGTGGGCCGCGGTCAGGCGGTGAGACCGTTCGCCTGGCGGATCACGCCGACCAGTTCGTCGATGATCCCGGTCAGGGCGAAGTCCTTCGGGGTGAAGACCCGGGCGACCCCGGCGGCGCGCAGCGCCTCGGCGTCCCCGGCGGGGATGATGCCGCCGACGACGACTGGCAGGTCAGCGCGGCCGGCCGCGCGCAGCCCGTCCAGCACCGCCGGCACGGCCGCCAGGTGCGAGCCGGAGAGCACCGAGAGCCCGACCAGGTCCACGTCCTCCTCGACGGCGGCGGCGACGATCTGCCCGGCGGTCAGCCGGATGCCCTGGTAGACCACCTCGAAGCCGGCGTCCCGGGCGCGTACCGCGATCTGCTCGGCGCCGTTGGAGTGCCCGTCCAGGCCCGGCTTGCCGACCAGCAGCCGCAGCCGGCCGCTGCCCAGCTCGCCGGCGGTGGCGGCGACCCGTTCCCGGACCGCGACGAGGGTGGCGTCCCCGCCGACCCCGGCCGCGCCGGTCAGCCCGGTCGGCGCGCGGTACTCGCCGAAGACCTGGCGCAGCGCGCCGGCCCACTCGCCGGTGGTCACCCCGGCCCGCACGCACTCCAGCGTCGCCGGCATCAGGTTCGCCGTGGTCGCGGCGTCCGCCCGCAGCCGGGCCAGTGCCGCGTCGACCGCCGCGTCGTCCCGGCCGGCCCGCCATTCGCGTACGGAGGCGGTGGCGGCCGCCTCGACCGCCGGGTCGACCTGCTCGACGGACTCCGCGCCGGCCGCGGTCAGCGGGGAGGGCTCGGTCTCGGTGTACCGGTTGACGCCCACCACCACGTCGGCGCCGGACTCCATCCGGCGGCGTCGGTCGGCCAGCGAGGCGACCAGCGCGCTCTTGAGGTAGCCGCTCTCCACGGCGGTCACCACGCCGCCCATCTCCAGGACCTTCTCCAGCTCGACGCGGGCGCCGGTGACGATCTCGTCGACCAGCGCGGTCATCACGTGCGAGCCCTCGAAGAGGTCGGGGTACTCCAGCAGGTCCGACTCGAACGCGAGCACCTGCTGCATCCGCAACGACCACTGCTGGTCCCACGGCCGGGGCAGGCCGAGCGCCTCGTTCCAGGCGGGCAGCTGCACCGCGCGGGCCCGGGCGTCCCGGGAGAGGGTGACGCCGAGCATCTCCAGCACGATGCGCTGGATGTTGTTCTCCGGCTGCGCCTCGGTCAGGCCGAGCGAGTTGACCTGCACGCCGTAGCGGAAGCGGCGCTGCTTGGGGTTCTCCACGCCGTAGCGCTCGCGGGTGATCTCGTCCCAGAGCGCGCCGAAGGCACGCATCTTGGCGATCTCCTCGACGAAGCGCACCCCGGCGTTGACGAAGAACGAGATCCGCTGGACCACGTCGCCCATCCGCTCGGCGGGCACCTGGCCGGAGTCGCGGACCGCGTCCAGCACGGCGACGGCGGTGGCCAGCGCGAAGCCGACCTCCTGCACCGGCGTCGCGCCGGCCTCCTGGAGGTGGTAGGAGCAGATGTTCGTCGGATTCCAGCGCGGCATCTCGCGCAGCGTGTACGCGATGATGTCGGCGGTCAGCCGCAGCGACGCCGCCGGCGGGAAGATGTACGTCCCCCGGGACAGGTACTCCTTGATGATGTCGTTCTGCGTCGTCCCCGCGCAGCGGGACAGCTCGGCGCCCTGCTCCGCGCCGACCGTGCCGTAGAGGGCGAGCAGCCACATCGCCGGCGCGTTGATGGTCATCGAGGTGTTCATCTCGGCGAGCGGGATGCCGTCGAAGAGCGCCCGCATGTCGCCCAGGTGGGCCACCGGCACCCCGACCCGGCCCACCTCACCGGCGGCCAGCTCGTGGTCCGGGTCGTACCCGGTCTGGGTCGGCAGGTCGAAGGCGACCGACAGACCGGTCTGGCCCTTGGCCAGGTTGCGCCGGAAGAGCGCGTTGGTGGCCGCGGCGGAGGAGTGCCCGGCGTACGTGCGCATCACCCAGGGGCGGTCGCGCTCCGGCAGCCGGCCCGGGAGTGCCTTCTCGTCCATGGCCGGAGTTTAAGTTACCGTTCAGTAAAACGGGCTGTGGAAAACCACACAGGTCCATGGAGCGGACCACCGGGCACGGCCGACGCGACATGGCCGACACCACCACACCCCGGCCGGCCGGGACAGCGTCCCAGGTCGCACACTGGACGTCATGGATGACGAGCTCGCGATCTCCGTACGGGGACTGCGCAAGGCGTACGGCGACACCGTCGCGGTGGCGGGGGTCGACCTCGACGTCCGGCGCGGCGAGGTGTTCGCCCTGCTCGGCCCGAACGGCGCGGGCAAGACCACCACGGTGGAGATCCTGGAGGGCTACCGGCAGCGCGACGCCGGCGAGGTCTCGGTGCTGGGCAGCGACCCGGCCCAGCCGGCCGCCGACTGGCGGTCCCGGGTCGGCATCGTGCTCCAAGGCACCGGCGAGTTCGACGAGCTGACCGTGGCCGAGGTGGTTCGACACTTCTCCGGCTTCTACCCGGACGCCGAAGACCCGGACAAGGTCGTCGAGCGGGTCGGGCTGGCCGGCAAGGCGAAGGCCCGCACGCACACCCTCTCCGGCGGGCAGAAGCGCCGGCTCGACGTGGCGCTGGGCATCATCGGCCGCCCCGAGCTGCTCTTCCTCGACGAGCCGACCACCGGCTTCGACCCGGAGGCCCGGCGGGAGTTCTGGGAGCTGATCCGGGACCTGGCGGCGGCCGGCACCACCATCGTGCTGACCACCCACTACCTGGACGAGGCCGAGTCGCTCGCCGACCGGGTCGGGGTGATCGCCGGCGGCCGGCTGATCGAGGTGGCCCCGCCGAACCGGCTGGGCAACCGGCAGGAGGCCCTGGCGACCGTGGCCTGGCGCACCCCGGACGGGACGCCGCAGACCGCGCAGACCGCGACGCCGACGGCGCTGGTGGCGGAGCTCGCCGCGCGCTTCGGCGGCGAGGTCCCCGGCCTGACCGTGACCCGGCCGACCCTGGAAGACGTCTACCTGCGGATGATCGGACAGTCATGACGACCACGACGAAGCCGGCAGCCCCGGTCGCTGCCACCGGTGGCCGGCGGGTGGGGCCCGGGGCCCTCGCGCTGCGGCAGGGCCGGCTGGAGATCACCCAGTTCCTGCGCAGCCGGGAGTCCGTCGTCTTCACGATGGGCTTCCCGATCATCATGATCCTGATCTTCGCGGCGATCTTCGACGGCACCGTCGGCGGCGGGGTGAAGTACACCCAGTACTTCATCACCGGCATGATCGCGACCGGGCTGATGACCGTGAGCTTCCAGAACCTGGGCATCTGGATCCCCATCGAGCGGGACCGGGGGGTGCTCAAGCGCTACCGGGGCACGCCGATGCCGAAGTGGGTCTGGTTCGCCGGCAAGGTGATCATGGTGGTGGCGATCGGCGTCGCGGAGACCGTGCTGCTGCTGGCCGTCGCCGTGACGCTGTTCGACCTCGACCTGCCCGGCACCGCCGCGAAGTGGTTCACCTTCGGCTGGGTCTCCGTGCTCGGGGTGACCGCCTGCACCCTGTGCGGCATCGCCATCTCCTCGCTGGCCCGCACCGCGCGCAGCGGCTCCGCCGTGGTCACCCCGGTCGCCCTGGTGCTCCAGTTCATCTCCGGGGTGTTCTTCGTCTTCACCGAGCTGCCCACCTGGATGCAGCAGGTCGCGGCGCTCTTCCCGCTCAAGTGGATGTGCCAGGGGCTGCGGGCGGTCTTCCTGCCGGAGAGCTTCGGCGCGCAGGAGCCGGGCGGCTCCTTCGAGCTGGGCCGGGTCGCCCTGGTGCTCGCCGCGTGGTGCGTCGTCGGCCTGGTGCTCTGCCTGACCACCTTCCGCTGGACCACCAAGCGCGACGGCTGAACCGGCGGGGCGGGCGCGGCGCCGCCGGGCCCGCTCACTCGCCGGCGGCGAGCGCGACGCCGAGCGGCGTACGCCAGTAGAGCACCTCGCGCCCGGACCGCCGCTTGCTGACGGCCCCCGCGTCCAGCAGCACCCGCAGGTGGTCGCTCACCGTACCGAGGGACAGCCCGGTCACCGCCATCAGCTGCGAGGTGCTCAGCGGCGCATCAAGCCTGGCCAGGATGTTGGCCCGGTTCGCGCCGATCAGCCGGGCGAGCCCGTCGGGTGCCGGTGAGGTGGGATCGACCAGGATCCCGCGCGCCGGATACACCATCCCGAACCGCGTCGGCTTGTCCCAGACCACCCAGCCGCGACGGCAGTGCGCCGGGAGGAAGACCAGCTGCTCGGCCTCGTTCAGCGACAGCGGCGGCTCCAGGTAGTCGTTGATCTGGAGACGGCCGTCGCCCAGCCAGCGCATGTCGCGATTGAGGTCGGCGAACACCCCGGCCCAGCCGCCCGTGCTCAACGCGGCGGTGCGGGCCACGATGTCCGCGCGGAGCCGGCGTTCCCGCTCCGGCCACTCCGGCTCGACGGTGTGCGTCCAGACCCAGTCGAGGAGCTCCACCACCTGCCTGGTGAGACCGTCCGCCAGCAACTCGGCGGCGAGCGGCGCCGGCCGGGTGGCGCGCAGGTCGGCCCGGATCCGCTCGTCGGACAACCTCCCGACGGCCGCCAGCTCCGCCGCGAACGTCGGTTCCGGCGAGGCGGGCGCGACGGTGAGGAAGTCCGCGGTCCACCGGGGATTGAACGACGCGGGCAGCAGCGCCCGGGCCACGGGCCGAGCGGCCAACATCCGCCGGAACGCCTCGATATGGCGCTCTCGCCAGGCACGCTGCCAGGGCGTACGCGGGTGATACAGCGCGTGCAGCGCGGCGACCGTGTCGACCATCGGCGAGACCGCGAAGCGGCTGCGCGCGAGCAGATCCGATGGCACCTGCCAGACGCCCACGTTTCGCCTCCAGACGTAACTCTAGGAGATCCACTCGGCGGCCCACACGATCGTGCCCGTGAGAACGTACGCAGACCTGTTCGCGGCCCGTGAGTTCCGCAACCTGTTCCTCGCCAACTGCGCCGGGATCGCAGCGCACACCACGTCAGCGCTGGCGCTGGGCGCGTTGACCTATGCGTCGACCGGCTCGGCACTGCTCACCGCGCTCAGCATGTTCGGCGCACCGCTGGCCGGCGTGCTCGGCAGCCTGACGTTGCTGTCGGCCGCGGACAGTCTGCCGCCCCGCCGGGCGCTGACCCTCGCCGCGGTGCTGGTCACCGTCGGAGCGGCGGTGCAGGCCGTGCCCGGGCTGCCACTGTGGGCCCGCTTCACGATCATCTTCGTCAGCGCATACGTCGGCTCGATCACCGGTGGGGCCAGGTGGGCGCTGCTCACCGACATCCTGCCGGCCAACGCCTACGTACTGGCCCGGGCCACGATGAACACGAGCGTCGGGGTGATGCAGATCGCCGGGTTCGGGCTGGCCGGCGCCCTGCTCGTCCTGCTGACCCCGTACCAGGTGTTCCTGCTCGCCGCGGTGCTCCGGGCGGTGGCCGCCGCGGTGGGCTGGTTCGGGCTGTCCGAACGCCCGGTCCGGGTCACCGAGCGGACGACGATCGCGCGCACCGTGCGGGTGAACAAGGAACTCTGGAAAGACCCGGGCCGCCGGTCCCTCCTCCTGAACCTGTGGGTGCCCAATGGTCTGATCGTCGGGTGCGAGGCGCTCTTCGTCCCGTACGCCGGTGATCGCGCCGGCTTCCTGTTCGCCGCTGCCGCCCTCGGCATGCTGATCGGCGACGTGGTGGTGGGGCGGTTCCTGACCGTGGCCCGCCGGGAGCGGTGGGTTCCCGCGCTGCGGTTGCTGCTCGCAGTCCCCTATCTGGTCTTCCTGCTGTCGCCGCCGCTACCACTGGCCATGGTCGTCGCACTGATCGCCTCGGTCGGCTTCGCCGCCGGGCTGCCGTTGCAGGAGCGGCTGATCGCCCACTCGCCACCCGAGGCCCGTGGCCAGGTACTCGGCCTGCACCACAACGGCATGCTGGCCGGGCAGGCGGTGTGCGCCGCGCTCGCCGGCACGGTCGCGGACCTGGTCCCGGCGTACTGGGCCGTCGCGCTGCTGGCCGGGGCGTCGCTGGCGGCCACGCTCGTGCTCACCGCCGGGCTGCGGCGGACCGCCCCCGCCGGTGCGGGGGCGGTCCGTTGAGCGGCCGGGGGGCCGCCCCCGGCTGCCGGTCAGTACGTGTAGAAGCCCTTGCCGGTCTTGCGGCCCAGGTCGCCGGCGGTGACCATGCGCTGGAGCAGCTCCGGCGGGAAGAACTTCTCGTCGGCGGTGTCGGTGTAGATGTTCTTCGAGGCGTGCAGCAGCACGTCCACGCCGGTCAGGTCGGTGGTGGCCAGCGGACCCATGGCGTGGCCGAAGCCGAGCTTGCAGGCGGTGTCCAGGTCCTCGGCCGACACCACGCCGGACTCGACCAGCTTGACCGCCTCGACGACCAGCGCCGCGATCAGCCGGGTGGTGACGAAACCGGCGATGTCCCGGTTGACCACCACGACCGTCTTGCCGATCCCCTCGGCGAACGCCTTGACCGTCGCCAGCGTCTCGTCGCTGGTCTTGTAGCCCCGGACCAGCTCGCAGAGCTTCATCATCGGCACCGGCGAGAAGAAGTGGGTGCCGACGACCGCCTCCGGCCGCTGCGTCACCGACGCGATCTGGGTGACCGGGATGGCCGAGGTGTTGGTGGCCAGCACCGCGTCGGCCTTGCAGATCTTGTCCAGCGCGCGGAACACCTCGTGCTTGATCTCCAGCCGCTCGAAGACCGCCTCGACCACGATGTCCGCGTCGGCGACCGCCTCCAGGTCGGTGGTGGGGGTGATCCGGCCCAGCGTCGCCTCGACCTCGGACGCGTCGATCCGGCCCTTCTCGGCGAACTTCTCCAGCGACTTCCGGATGCCGTCGACGCCCCGCTTGGTGGCCGCGTCGTCCAGGTCGCGCAGCGTCACCTGCCAGCCCGCCTGCGCCGCCACCTGGGCGATGCCCGAACCCATCAGCCCGGCACCGACGACCGCGAGTCGACCCGCCATCTGCTTCTCCCTCGCTGCGAATGAGTGTCTGTCTGCACCCTAGTCGGCGAGCCTGAACGACGGCTAAGGCCCCGGCCGCGGCGGCGAGGCCGGTCAGATGGTGAGGTCCGGGGCCTCCGGCGCGGTCCCCCGCTCCACCCGCACACCGAGCGCCCGCAGGTCGGCCACGAAGTCCGGATAACCCCGGTCCACGTGATACACGTGGGAGACCTCGGTGACCCCCTCGGCGCAGAGCCCCGCGATGATCAGGCCCGCGCCGGCCCGGATGTCGGTGGCGCGTACCGGGGCGCCGGAGAGGCGGTCGCGACCGCGTACCACCGCGTGGTGGCCGTCGGTCTTGATGTCCGCCCCCAGCCGCATCATCTCGTTGGCGAACATGAACCGGCCGTCGAAGATGTTCTCGGTGATCAGGGAGGCGCCGTCACTCACCGCGGCCAAGCCGATCGCCATCGGCAGCAGGTCGGTGGCGAAGCCCGGGTACGGCAGGGTGACCACGTCGACCGCGGCGGGCCGGTCGTCGGCGCGTACCCGGAAGGCGTCGCCGCGGGTCTCCACCAGTGCGCCGGCCGAGACCAGCTTGTCCAGCGCGACCTCCAGGTAGGCCGGGTCCACGCCGGTGACGGTGACGTCCCCCCGGGTCATCGCGGCGCCGAACGCCCAGGTGCCGGCGACGATCCGGTCCCCCACCGTGGCGTGCCGCACCGGGTGCAGCTCGGGCACCCCGACGATCCGCAGCGTGGAGGTGCCCGCGCCGGAGATCCGCGCGCCCATCTGGTTGGCCATCGTGCAGATGTCGACGATCTCCGGCTCCCGGGCCGCGTTGTCGATCACCGTCACGCCGCGGGCCAGCACCGCCGCCATCACCAGGTTCTCGGTCGCCCCCACGCTGGGGAAGTCCAGCACGATCTCCGCGCCGTGCAGGCCGTCCGGAGCTGACGCGATGACGAAGCCGTGCTCACCGGAGATGTCCGCGCCCATCCGGGTCAGCCCGGAGATGTGCATGTCCAGCCCCCGGGAGCCGATCGCGTCCCCGCCCGGGTGGGCCACCCGGACGTGCCCGCGACGGGCCAGCAGCGGGCCCAGCACGCAGATCGACGCGCGCAGCCGGCGGACGAGGTCGTAGTCGGCCTCCACGCCGGGCCGCTCCGGGACGTCGATGACGACCGAGCGGGACCGGGCGGCCCCACCCCGGGCGACCATCGGGTCGACCGGATCGTCCGCCTCGAACCGCACGCCGCAGCCGAGCCGGCGCAGCACCTCGCCCATGATCGCGATGTCGGTGATCCGGGGGACGTTGGTGATCACACTGCGCCCCGGGGCGAGCAGCGCGGCCGCCATCAGCTTGAGCGCGGAGTTCTTGGCGCCCACCACGTGCACCGTGCCGGCCAGCCGGGCGTCGCCGCCGACCCGGATGACGTCGACGTCGTTGACCGCCTGGTCGACGCCGTCACCGGCCCCCGTTCCGCCCGGCCAGCCGAGGGCGGGGTCCGGCCGTGCCGGGATCGTCAGGTCCGGTATCCGTAGGCTGTGCGTCATGGCCGTCCACCTCACGCGCATCTACACCAAGGCCGGCGACGCCGGCATGACCAGGCTGAGCAACAACGAGCAGGTGCCGAAGACCGATCCGCGGATCGCCGCGTACGCGGACGTCGACGAGTGCAACGCCGCGATCGGCGTGGCGCTCGCCCTGGGGCAGCTCGACGAGGAGCTCCGGGCGGTGCTGGGGTCGATCCAGAACGACATGTTCGACGTCGGCGCCGACCTTGCCACCCCGGTCGAGCCGGATCCGGCGTACCCGCCGCTGCGGGTCACCGAGGAGTACGTGGAGCGCCTCGAGGGCTGGTGCGACGAGTACAACGCACGCCTGAGCAAGCTCGACTCCTTCATCCTCCCCGGCGGCACCGCTGGCGCGGCGCTGCTGCACGTGGCACGGACGGTCGCCCGGCGCGCCGAACGGGCCGCCTGGGCACTGGTCGCGTACGACCCGGATCGCACCAGCTCCCTTCCGGCAAAGTATCTCAACCGCCTCTCCGACCTGCTGTTCATCCTGTCAAGAACGGCAAATCCGGACGGAGATGTGCTATGGGTGCCGGGCGGTAAGCGCTGAGCGTCGGCGCGCTGCACCACGTCGAGGTCTGGGTGCCCGACCTCGACGCCGCCCGGGCGAGCTGGGGCTGGTTGCTGGGCGAGCTGGGCTGGACGCCGTACCAGGACTGGCCCGCCGGCCGGTCCTGGCGGCTCGGCCCGACGTACCTGGTGCTGGAGGAGTCCCCCGCGCTGTCGGGGCGGACGCACGACCGGCTCGCCCCCGGGCTCAACCACCTCGCGTTCCACGCCGGTCCGCCCGCCGCGGTGGACCGGCTGGTCGCGGCCGCGCCCGCGCACGGCTGGACGCTGCTCTTCCCGGACCGCCACCCGCACGCCGGCGGCCCGAACACCTACGCCGCCTACCTCACCGACATCCAGGGGTACGAAGTCGAGCTGGTCGCCTCCGACGAACCCGGTAAGGGTGCAAGGTGAACAACCGCGCCTGGACGACGCAGCGGGCGGCGTGAAGGGTTTCCGGGGAGCCCACCCGCGGAGGGATCAAGCCTGACCGCCCGGAGCGGGTGGGCTCCCCGGAAACCCCGACGGTGAGTGGAGACGGGTCAGGCCGCGGGCCAGTCCTGGGAGGCCATACGCGGCGAGGCCGCCCCGGGCGGGGCGGCCTCCAACCAGCTGAGGAATCCGGTGACGGTGGAACGCGCCATGGCGATCTCGACCGGAGCGTGGTGACTGGTACACCGGAGGATCACCCAGTCGGCGGGCATCGAGAGACGCTCCTGCCCCTCCGGCAGGCGCCGTCGCTCCACCACCAGCTCCTTGCGGGAAAGCACCCGCTTGGGTCGCAGGGCGAAGCTGAACATCCGGTACCACCGGAGCTCGTCGCCGACGAAGCGCCCGAAGCCGGGCGACCAGCCCCGGCCGTCGAGCACCGTGGTGACTCGGACGCCGAGCCGGATGATGCCTCCGCTACGGGTGACCAGTGCCCGCCGGATGAAGAGGATCAGGATCGCGGCGACGACCACCGCAAAGCCGATTCCGATCCCTTCCACGATCTCCATCGGCGGGTCGGCTCAGCGCGCGGGGGTGGCCGGGGAGGCGCTCTCGGCGAGGACGGTGACGCCCTCACCGGTCACCGACAGGAAGCCGCCGGCGATGTCGTACGCGACCTGCTGGCCGCCGACCTGCTTGATGCGGACCTGGCTGGGCTCCGCCAGCTGGCCGAGCAGCGGCGCGTGCCCGGGCAGCACACCCAGCTCACCCTCGGTAGTCCGGGCGACGACCATCTCGGCCTCGCCCGACCAGACCTTCTCCTCGACGGCTACGAGCTCGACGTGAAGCTGCTGTGCCACGCTGTCTCCTTGCTGCGGCGGCGGAATGTCGAAAGTCTAGTCCCGCGGCCGGGAGCGCCCCAACGCGGGTGGCGAGACCTGCGCCACCCGGTGTCGTGACACGCGGAGCCGGGCCGGCGGGAGGCCGGCCCGGCGGTGGCGCGAAGGTCACTTGTTCCGGTTGCGGAACTCCGGGTGTTCGAGCAGGAACCCGTCGAGCTGCTCGTTCTTCAGCGCGGTGAAGAAGTCGTCCGCGGCCGGCAGCAGCCGCTCGCCCCGGTACGCGCTGCCGGTGCCGAGCCCCTCCCCCGGCAGCTTGATCAGCTCGACGTTCTCCGGGCGCACGCCCTTGAGGGCGACGGCGAAGTCGACCACGCTGTTGCCCCGGCCGTTGAAGGTCAGCGACTGGCCCGCGGCCCGGATGACCCGGTCCAGCTTGATCGGGTTGGTCACCACGTCGGCGCTGAACGCCTGCTTGACCATCGCCTTGATGAACTGCTGCTGGTGGCGTTGGCGGCCGTAGTCGCCGTCCGGGACGCCGTTCTTGGGGTAGCGCTGCCGCACGTAGTCCAGCGCCTGCCAGCCGCTCAGGTGCTGGTTGCCCTTCTTGTACTCCGCCTGCGGCCCGATGTAACCGGGGCCGTTCGGGTTGCCCTTGCGGTGCGTGCCGTCGGGCTCGCGGTGCTCGGACTGCACGTCCCGCTCGATGTACATGTCGACGCCGCCCATCGCGTCGACGATCTTCTGGAAGCCGGTGAAGTTGATGATCGCGCCGGCGTCGAACCGCTCGATGCCGGTCACGTTCTGCACGGTCTTGGCGAGCAGCTCGAAGCCCTGCGGGGCGCTCGGGTTCTGCCCCTGCACGACGCTGCCGTGCGACATGGCCCCGTTGAGCTTCCCGGCGCCGCCGGACCAGCCGGCCTTGTCGAACTCCGGGATGTCGACGTACAGGTCGCGGGGCAGGGAGAACAGGTACGCCCGGTCCATCGTCTCCGGCACGTGCAGCACCATGATCGAGTCGGCCAGCGGCCGGTCCTCCGGCTTGCGCGGGTCGGTGCCGACCAGCAGGATGTTGAGCGGGCCCTTGACGTCGCTCTTGCGCTCCTGCGCCCCGGCCGCCTGGTCGCCGAAGAGGTCGGCCTTGCCGACGGCGCCCTCGTACCGGGCCAGCAGCGCCTCGTAGCCGACCAGCACCACGCCGCTGAGCAGCATGAGCACGGCGCCGAAAATGGTGCACGTCCTGGCCCACCGCGGCACGCCCGACCACATGGACGGCTTGCCGCCGCCCTTGCCGGCCTTACCCACGAGCTTCTCCATTCGTCGTCACGCCCACAACTCAAGGGACGGGCGGACGCAGCCGAAAAGTTGCACCGGATCGACGCCGATTGGCGGGCGTCGCGCTCGAAACGGTACCCCGCCGTCGTGGGAATCGCTCTCCCGACAATCGGACATTCGGTCCGACCAGGCCCGCAACGGCCGAAGGCCACCCCGGCGAACCGGGGTGGCCTTCGTCAGTTGTGGCGGAGTTCTCAGCCCTCCGACATCAGTTCCTTCGCCTTGCGCTCCAGGTCCTCGAGACCGCCGCACATGAAGAAGGCCTGCTCGGGGAAGTGGTCGTACTCGCCCTCGCTGATCTTCTTGAACGCCTCGATGGTCTCGCTGAT
The DNA here is from genome assembly GCF_029893845.1 of Micromonospora sp. A200. Lineage (NCBI taxonomy): Bacteria > Bacillati > Actinomycetota > Actinomycetes > Micromonosporales > Micromonosporaceae > Micromonospora > Micromonospora sp. A200. Next base: position 134,276 of record NZ_JARXXY010000001.1, on the reverse strand, counting down.
CGGGACCGTCGAGCCCGGCACGCCGGTGAACTGCTCGGCGGCGTAGGTGTTCTGCGACAGGAAGCGCTCGATCCGCCGGGCCCGGGCCACGGTGATCTTGTCTTCCTCGGAGAGCTCCTCGATGCCGAGGATGGCGATGATGTCCTGCAGGTCCTTGTAGCGCTGCAGGATCCGCTTCACCTCGGTGGCGACCTGGAAGTGCTCCGGGCCGACGAACTCCGGGGCGAGGATCCGGGACGAGGACGCCAGCGGGTCCACGGCCGGGTAGATGCCCTTGTCGGAGATCGACCGCTCCAGGTTGGTGGTCGCGTCCAGGTGGGCGAACGTGGTGGCCGGCGCCGGGTCGGTGTAGTCGTCCGCCGGCACGTAGATCGCCTGCATCGAGGTGATGGCCTGGCCCCGGACGGAGGTGATCCGCTCCTGGAGCTCGCCCATCTCGTCGGCCAGTGTCGGCTGGTAACCCACGGCGCTCGGCATGCGGCCGAGCAGCGTGGAGACCTCGGAACCGGCCTGGGTGAAGCGGAAGATGTTGTCGATGAAGAGCAGCACCTCCTGCTTCTTCACGTCGCGGAAGTACTCCGCCATGGTCAGCGCGGACAGGGCGACCCGCAGCCGGGTGCCCGGCGGCTCGTCCATCTGACCGAAGACCAGCGCCGTCTTGTCGATGACGCCGGACTCGGTCATCTCGGCGATGAGGTCGTTGCCCTCACGGGTCCGCTCACCCACGCCGGCGAAGACCGACGTACCACCGAAGTTGTTCGCGACTCGGGTGATCATCTCCTGGATGAGCACCGTCTTGCCCACGCCGGCACCGCCGAACAGGCCGATCTTGCCGCCCTTGACGTACGGGGCAAGCAGGTCGATGACCTTGATGCCGGTCTCCAGCATCTCGGTCTTCGGCTCCAGGTCCGCGAAGGCCGGGGCCTTGCGGTGGATGCCCCAGTGGTCGTCGGGCTGGAGCGTCTCGCCCTCGGCCAGGTTGAGGCACTCGCCGATGGCGTTGAAGACGTGGCCCTTGACGGTGTCACCCACCGGAACGCTGATCGGCGAGCCGGTGTCGCTCACCTCCGTGCCGCGGACCAGGCCGTCGGTCGGCTGCATCGAGATCGCGCGGACCATGTTGTCACCCAGGTGCTGGGCGACCTCCAGGGTCAGCGTCTTCCCGCCGCCGGCGAGCTTCACCTCCACCCGCAGGGCGTTGAACAGGGCCGGCATGGCGTCGCGCGGGAACTCGGCGTCGACGACCGGGCCGATGACCCGGACCACGCGACCCGTGGCCGTCTTGGTCTCCACTGGTGCAGTCATCACACTTCACTTCCCGACGCGGCCAGCGCGTTCGCGCCGCCGACGATCTCGCTGATCTCCTGGGTGATCCCGGCCTGGCGGGCCGAGTTCATCTCGCGCGTGTACTTCTCGATCATCTCTTCGGCGTTGTCGGTGGCGCTCTTCATCGCCCGCCGCCGCGCCGCCGACTCGCTCGCCGCCGACTCGATCAACGCCGCGTAGATCCGCGTGTTGATGTACTTCGGCAGCAGCGCGTCGAGCAGCGCCTCGGCCTCCGGCTCGAACTCGTACGCCGGCAGCAGACCCTCGGACCGCGGACGGTCCTCGACCTGCATCGGGCCGATGATCTTCGCGACCGGGTTCTGGGTCATCAGGGAGTGGAACTCGGTGTAGACGATGTGCAACTCGTCGATGCCGAGCACCCCGTCCGCCCCGGCGCCGCCGTCGACGTCGTCCGCACCGGCCGAGAACGCCTTGATCAGCGTCTCGCCCACGGTGCGGGCGTCGGCGAACGTCGGCTGCTCGGAGAACCCGGTCCAGTTCGCCTCGATCGGCCGGTTGCGGAACCGGTAGAACGTGACGCCCTTGCGCCCGATGACGTAGAGCACCGGCTCCTTGCCGTCGGCCTTGAGCCGGGCGATCAGCGACTCCGCCGTCCTGATCGCGTTGGAGCTGTAACCGCCGGCCAGGCCGCGGTCGCTGGTGACCAGCACGACGCCCGCCCGCCGCACCCGCTCACGCGGGGTGAGCAGCGGGTGGTCGATCCGCGCGTTGGACGCCAGCGCCGTGAGCACGCCCGTGATGGCCCGGGCGTACGGCAGGGACGCCTCCACCCGGGCCTGGGACTTGGCGATCCGGCTCGTCGCCACGAGCTCCATCGCCTTGGTGATCTTCTTCATCCCCTTCGCCGAGCGGATCCGCTGGCGAAGAACGCGAACCTGGGCAGCCATGGATCAGCTCTCTGCCGGGCGGTCGGTCGAGCCGTCCCGGAAGCGGGTCACCGTCTCGCGGTTCTCCTCGCCCTGGAGCGGCGCGGCCGGGGCCTCGTTGATCCGACGCTCGTCCTCCTTGCCCAGGAAGACCTGCTTGAACTCGGTGATGGCCGACTCCAGCGAGCCGATGATGTCGTCGCCCCACTTGTTGTCCGCGATCGCCGCCAGCACACCCTCGTGCTTGTGCCGCAGGTACTGGAGGAACTCGGACTCGAAGCGACGCACCTCGCCGACCGGGATGTCGTCCAGCTTGCCCTCGGTGCCGGCCCAGACCGAGACGACCTGCTCCTGCACCGGGTACGGCGAGTAGTTCGGCTGCTTGAGCAGCTCGACCAGGCGGGAACCGCGCTCCAACTGGGCGCGGGAGGCCTTGTCCAGGTCGGAGGCGAAGGCGGCGAACGCCTCCAGCTCGCGGAACTGGGCCAGGTTGAGCCGCAGCGAGCCGGCGACCTTCTTCATCGGCTTGACCTGCGCGGCGCCACCGACCCGGGAGACCGAGGTGCCGACGTTGATGGCCGGCCGGACGCCCTGGTTGAACAGGTCGGTCTCGAGGAAGATCTGGCCGTCGGTGATCGAGATGACGTTGGTCGGGATGAAGGCCGAGATGTCGTTGGCCTTCGTCTCGATGATCGGCAGGCCGGTCATCGAGCCGCCACCCAGCTCGTCGGAGAGCTTCGCGCAGCGCTCCAGCAGGCGCGAGTGCAGGTAGAAGACGTCACCCGGGTACGCCTCGCGGCCCGGCGGGCGACGCAGCAGCAGCGACACGGCCCGGTACGCCTCGGCCTGCTTGCTCAGGTCGTCGAAGACGATCAGGACGTGCTTGCCGCCGTACATCCAGTGCTGCCCGATGGACGAGCCGGTGTAGGGGGCCAGGTACTTGAAGCCGGCCGGGTCGGAGGCCGGGGACGCCACGATGGTGGTGTACTCCATCGCGCCCGCCTCCTCCAGGATGCCCTTGATCGAGGCGATCGTGGAGGCCTTCTGGCCGATGGCGACGTAGATGCAGCGGACCTGCTTCTTCGGGTCGCCGGAGCGCCAGTTGTCCCGCTGGTTGAGGATGGTGTCCAGGGCGACCGTGGTCTTGCCGGTCTTCCGGTCACCGATGATCAGCTGCCGCTGGCCCCGACCGACCGGGGTCATGGCGTCGATCGCCTTGATGCCGGTCTGCAGCGGCTCGTCGACGGACTGCCGGGACATCACGTTCGGGGCCTGGAGCTCCAGCTCGCGGTAGCCCTCGTTGGCGATGTCGCCGAGCCCGTCGATCGGCTGGCCGAGCGCGTTGACCACGCGGCCGAGGAAGGCGTCGCCGACCGGGACGGAGAGCACCCGTTCGGTGCGCTTGACGCGCTGCCCCTCCTCCAGCTTGGCGGAGTCACCGAGAACGACGACACCGATCTCCCGGACGTCGAGGTTCAACGCCACGCCGAGCGTGCCGTCCTCGAACTCCAGGAGCTCGTTGGTCATGGTCGAGGGCAGGCCCTCGACGTGGGCGATGCCGTCACCGGTGTCGGCGACGGTGCCGACCTCCTCGCGGGAGACGTCGGCCGTGTAGGAGGAGACGTAGCGCTCCAGGGCGCCGCGGATCTCCTCCGTCGAGATGGTCAGCTCGGCCATCCTCTGCTTCCTTAAGTATCAGGGTCCCGGGATACCTAGTACCGACCGGTCCGAATGGCGTCGATCAGGGCTGCGGAGACGCTGGTCAGCGCTTCGCGAGCGCGTTGCGGGTCTCGTTGAGGCGGCGCAGGACGGTGCCGTCGTACAGGTCGGAGCCGACCTGCACGCTCACCCCACCGAGCACCTCCGGGTCGACCGTCTGCTTGACGGAAACCTCTCGACCGTACATCGCGGAGAGGCGGGCACCCAGGCGTCGCTCCTCCTCGTCAGTCAATGGGGCTGCCACGGTGACGTACGCCACCTGGCGGTCCCGCCGTTCGGCGGCCAGCTCGACCAGCCGGGTGAGCGATCCGGTGAAGGAACGCCCCCCGAAGCCGGCCAGCGCCACCTCGATGAGGCGGACGGTGGCCAGCTTGGCCTTGCCGGCCAGCAGCTCGCCGACCAGGACACCCCGCTGGTCTACCGGGGCCACCGGGTTCGACAGCACCGCGCTGAGCCCGGGCTGGCCGGCGACGACCTGCCCGAAACGGAACAGCTCGTCCTCGACCTCGCCCAGGTCGCCCGCGGCATCGACGCTGGCCAGCACGGCCTCCACGCCGAGCCGCTCGGCGCCGTCGAGCAGTTCCGACGGCGCCGACCAACGGCCGGAGACCAGCGCGGCGAGCAGGTCGAGCGCGCCCTCGCTGATCTTGCCCCGCAGCATCTCGCCGAGCAGACCGGCGCGGTCCGCGGCGGACCGGGCGGAGTCCGAGAGCGCCCGCCGCAGCCGAGTCTCCCGCCGGAGCAGGGCGGCGACGGCGAGCAGGTCGTTCGCGGTGTGGGCCACCGCGACCGGGTCGGCACTGCGCGCGTACGCGTCGAGGTGCTCCGCCGCGACCTTGTACGACTCCCGGCTGGCGGCCTGCATCAGCGGGCCCCCGCGCTCTCGAGACCGCTCAGGAACCGGTCGACGGTGCCCTTGCGACGAGCCTCGTCGGCGAGCGACTCACCGACGATCTTGCTGGCCAGGTCGACCGCGATCGTGCCGACCTCCGTGCGCAGCTCGCGCACGATGGTGGCCCGCTCGGCGGCGAGCTGCTCCTTGCCCGCCGCGATGATCCGGTCGGACTCCTCCCGCGCCTTGGCGAGGATGTCCTGGCGGATGCCCTCGGCGTCGGCCCGGGCGTCGTCCCGGATCTTGGCGGCGTCGGTGCGCGCCTCGGCGAGCTGCGCGCGGTACTGCTCGAGGAGCTGGTTGGCCTCGGCCTGAGCGGCCTCGGCGCGCTTGATGCCACCCTCGATCGCGTCGACCCGCGCCTGGAACGTCTGCTCCATGCGGGGGAAGACGAACTTCATCAGCACGAAGCAGAGCACGGCAAAGGCGACCGTCCCGACCACGAGCTCCTGCCACAGCGGGACGATCGGGTTGTGGGCCGTTTCACCACCTTCGGCGGCGAGCAGGTGGTACATGGTTACCTCCCGGTCAACAGGGGTGGATCAGGCGCCAGCCCAGATGAAGCCGAAGGCGATACCCAGCAGCGCGAGCGCCTCGATGACGGCGAAGCCGATCCAGACGTACGGCAGGGTCATCCGCGACGACTCCGGCTGGCGGGCGGTCGACTGGATGTAGGCGGCGAAGACCAGGCCGACACCGATGCCCGGGCCGATGGCCGCGAGACCGTAGCCGATGGCGGCGGTGCTGCCCTCTACCGCGGCGTAGACGTCCATTAGTGGGTTCCTCCTGGTTATCACGCGTGACGGTCACGCGGGACGACAACTGTTGGTGCGAAGTGGATCAGTGCTCTTCGGCGAGCGCGCCCTGCACGTAGCTGGCGGTCAGCACCGTGAAGACGTAGGCCTGCAGGACGATCACCAGGAACTCGAGGAAGGTGAGCGCGATGGTCATCACCCAGGACAGCACCGAGACCGGGGCCAGCCAGGTGTTGGCGCTGAGCATCGCGAAGCCGCCGAGCGTGAAGACCAGCAGGAGCATGTGGCCGGCGAACATGTTCGCGAAGAGACGGACGGCCAGCGAGAACGGCCGGACGAGGAAGGTCGAGAAGAACTCGATCGGGATCAGCAGCGGCAGGATGTACCAGGGCGCCGGCGGGATCAGGGAGTTCTTGATGAACTTGCCGGCGCCGTGGTGCTTGATGCCGGCGTAGATGAAGAGCACGTAGCTGATCACCGCGAGGATCGCCGGGAAGGCGATGTGCGAGTTCGGCGAGATCTGGAAGCCCGGCAGGATCGCGAAGAAGTTGGTCAGCAGGATGAAGCAGAACAGCGTGGTGAAGTACGGCGCGAACCGCACCCCCGCGTGCCCGATCATGTCGACCGCGATGTTGTTCCGCACGAAGCCGTAGATCGACTCGGCGAACCACTGCTTCTTCGTCGGGACCAGCTGCGGCTTCCGGTAGCTGGCCAGGAAGAAGATGATCAGGACGCCGACCGCGATCCAGACCATCGCCGTGATCTTGGTGAACCAGTACGAGTCGTGCGCACCCCAGGGCAGGATGCTGGGCAGGTAGAAGTCCTCCACACTGGGTGGGAATGCCGCCTGGCCCGCTGCCAGGACGTTCGCCTGTCCGAACACCGCGTCCCTTCCTAAGTAGGCGTGCCGAGTCGGCGGACGACCAGGACGATTCCCCCGGCCATGCCGAGCACGACGCCGATCCCGGTGGCGATGCCCCCGGTGTCGAGCCACTGGTCGACCAGCCAGCCGATGAAACCCCAGAAGACCATGCCCGTGATGAGGTATCCGAGCGCGGTCCAACCCTGGCCGGCACCGGACGGAACGTCGCCTGAGCCGCCGCTGGATCGGGGGGTTTGGTCATCAGCCATGACGGGGCGAACGATATCAGCCGGGAAGACGAGGCTGTGCCTCACCCCCCGCACAACCGTCGTTGTGTGGGCCTTTGGCGGGCGCGTCGTCTGGAGGCACGCTACTCCCCTTCGGCCGGCCAGAAAATGACCGAAGGTGGACAGACGCGCGCGTCGCCCGCCAGGTGGGACGGCGCTACAGATCCACCACGCTCGGTGTGCGCCAGACCGGTCAGCCGGCGACCCCGCGTCGGTGCACCCTGGTCAGCCACCAGATGTGCACCCCGGTCCAGACCGCCACGCCCGCCGCGATGCCGAGGCAGAGCGGGAGCAGCCCGTCCCAGCCGGTCGACGCCACGGCCACCATCACGACACCCAGCAGGGTGAACTTGGCGGCGTACAGGCCGAGCCCGAACGGGAGCACCAGCTGCGGGTTGACCGCGTCTGCCCAGGCCAGCACCACGGTGGTCAGCGTGTAGCTCGCCGCCGTCACCGCCACCCCGGCCGCCGCGCCCAGCGCCGCGTCGCCACCGCCGACCACCCCGCCCACCAGGGCGGCCACCGCACCCAGCAGCACCGAGGCGATCAGCAGCACCGGCAGGTGGCGCAGCCGCCAGCGCCGGTCCGCGGCCACCTCCGCCGCGCGCACCCCGGGCTCAGCCACGGGGGTACGCCGGGAAGGCGGCGGCCAGCTCGGCGACCTCGCCGGCGATCCCGGCGAGCGTGTCCGTGCCCCCGGGTGCGGCCGGGTCGGTGCGTACGGCGCGGGCGATCAGCGAGGCGACCTGGCGCATCTCCGGGACGCCCATGCCCTGGGTGGTGACGCTCGGCGTGCCGACCCGGATGCCGGAGGCCACCATCGGCTTCTGCGGGTCGTACGGGATCGCGTTCTTGTTCAGGGTGATGGTCGCGGCGTCGCAGCGGGCCTCGGCCTCCGCGCCGGTCACCCCGGTCTCGCGCAGGTCGATCAGGGCCAGGTGGGTGTCGGTACCGCCGGAGACCGGGCGCATCCCCTCGGCGGCCAGCCCGGCGGCGAGCGCCTCGGCGTTCTGCACCACCTGCCCGGCGTACGCCCGGAACTCGGGCTGCGCGGCCTCGCGCAGCGCGACCGCCTTGGCCGCGACGGCGTGCATCAGCGGGCCGCCCTGGGTGAACGGGAAGACCGCCTTGTCGATCCGGGCAGCCAGCGACTCCCGGCAGAGGATCATGCCGCCGCGCGGGCCGCGCAGCACCTTGTGGGTGGTGAAGCAGACGACGTCGGCGTACGGCACCGGCGACGGGATGGCCCGGCCGGCGACCAGCCCGATGAAGTGCGCGGCGTCCACCATCAGGTACGCGCCGACCTCGTCGGCGATCTCCCGGAACCGGGCGAAGTCGATCAGCCGGGGATAGGCGGTCGCGCCACAGATGATCATTTTGGGCCGGTGCGCCAGGGCGAGGTCGCGGACCTCGTCGTAGTCGATCAGCTCGGTGTCCGGCCGGACCGTGTAGCCGACCGGATGGAACCACTTGCCGGAGAAGTTGACCCGGCTGCCGTGGGTGAGGTGCCCGCCGTGCGGCAGGTCCATCGCCAGCACCGTGTCGCCGGGTTGCACCAGGGCGGCGTACGCGGCGAGGTTGGCGCTGGCCCCGGAGTGCGGCTGGAGGTTGGCGTGCTCGGCGTCGAAGAGCTCCTTCGCCCGGGCGATGCCGATCTCCTCGGCCCGGTCGACCTCGCCGCAGCCGCCGTAGTAGCGCCGGCCGGGGTAGCCCTCGGCGTACTTGTTGGTCAGCGTCGAGCCGAGCGCCGCGAGCACCGCCGGGGAGGTCAGGTTCTCGCTGGCGATCAGTTGCAGGCCGCCGCGCAACCGTTCCAGTTCGCCCAGCACCACCCCGGCGATCTCCGGGTCGACGGTACTGAGCTGCTGGAAGTCCGGCCCCCAGAAGGTGCTCGCGTTCTCCACAGCGAAGGAGTCTATGGGGCCGCACACTGGAAACCGTGAGATGCCTGGTCACCGGAGCCACGGGTTACATCGGCGGACGGCTCGCCCCCCGGCTGCTCGCCGAGGGGTACGAGGTGCGCTGCCTGGCCCGCAAGGCCGGGCGGCTGCGCGACGTGCCCTGGGCGGCGCGGGCCGAGGTGGTCGAGGGCGACCTGCGCCGGCCGGAGACGCTGCCCGCCGCGTTCGAGGGCGTCGACGTCGCGTACTACCTGGTGCACTCGCTCGGGCAGGCCGGCTTCGAGGCGGCCGACCGGGAGGCGGCGACCCACTTCGCCGCGGCGGCCGCCCGATCCGGCGTACGCCGGATCGTCTACCTGGGCGGCCCGGAGCCGAAGCAGGACGGCGGGGTCCCCTCGCCGCACCTGCGCTCCCGGGCGGAGGTGGCGCGGATCCTGCTCGCCAGCGGCGTGCCGACGGTGGTGCTGCGGGCCGCCGTGATCATCGGGTCCGGCTCGGCCTCGTTCGAGATGCTGCGCTATCTGACCGAGCGGCTGCCGGGGATGGTCACCCCGCGCTGGGTGCGCAACCGGATCCAGCCGATCGCGGTCCGCGACGTGCTGCGCTACCTGGTCGGCGCCGCGACGCTGCCGCCAGAGGTGGACCGGGCCTTCGACATCGCCGGCCCGGACGTGCTCACCTTCGAGCAGATGATGCAGCGGTACGCCCGGGTGGCGGGGCTGCGCCGCCGGGTGATCCTGCGGGTGCGGCCGCTGACGCCGTCGCTCTCCTCGTACTGGGTCGGGCTGGTCACCCCGGTGCCCAACAAGATCGCCCGGCCGCTGGTGGAGAGCCTGGTCCACGAGGCGGTGGCGCACGAGCACGACATCGCCCGGTTCATCCCCGACCCGCCAGGCGGGCTGACCGGCTTCGACGAGGCCGTGACGCTGGCGCTGGCCAAGGTGCGCGACGCCGAGGTGGAGACCCGCTGGTCCACCGCGAGCGGCCCGGACGCGCCGGCCGAGCCGCTGCCCAGCGACCCGAAGTGGTCCGGCGGCACGGTCTACACCGACGTCCGGACATGCGACGTGGCCGCCCCGACCAGCGCGCTGTGGCGGGTGATCGAGGGGGTCGGCGGCGAGCACGGCTGGTACTCGTTCCCGCTGGCCTGGTCGGTGCGGGGCTGGCTGGACCGGCTGATCGGCGGGGTCGGGCTGCGCCGCGGCCGGCGGGACCCGCACCGGCTCCAGGTCGGCGAGGCGCTGGACTTCTGGCGGGTCGAGGAGATCGTGCCGGGCGAGCTGCTGCGGCTGCGCGCCGAGATGCGGCTGCCCGGCCGGGCCTGGCTGGAGATGCGCGTCGAGCCCACCACCGACGGCCGCAGCCGCTACGTGCAGCGCGCCGTCTTCCTCCCCCGCGGCCTGGCCGGGCACGCCTACTGGGGCTCGGTCGCCCCCTTCCACGCCATCGTCTTCGGCGGGATGGCCCGCAACATCGCCCGGGGCGCCGAGCACGCCACCGGCTGACCCGGTCCGGCGCGGGTCAGTTGCCGTCGCGGGGGCCGGTCTGGCGGTAGGTGACCGCCGCGCTGGGCGGGACGAAGTCGCGGACGGGCTGGTCCTTGAGCGCGGTGAGGAGCACCCGGCCCACCGCGTCCACCATCCGGGCCTGCACCGCCTTGCCGACCGCGTCCCGCGGGTCGTCCGGGTTCGCCGCCATCGAGGCGATCGCGAGCTGCGGGGTGAACGCGACCACCGACTCGCTCTCGTACCCCTCCGAGCTGCCGGTCTTGCCGGCCACCGGGCGACCCAGCAGCGGCCGGAGCCGCTCCGCGGTGCCGCCGTTACAACGCTGGTACATGGTCTGGTCGCCGACCGGGCAGCGGGCCGCGTCCACCGCCGCCCGGGCCACGTCGGTGTCGACCACCTGCCGGCAGTCCGGGCGGCCGGCGGCCACCTCGTGCCCGGCGTTGTCGGTGATCGACACCACCGGCAGCGGCGCGCACCAGGTCCCCTCGGCGGCGACCGTGGCGTACGCGTTGGCCAGGTCGAGCGGGGTGGTCGAGGAGACCCCGAGGGTGAACGAGCCCCAGTTCCGCGCGCCGGAGCGGGCCAGCCGGGCGTCGTCCTCGGCCCGGAACCCGATGCCCAGCCGCTCGGCCATCTCCACCACCTTGTCCGCGCCGACCCGCTCGATCAGCCAGGCGAAGTAGGTGTTCACCGAGCGGCCGAAGGCGGTCCACATGGTGTGCCGCCCGTCCATCCAGTCCGGCGTGGCGTTGACCGGGCACCAGTTGCCGCCGCAGCTGGCCCGTCCCGCGTCGACCGGGAACCGGGTGACGATCCGGGTCGGGGCGTCGAAGCCGGTGTCCAGCGGCAGCCCGGACTCCAGGGCGGCCAGCATGGTGAAGAGCTTGAAGGTCGAGCCGCCCTGGTAGCCCTCGATGCCGCCGCCACCGGCGACGAGCTGGTTGACGGTGTTCGGGTGGTTCTTCTGGCCGCCGGGGTTGTCGGCCACGCTGTAGTTCCGGTTCACCGCCATCGCCAGCACCCGGCCGGTGCCGGGCTGGACCACCGCGGTCGGCACGGCCCGCCGGTCGGTGACGGGGTAGATGTCCAGCGCCTGCCGCAGGGTGGCCCGCTGCACGGCCGGGTCCAGCGACGAGACGATCCGGAAGCCACCCCGACGCAGGGTGTCCTGCCGCTCGGCGGCGGACGCGCCGAAGGCCGGCTGGGCGTTCCACCACTGGGTGAACCAGTCGCAGAAGAAGCCCCAGTCGCCCTGCTCCCGCGGCACCGCGGTGCAGTCGTTCGGGGTCTGGCTGGGGCGCAGTGACAACGGGCCGGTCTTCGCCTGCGCCGCCTCGGCCGTCGACACCTGCCCCGCGTCGACGAGCCGGTCCAGCACGTACGCCTTGCGGCGCAGCGCCGCGTCGGCGTCGCCGTTGATCGGGTCGTCGGTGTCCGGCGAGCGGACCAGACCGGCGAGCAGGGCCGCCTGGGGCAGCGTGAGGTTCGCCGGCGAGGTGGAGAAGTAGCGCTTGCTGGCGGCCGCGATGCCGTACGCCCCGGCGCCGAAGTAGGCGATGTTGAGGTAGCGCCGGAGGATCTCGTCCTTGTCCAGCTCGCGCTCCAGCGACAGGGCGTACCGCATCTCCCGCAGCTTGCGGGCGGCGGTGATCTCGGTGGCCGCGGTGCGCTGCTCCCGGGTCAGCCGGGGATCGCTGGCCAGCACGTTGCGCACGTACTGCATGGTCAGTGTGGAGGCGCCCTGCCGGGTCGTGCCGTCGCGCCGGTTGATCGTGAAGGCCCGGACCACGCCGCGCAGGTCGACGCCCCGGTGCTGGTAGAAGCGGGTGTCCTCGGCGGCCACGATGGCCTGGCGCATCACCGGCGCCACCTTGTCCAGCGGCACCTCGACGCGGTCCTCGGTGTAGAACGAGGTGATCAGGGTGCGGCCGTCGTTGGCGTACAGGTTCGACCGTTGCGCGGTGGGTGGCGTGCGCAGGCTCGACGGCAGCTCGGAGTAGGGCGCGGAGAGCGCGCCGAAGCCCAGCCCGAGCACCAGGGCGACCGGGAGGGCCGCCGCCGCCAGCACCAGCCCGGCGAGCACGCCGGCGATCACCACGGTGAACAACTTGTCGAGATGGGCCCGGATCATCAGTACTCCCCGCAGGAGCCGTCAGGACCAGTCCAGAATGACCCGGTATGCCCCTTCCGCCCTCATATTTCGCGAAACCCGGAGGAAATTCGCGAGCGGGACGCGGCGCGGAGCACCGGACACGCCGCCCGGTTCACCCGGGCGGGGGGTCAGGGCAGCAGCGCCGCGGTGAGCGGGTGCACGGTCTCCTCGATCTCGTCGGCCACCCGGCTGAAGCACTGGTCGCCCCGGCCCCACGGGTCGTCCAGGTCGTCGGAGTGCAGCGCGGAGGCGCCCTGCCGGGCCGCGTCGGCGGCCGCCACCAGGGCCACGCCCCGGGCGTACACCGCCTCGCCGGTGGCCTCCGCGGGCGGCAGGGCGGCGGCGTCCACCAGCCCGAGCAGCCGACCGAACTCGCCGAGCACGAAGGTGCGGGCCGCGGCGTCGGGACGCAGCGCCACCACGTACTCCTGCTGGTCGGCGGTGGCGGTGAGGACCAGGTCGGCGGCGTCGATCAGATCCGAGCGCAGCTTGCGGGCGGCGAAGCCGTCCACCTCACCGCCGCGCGAGAGCACCTGCCGGGCCGCCGGCGGGTTCATCTCCTCGCCGGCGTGCCAGCCGCCGGTGCCGGCGCTGTGGCTGTGCAGCAGCTCGTCGGAGCGGGTCGGGTCGACGCCGAGCCGGCCCAGCCGCTCCCGGACCGCGAGCACCAGCAGCCGCTCCGCCATCGGCGAGCGGCAGATGTTGCCCATGCACACGTGCAGGACGGTGAACGGCGGCACTCAGGCCCCCCGCTCGTCGAGGATGTCCGGCGCCACCTCGCGGAGCTTGTCCAGCCCGATCGCGCCCAGCCGGAGCACCCGCGGCAGCTCGCCGGTCAGGTCGACGATCGTGCTCGGCACCGGGTCCGGGCAGGGCCCGGCCTCCAGGTAGGCGCGCACCGAGTAGCCGAGCTGGTCGCGGGCCTCCTCGGCGGTCAGCGCGGCCGCCTGGCCCGCCTTGTTCGCCGAGGCCACCGCCATCGGGCCGGTCTCCCGCAGCACCTCCAGCGCCACCGGGTGCAGCGGCATCCGGACCGCCACCGTGCCGGTGGCGTCGCCCAGGTCCCAGGCCAGGCTCGGCGAGTGCTCCACCACGATGGTCAGCGCACCGGGCCAGAACGCCTCGACCAGGTCGCGCGCGGCGCGCGGCAGCGAGAAGACCAGGCCGTCCAGCGTGTGCCGGGAGCCGATCAGCACCGGCGGCGCCTGCCGGCTGCCGCCCTTGGCGTCCGCCAGGGCCTTGACCGCGTACGGGGTGAAGGCGTCCGCGCCGATCCCGTAGACCGTGTCGGTCGGCAGGACGACCAGCTCGCCGTTCTTGACCGCCTCGATGGCAGCGGCGATGCCGCGGTCCCGGTCGGCGGGCGACCGACAGTCGTAGAGCATCACGAGGAGCCAGTCTGCCACGCCGGGGCCACACCGGCGTGCGGGCCGTCCGCCCGCCGGGACGCGGTGGCGAAGCGGGACCGTCCCGCCAGGTCCCGGTGCTCCGTCACGTCGACGTACCGGCCGTCGGCGGCGAGCAGCGCCGGCACCGCCGCCCCGTGCGTGTCGTCGTGCTCCACGCCCAGCGCGCCGCCGGGGCGCAGCAGGTCCCCGGCGCGGGCCAGCACCGGCCGGATCACGCTCAACCCGTCCGTCCCGCCGAAGACCGCCTCGTCCGGATCGTGCCCGGCCACCTCCGGCGGTACGGCCACCGCCCGGGGCACGTACGGCGGGTTGCAGAGCAGCACGTCCACCTCGCCGACCAGCGTGGCCAGCAGCTCCGGGTCGGTGACGTCGGCGGCGACCACCTCGATCGGCCGGTCCCCGGCGGCGGCCCGCTCGGCGGCGTTGCGCCGCAGCCACTCCAGCGCGGCGGACGACCGCTCCACGGCCACCACCCGGGCGGCCGGCACCTCTTGGGCGACCGCGAGCGCGATCGCCCCCGAGCCGCTGCACAGGTCCACCACCAGCGGCGCCGGCCGGGTCCGGGCCACCTCGATCCCCCAGCCGGCGAGCAGCTCGGTCTCCGGCCGGGGCACGAAGACCCCCGGCCCGACCGCCAGCTCCAGGTGCCGGAACCCGGCCCGGCCGGTCAGATGCTGCAACGGCACCCGGTCGGCCCGGCGGGCGACCAGCGCCTCGAACCGCTCCCGCTGGGCGGCGGTGAAGCCGTCCGCCAGCGCCAGCCGGCCCCGGGGCACGTCCAGCACGTACGCGGCGAGCAGTTCCGCCTCGGCACGGGCCGACTCCACCCCGGCGGCGGTCAGGGCACGGGTGGCGCGGGCCACGGCGAGCGAGGGTCGCTCGCGTTCTGTCCCTTCGGAGGGGTGGCGCGGAAGGAAGGTCACGACATAATCATGAAGCGTCGCGGGTCACGTCACGAGCGGGTGCGGCCGGACGCACACCGACAGGAGGTTCGCAGGTGGCATGGCTCGACCGGGTCGATGACCAGGTTGACGCCCTCCGGCGTGCCCGGGCCCTGCAGGAGGCGAGCCGGTCCGCCGAGGCGTGCGGCCTGCTCGAATCGGTGCTGCGCAGCACCACCGACCCGAACACCCGCGCCGACGCGCTGGTGCAGCGCCTCTGCGCGCTGATCAATCTCGGTCGGACGGCGGAGTTCACCGGGGCCATCGAGGAGGCGTCCACCGCCGTCCGCGACCTGCCCGAGCCGTACCTGCACGGGCACCTCAACGCGCTGGCCGCGCTCGCCGCGCACCACCAGGGCGCGCTGGACCGGTGCGTCACCCACCTGGTGCGCGCCGCCCGGGCGCTGGGCGCGGCCGAGGAGCGGGACCGGGACACCGCCTGGGGCTGGCACGACCTGGCGATGGCCTACTCGTACCTCAGCTTCCACGGCTACGCGCTCGGCGCGATCGAGCGGGCCCGGCAGCACGGGCTGGCCGCCGGGCTCCCCGAGGAGGTCTTCGCCGCGCCGGGGATCCGGCTGCGCAACGCGGTCGCCCTGGACCACAACGGCGACAGTGACGGCTGCCTGCGGGTGCTCCGGGACATCGCCATCGACCTGAACCGGTTCGTCCGCGACGGCCGGAGCGAGCGGATCCGCCCCAGCAGCCTGGCCGCGTACGGCTACGCGGCGGCCCGCCGGGCCGCCCTCGGCGACCCGCTGGAGACCGGCACCAAGACCGACCCGGTCCGGCTGCTCGCCCACGGCGGCGACAGCGCCCGCGCCCGCGACATGCGGCAGCTCGGGCAGGTCTGCCTGGCCGTCGCCGACGGCCGGCCGATCGAGGCGATCACCCGGCTGGACACCGCGCTGGTCTCCAACGAGACGCTCGGCGCGGCCGAGCCGTCCCGGCTGCGCAGCATCGCGTACGCCCGGGCCGGCGACCACGTGGCGGCGCACCGGGCCGACCGGATGGCGTTCCGGCTGGCCGCCCAGCGCAACGACCGGCTGCGCGACGTGTACATCGACGGCATCGCCGCCCGGATCGACCACGAGGAGATGCGCCGCGAGGCCGCCCGGTACGAGGGCGAGGCGCTGACCGACCCGCTCACCGGCCTGCCGAACCGGCGCCGGCTGGAGCGCTACATCGCCTCGGTGACCGCCCGCGGCGAGCGGGTGGTGATCGGCGTCTGCGACCTGGACGGGTTCAAGGCGGTCAACACCACCCACGGCCACCACTCCGGAGACCTGGTCCTGCAACGGATCGCCGGGGTGATCAACCGGGTGATGCGCCGGGGCGACTTCGTGGCCCGCTACGGCGGGGACGAGTTCGTGGTGGTGCTCTCCGAGGCCGGGATGACCGAGGCGGCCGAGGTGGCCCGGCGGATCCACGCGGCGGTGCGCACCGAGGACTGGGAGTCGCTGGTGCCCGGCACCCCGGTCGGGGTGAGCATCGGCTTCGCCGAGGTCGACGGCGCCCACGGCGCCCTGCGTGACGCCCTCGGCACCGCCTTCGAGATCGCCGACCGCGAGATGCTCCGCGCCAAGACCCGCCCCCGCGCCTCCTGACCCGCCCCGCCCCCCGCGCCGCCCTCCCCGCGCCCGCGCGCCCCGCCCCGCTCGCGCCGCCCCCGCCGCGCGCTTGAGGCCTCTTTCAGAGAAAGCGTGGCTATTCGGCGCGGAATAGCCACGCTTTCTCTGAAAGTGCGTGGTGGATGGGCGGGTGGGGCGCCCGGTGGGGAGGTCGGGTCAGCGGCGGGTCAGTTCGGGGTCGCCGGCCAGGCGGGCGGCGCGGTCGGCCTCGGTGAGGGCGTCCAGGACGCCGTCCAGGTCGCCGGCGAGCGCCAGGTCGAGGTTGTACGCCGTGTAGCCGATCCGGTGGTCGGTGATCCGGTTCTGCGGGAAGTTGTAGGTGCGGATCCGCTCCGAGCGGTCCACCGTGCGCACCTGCGCCCTGCGGGCGTCGGAGGCGGCGGCGTCGGCCTGCTCCTGGGCGACGGCGAGCAGCCGGGCCCGCAGGATGCGCATCGCCTGCTCCCGGTTCTGCAGCTGGGACTTCTCGTTCTGGCAGGAGACCACCACGCCGGTCGGCAGGTGGGTGATCCGGACCGCCGAGTCGGTGGTGTTCACCGACTGGCCGCCCGGCCCGGACGAGCGGAACACGTCGATCCGCAGCTCGTTGGGGTCGATGGTGACGTCGACGTCCTCGGCCTCGGGCAGCACCAGCACGCCGGCGGCGCTGGTGTGGATGCGCCCCTGGGACTCGGTGACCGGCACGCGCTGCACCCGGTGCACGCCGCCCTCCCACTTCAGCCGCGACCAGACGCCGTTGCCGCCCTCCGGGACGCCCTTGGTCTTGATCGCCAGCGAGACGTCCTTGACCCCGCCCAGGTCGGAGTCCTGCGCGTCGATCACCTCGGTGAGCCAGCCGTGCCGCTCGGCGTACCGGGTGTACATCCGCAGCAGGTCGCCGGCGAAGAGCGCGGACTCCTCGCCACCCTCGCCGGCCTTGATCTCGATGATCACGTCCTTGGCGTCGTGCGGGTCGCGCGGGATCAGCAGCTCGGCCAGGCGCTCCTCCAGTGCCGGCAGGCTCGCCGCGATCGACTCCGCCTCCGCGGCGAAGGACGGGTCCTCGGCGGCCAGCTCCCGGGCCGCGGCCAGGTCGGCGCGGGCCTGCTCCAGCTCACCGGCGGCCTTGTGCAGCGGGACCAGCTCGGCGTACCGGCGGCCCACCCGACGGGCGGTGCCCTGGTCGGCGTGGATGGCCGGGTCGGCCAGCCGCTTCTCCAGCTCGGCGTACTCGTCGAGGAGGGAAGCCAGGCGCTCGCTGCTCATGCGGGGGATGCTCCTTCGACGGACGGACGGGCGTAACCGGGGGCGGAACGGACGAACGCCCGTGCCCGGCCGAAGCCGGACACGGGCGTCGTCGGTGGAGCTACTTGGCCTTCTTCGGCTGAACCTTGGCGTACTTCTGCTGGAACTTGGCGACCCGGCCGGCGGTGTCGAGGACGCGCTGCTTACCGGTGTAGAACGGGTGGCAGGCGCTGCAGGTCTCGACGTGGATCGAGCCGCCCTTGGCGGTGCTGCGGGTCGAGAAGGTGTTACCGCAGGAGCAGGAGACCTCGGTGGTCACGTACTCCGGGTGGATGTTGGGCTTCATGTCGCCTCGGTCCTTTCGTCGGTGGTCGCCGGGTCGCCGCTGATCTCCCCGTCGCCTGGTGCGCGACGGACTCGGGCGTGAACCGGAACCGGTGGCCGATTGACCAGTGTGCCACGGGCGTGAGCCGACCCGGCAGGCGGGCCGCACGATCGGTCCGGCAGTGGAAACGCCCGCCTCCCTGCTCGCATTCCCGCCACCGGGGACCAGCATTCCCGCCCCCGGCGTACGGTGGGATCGTGCCCGATTCGTCCCTGACCCGAGTGGGATGGGCAGGATGCCCCGACTGATCGCCACCCGCGGGCTGCCCGCCTCCGGCAAGACCAGTTTCGCCCGTACCCTGCAACCGGCCGTGGCCCGGGTGAACCGCGACGACCTGCGCCGGATGCTGCACGGTGAGCGGCTGTTCACCCAGCGGGCCGAGTACCAGGTGACGCTCGCCCAGCAGGCCCAGGTGGAGGCGCTGCTGCGGGCCGGGGTCAGCGTCTGCGTGGACGACACCAACCTGCGCTCGCGCACCCTGCGGGACTGGGCCGACCTGGCCGCCCGGTACGACGCGGACTTCGAGGTGCACGACTTCACCGACGTACCGCTGGACGAGTGCCTGCGCCGCGACGCCGTGCGGGCGGAGGCGGACCGGGTCGGCGAGTCGGCCATCCGTCGCCTGCACGACCGCTTCCTGGCCAACCGGCAGCTGCCGCTGCCGGTGCCGACGGCCCGCACCGGCCGGGCCGGCACGGTCGACGCGAGCCCGGCCGGCCCGCCGGAGATCGTGCTGGTGGACATCGACGGCACGGTCGCGCTGAACGTCTCCCGCAGCCCGTACGACATGACCCGGGTGGGCGAGGACGAGCCCAACGAGGCGGTGATCGCGGCGGTCCGGGCGATGCACGCCGCCGGGTACGGGGTGATCTTCTGCTCCGGACGCGACGCCACCGCCCGCGCCGCCACCGTGGCCTGGCTGGACCGGCACGTGCGGGTGCCGTACCTCGGTCTGCACCTGCGCGCGGTGGGCGACTCCCGCAAGGACGCCGTGGTGAAGCAGGAGATCTACGAGCGTGAGGTGCGCGACCGCTACCGGGTGGCCGGGGTCTTCGACGACCGGCAGCAGGTGGTGCGGATGTGGCGGTCGCTCGGGCTGACCGTCTTCCAGGTCGCCGAGGGCGACTTCTGAGACGCGCCGCCGGGCGGCCCTCGCCGAGGAGACCGACGACCGGGCCGGAGCGCACCGCCGGTCGGCCCCTCGCCGCAGGGGCCGACCGGCGGGCGGGATGCCCGGCGTACGCCGGGCCGGTCAGGCGGCGGGTGCCTCCCCAGGTGTCTCCGTCGCCGTCAGCGCGACCGTCGCCTCGACCCGGACGCCGTTCACGGTCACCGCGAGCAGCACCTGCGTGCCGGCCCGCAGCGCGGTCAGTTGCCCGGTGGCCGGGTCGAAGCGGGCCACGTGCCAGGGCCGCAGGCCGCCGGGGCTTCCGATGTGGACGTTCGGCGAGGCGGACCAGTCGGCGCTGACCGGCGCCGCCACGGGGACGGTACGGCCGCCCGGCTGGGTCAGCGTCGCGGTCACCGTGGCCGGCGTCCCCACCGGCACGGCGGCCGGCGCGCTCACCGCGAGCCGGTCGGTGTGGGCGTGGAACTCCGCGGCGACCCAGCGCGGCCCCTCGACCAGCGGATCCCGGCGGGCCCGGTCGGCCTCGGCCGGGGTCACCGGGTCCACGCCGAACTCGGTCCAGCCGGTGAAGCCGCCGAGCTGCGGCGGCGTCGACGGGTTCTTGCCCGAGTTGCCGTTGATCACGTACGGCACGCCGTCCACCCGGTCGGCGTGGAAGGTGCCGACGTGCCCGCCGACGAACAGGGCGCCCTTGCCGGTGCGGTGCTGGAAGTCGGCCAGCCACTGCTCCAGCAGCGCCGCCTCCTTGCGGTCGCCGAGCTGACTGGCCTTGGCGGGGCTCGGGTCGCGGGGCGGGTGGTGGTGCAGTACCACCACCGAACCGACCGCCGGGTCGGCGGCGGCCGAGTCGAGCGCCTCGCGCAGCATCCGGACCTGGTCGAAGCCACCACCGCGCAGCGACCCGGTGGACGAGTTCAGCGTGACGAACCGGGTGCCCTCGTGGTCGAAGACCCGCTGGGTGTCGCCGAAGACGGCGCGGAAGTTGTCGATCGGCGCGCCCATGATCTCGTGGTTGCCCGGGACGTAGTACCAGGGCAGCTCGCCGCCCAGTTCCTCGTCCAGCAGCCGCTTCGCCAGCGCGAAGTCCGCCGGGTACGCGGTGTCCACGAAGTCGCCGTTGATCACCAGGAAGTCCGGCTTCGCCGCCTTGACCTCGCGCAGCGTACGGCGGGCCTGGGCGACCAGGTCGCTGTCCGGGTCGGCGGCGACGAACTGGGCGTCGGACATCACCGCGAAGCGCCAGGGCGCGCCGTCCACCGTGCCGTCGCGCAGCACCACCCGATCGGTACGGGGCGGCTCGGCCGGCGCGTCGAGGGTGGGCGGCACCTTCGCCACCAGGTCGTCGATGATGACCTCGCTGGTGTACTGCGCCGCCGGGTTGGTCTCCGCCACGTAGAACCGGCGGACCCGCACCGGGTACTGCACGCCAGGCGGCACCGCGAACTCGACGTACTTCCAGCCCTTCCAGGTGACCAGCGGGCCGCGCAGCACGTGCTGGGTGTCCTGCGCGTCGTGCAGGTGCAGGCTGGGCCACTCGCCGGTGCCGTTGCCGTGGATCCACATGCCGAACGCCTGCGGCTGGCCGGGCACCGCGATCCAGGCCGGCGGGTCGGCGTAGGCGGCCCGGGTGCCGGTGGACTGGCTGAAGTCGTACGTCATCCGCAGGCCGGTGCCGGTGTGCCCCGGCGCCGGGGCGACCGCGCCGCTGGCCCGGGCCTGGCTGAACCTCCAGGAGGCCGCGTCGTCGAAGCCGGCCACCGGCACGTCGGTCAGCCCGACGGTCACCGGCAGTACCGTGGCGTGCCGGCCGACGTGGACGGTGACCAGGGCGGAGCCGCTGTCGCCGAGGGCCTTGACCGACAGGTTGCCGTCGGCGGTGGGGGTGACCGCCAGCAGCTTCGGGTCGTACTCCAGCTTCAGGTCGGCCGGCTCGATCGGCGCGGTGTTGCCCTCGGCGTCGTAGCCGACCACGCCGAACAGCCCGCTGTCGCCGGCCCGGTTCAGGCCGACCCGGTCCACGGTGGAGTCGACCCGGGCCAGCGGGCCGAGCACGGTCAGCTCGACCGTGCCCCGGGCATCGCCGCGCCAGGCGGTGACGGTGCTGCGGCCGGGTGCGCCGGCTCGGAAGAGCCCGTCGGCCACGGTGCCCTGCGCCGCCGGGTTCGCCCGCCACGTCGGCGCGCCCTCCGCCGGGCCGTACGTCTCGTCGTGGCCCGCGGCGGTCAGCCGGCGGGTCAGTCCGGGGAAGACCCGGTCGGGCCGGCCGCCCCGCACCGGCGCGACGCCCGGCGCGGCGGTCGGGTCGCTCGCGGTCTCCAGCCAGTACCCGGTGAGCCGCCCGCTGCCCTCAGGGGCGTAGACCGCCAGCCCGTTGGGGACCGGGCGCTCGGTGCCGTCGGAGGGGCTGTTCTCCACCTGCACGGCCGCCGCGCCGGGCTCCCGGGCGAGCAGGGTGGACGAGCCGCCCCCGTCCAGGTTGAGCGCGTGGTACGCGCCCAGCCCGGCCATCATCTCGCCCATCTCGGTCTGCGTGACGCCCCGGCTGTCCAGCTGACGCCCGTCCACGGTGAGCAGGATCATCCGCCGCCCGTCGGCGGAGAAGCCGACGGCGGTGCGCGGGGCCAGGGTCGGGTCGGCGATGGTCTGCACCGCCCCGTCGCGGACCAGGACGTTGCCGCCGCCCACGGCGGCGCGCAGTTCGCCGCCCTCGGAGGGCTTCGGCTTCCAGGTCAGGTCGATCGGGTCGCCGGGGCGCAGGGCGGCCAGGGCGTCCGCGCCGGCGTCCCGGCCGAGCAGCACGGTGGTCCCGGCCGGAATCGGCCCCTCGCCCGCCGCGGCGCCGACGGTGGCCACCCGGCCGTCCCGGACCGCCACCTCGGTGACCCGGGCCGCCCCGTCGACGGCCCGCCGCCGGGGGTACGACCCCCAGAGCGCGGTGAACACGCCGACGCCGTTGGCCTGCACCATGTTGTTGAACTGGGTCAGGGTGACCGGGCCGGTCGGCAGCGTCGCGGTGCCGTCGAAGTGCACCTGGACCACCCGGCCGAGGCCGTCGCCGGTGATCGCGGCCGCGTTGTGGTGGCCGGCGATCGGCGACTGGATCAGTTCGCCGGCGCGGATGCCGACGCCCTGCGCGGCACCGGAGTTGTTGATGTCGAAGAAGTCGCCGTTGACGGCGGCGACGGCCCGGGACCTGTCGACCGCGCCGCGCAACGGCTCGGCCCGGGCCACCTCCCCGGAGTTGACGTAGTCGACCGTCAGCCCGCCGCCCAGGTCGGCGGTGAGCGCGTCGGCGCGCAGCCAGCCGGCGGCGTCGTACCGGTCGAAGGAGGTGAGGTCGAGCCCCGGCGCGACCGGGCGGGTGGTCCGGGCGGTCTCCAGTCCGTCGGCCGGCGCGACGCCGGCCGGGGCGAGCGCCACCGCGGCGGCCGGGTACGACGAGGCGCGGGGGGCGTCCTCGGCGGCGGTGCCGGCGGCGGGCGGCGCGGCGGACGCCGGGACGGCCCCGGCGAGCGCGAGCAGCGGCGTCAACAGCAGGACGCCGGGAAGGCGGGCGGTTCGGCTGCGGGTACGCATGGACGACAGTCAACCCGGCCGTGAACAGAAGTTTCAATACCCGGGGACTGAATTGAAGGAAAATTCCAAATCCCGCCGGCCCGGGATACGACGAAGGGCACGGCCGATGCGGCCGTGCCCTTCGCGGGTCTCACCCGGGTGAGGTCACTCCCCCGGGGTCGACTTGGCGATCTGCATCAGGAACTCGATGTTGGTACGGGACTTCTTGAGCCGGTCCAGCAGGAGGTCCAGCGCCGCCTGGGAGTCCAGCGAGTGCAGCACCTTGCGGAGCTTGTGGATGATGGCCAGCTCCTCCGGCGAGAGCAGGATCTCCTCCTTGCGGGTGCTGGACGCACTGACGTCAACGGCCGGGAAGGTCCGCTTGTCGGCGATCTTCCGGTCCAGCTTCAGCTCCGCGTTACCGGTGCCCTTGAACTCCTCGAAGATGACCGTGTCCGCCATGGACCCGGTCTCCACCAGCGCGGTGGCGAGGATGGTCAGCGAGCCGCCGTTCTCGATGTTGCGGGCCGCGCCGAGGAAGCGCTTCGGCGGGTAGAGCGCGGTGGAGTCGATACCACCCGACATGATCCGGCCGCTGGCCGGCGCCGCCAGGTTGTACGACCGGCCGAGCCGGGTCACCGAGTCGAGCAGCACGACCACGTCGTGCCCCAGCTCGACCAGGCGCTTGGCCCGCTCGATCGCCAGCTCGGCCACCGTGGTGTGGTCCTGCGGCGGACGGTCGAACGTGGCCGCGATGACCTCGCCCTTGACCGTGCGCTGCATGTCGGTGACCTCTTCGGGCCGCTCGTCCACCAGCACCACCATCAGGTGGCACTCCGGGTTGTTGTGCGTGATGGCGTTCGCGATCGCCTGCAGCACCATGGTCTTACCGGCCTTCGGCGGCGACACGATCAGCGCCCGCTGCCCCTTGCCGATGGGCATGACCAGGTCGATCACCCGGGTGGTGAGGATGTGCGGCTCGGTCTCCAGCCGCAGCCGCTCCTGCGGGTACAGCGGAGTGAGCTTGTAGAACTCGGGACGACGCTTGGCCTCGTCCAGCTCCATGCCGTTGATGGTGTCCAGCCGGACCAGCGGGTTGTACTTGTCCCGCCGCTGTTCACCGTCACGAGCGGAGGCCCGCACCGCACCGGTGATCGCGTCACCGCGGCGCAGCCCGTACTTCTTGATCTGGGACATCGAGACGTAGACGTCGTTCGGGCCGGCCAGGTAGCCGGTGGTCCGGACGAAGGCGTAGTTGTCGAGGATGTCGACGATGCCGGCCACCGGGACGAGCACGTCGTCCTCGCTGACCTGCGGCTCGCGACCGCCCTCGCGACCGCCCTCGCGGCCACCGTCGCCGCCCTCGGCACGCTCGCCGCGGCCACGCCGACGGTCGCGGAACCGGCTGCGCCGGCCACGCCGGCCGCCGCCCTCGCCGTCCTCGTCGGTGTCGTTGTCGCGCTGGGCCCGGTCGCCACCGCGGTCGTTGCGGTCGCCCCGGTCGGTGCGGTCACGCTCGGCCCGCTCACCGCGGTCGTTGCGCTCGCCGCGCTCGGCCCGGTCGCCACGGTCGGCCCGCTCGTTGCGGTCACCGCGCTCGGCCCGGTCACCGCGCTCGGCACGCTCACCGCGCTCGGCACGCTCACCGCGCTCGGCCCGCTCACCGCGCTCGGCACGCTCACCGCGCTCGGCACGCTCGCCGCGCTCGGCACGCTCGGCCCGGTCACCGCGGTCACCGCGGTCACCGCGCTCGGCACGCTCGCCGCGCTCGGCCCGGTCCCGGCCCTCGCCGCGCTCGGCACGCTCGCCGGTCTCGACGGGAGCAGCCTCCTCCGTCCGCGCCTCGACGGGACGGCCCTCGGCGGGACGGCCCTCGGCGGGACGGCCCTCGGCGGCGGCCCGGCTGCGCCGGGTCCGGGTACGGCCCTCGGCCTCGCCGGCGGCGGCCGGTGCGGCGGCAGCCTGCTCGGCAGCCCGCTCACCGGTCTCGCGAACCTCGGCGTGCACCTCTTCACGGGCGGGGGCGGCCGCAGCCGCAACCTCGGCCCGCGGTCGAGGGGTGCCGGCGCCGCCCTGCTGCCGCTCGGTGATCGCGCTGATCAGTTCGCCCTTGCGCATACGCGCCGTCCCGGAGATGCCGAGCGACGCGGCCAGGCTCTGCAGCTCTGGCAGCAGCATCGCCGACAGGCCGGTGCCGCTGCGTCGACGACGGGCGGGGGCAGCGGTGGTGGCATCGCCAGCGACGTTGGAAACATCCGACGTCACGTCGGTGGTGTCGCTCAATGGATTCCTTCCCTCGATAGGCCGGGACTGCCCGGAGTCGACAAGCTCAGGTGGCCGGGCGGCCTCGGTGCACCCGCCTCGCATGGACACGTCGCGGGAGTCTGTGGCACAGCAGCTGGTCGGTTTCCCGACTCACCAGCATCGGTGAGCAGGTCTCGCCGTCTGCGGCGACCTGTGGAAACTGCGGTGCGGCGTGGGCCTTGGCAGGGGTGACGGGCTTACCGCCGAGAGCTTCGGGGGTGCGCCGACCCGCAGGGAGATCGCATGCTTCGCGGCTGTGCTAAGTCTAGAGCGTAATCAACTCTTCCGACCTGCGGCAACAGGGTCCCGCTCGGCGTGTCCCAGTCTACCCCGCGCGACCGTTGCGCCGCGCACCTCTACCGACAACCGCCAGACCTGCCAGTCTGTTCCCGCCTGGAAGCCGCTCGGCGGCTCGCCGAGCGCCAGCACGGTCGGCCCCGCCCCACTGACCACAGCCGCCACATCCGCCGCACGTAGCGCGCTGACCAGGGCCGCCGTCCCCGGCATCCCGGGTGCCCGGTAGTCCTGGTGCAGCCGGTCGACGGTCGCCGGCAGCAGCAACGCCGGCTCGGCGGTCAGGGCGTGCACCAGCAGCGCGGCCCGGCCGGCGTTCTGCGCGGCGTCGGCATGCGGAACGGTCACCGGCAGCGCCGCCCGGGCGGTCGCGGTCAGCCCGCGCTCGGCCGGGACGAAGACGGTGGGCCGGATCCCCCCGGCGACGGGCAGCGACACCGCCCGCGCGCCGCCGGGCTCCGTCCAGGCCACGGTGAAGCCGCCCAGCAGGCAGGGGGCCACGTTGTCCGGATGGCCCTCGATCTCGGCGGTCAGCCGGAGCACCGCGTCGTCGTCGAGTCGCTCCGGCCCGTCGGTGACCAACGCACGGGCCAGCAGCACCCCGGCCACGATCGCCGCCGAGGAGGAGCCCAGGCCACGGGCCTGCGGGATCCGGTTGACGCACTCCAGCGCCAGCCCCGGCGGCTGAGCGCCGAGCACGTCGAAGGTGGCGCGCATGGCGCGGGCCACCAGGTGCCGGTCGTCCGCCGGCAGTTCACCGGCGCCCTCGCCGGTCACCGACACCCGTACGCCGCCCGAGGTCACCTCGGCCGCCACGTCGTCATGCAGCCCGAGGGCGAGGCCCAGCGCGTCGAAGCCCGGGCCCAGGTTGGCGCTGGTGGCGGGCACCCGGACACGGACCGGCCCGGCGGCGAAAGTCAACGGCACCGGCTCATGCTAGGGCCCGGGACCGACGTGGCGGGGTTCCGCCCGGAGCGTGGGAACTGATCATCTCGGCTAGCCTGACCCGACTTACGGTCAGACGGAGGCGGAATGGAACTCTTCGGTTTCTCGATCCTGCAGATCGGCGGGGAACTGCCCACCCTGGCCGTGCTGGTGACCGGCCTGGTGCTGGCCGTGGCGCGCCGCGGCCGGCTGCCCCACCGGGCCCGGGCGCTGATGATCTCGGGCATTGCGGTGCTGCTGGCGGTCAGCCTGCTCAGTCTGACCTTGAACCTCGTCCTGCCGCACCTGCTCGATGTCGGCTGGGCCGGTGGCGGCGGGTACCGCAGGTTACGGCTGTTCAGCCTCGCCGTCGGTGTGCTGTGGGCGATCGGATATCCGGTCGGGCTCGGCCTGCTCGTCGCCGCGGCGCTTGCCGGCCGGCCGATCGCCGCGCCCGCCGTCGACTGGGCGGGCTGGACGCCGCCGGCCGGGGACGACGAGGGCCAGCCCGACCCCGCCCCGCAATCGCCGGCTCCCCCCGCCACCCAGTGGGGCGGCTCCGACCTCCCCGCGCCCCCGGCCACGCAGGACCGGACCTGATCCGCCGAACGCCCGCCGGAGGTCAGGGGGCGGATGCCGGCGCCGCCTCCGTGGCCGGGTCGGACAGCGAGAGGCGACGGGTGGCGATCCGCCAGCCCACCGCGTAGACCAGCGTCACCAGTCCGCAGCCGGCGAGCACCACCCGCTCGTCGACCACGTCCACCACCGAGGCCACCACCAGCTGGCTGACCGAGATGGCCAGCGTCGCCAGCATCATGTCGGTGGCGAAGACCCGGCCGCGCAGCCGGTCCGGCACCTCGCCCTGCAGGGCGAAGTTCGACAGCACCCAGTTGCTGCCGCCGCCGAAGTGGGCCACGAAGACCAGGACCAGCACCAGCGGGAACCAGCCGACCACCGAGGTGCCCAGGTAGGCCAGGCCGTACAGGGACATCGACGCGGCCAGACCAGGCAGCAGCCAGGCCCGGTTGGTGAGTACCCGGCGCATCAGGATCGGCCCGACCAGCGCCCCCGCGCCCCGGAACGCGAAGAGCAGCCCGGCGCCGACCGGGCCGACGCCGTACACGCCGGCGAGCAGCGGGAAGACGGTCAGCACGCCGTTGCCCAGCCCGACCGCCGACTTGACCGTAACCAGCGCCAGCACCCGCGGCCGGTGCCCGATGTAGCCCAGCGCCTCCCGGATCGCCGCCCAGGTGCGCGGCGTCGGCAGGTCGGCGTCCCGGGGGGCCTGCAGGGGCCGGCGGATCAGCGCGGCCAGGCCCGCGGCCAGCGCCAGGCCGACCGCCGCCACCCAGAAGCAGGCGTACGGCCCGGCCGCCGCGCTCAGCACGCCGCCGAGCGAGGCGCCGACCACGGTCATCGTGCCCCAGGCGGAGCCGGCGATCGCGTTGCCGGCGGCCAGTTCGTCCGGGTCGAGCACATTGGGCAGGGCGGCCTGCGCGGCGGGCGAGTAGAACGCCTTCGCCACCGCCACCGCGGCGATCGCCAGCATGGCCAGCCAGGCGGTACCGGCGCTGCGCACGCCGAGCAGGAGCAGCACCCCGAGCAGGGCGGCGACGTTCGCCACCATCATGATCTTCTTGCGGTCGAACCGGTCGGCGATGGTTCCCGTGTACGGCAGCAGCAGCGCGACCACCCCGGTGTCCAGGGCGAGCACCAGCGCGCCCCAGACGCCGCTGCCGGTCAGCTTCGGCAGGAGCACCAGCAGCGGCACCATGACGAACCAGTCGGCGCCGAAGACCACCAGCTCGGCCAGGAAGAGGTTGCGGAAGTTCCGGTTGCGGGTGAGGACCGAAAAGGTGGGCGACACGTGCCCGAACCTTACCCGGCCGCTCACACCGCGGCGGTGCGTCGCACCAGCTGGGAGACGGTGACGAAGGTGTCGCCCGTCTGGTCGTCCGAAGTGGATGATCGACAACCGACGGTAGGGGGCCGCCGCAACGCCGGCACAGGGCCAAGGTCACGGCGGGCTGTCGGAGTTTCGACAGCACAGCGCCCCCGGCCGGTGGTACGGGCCGGGGGCGCTGTGCGTGGTCGGACTACTCCTCGGTCGGCGGCAGCGGCGAGCGCCGGCTCTTCGGCAGCCGCAGCACCTCGAACTGGTCCGTGCCGTCCAGCAGCGCGGCCGAGGGCGCCGGCCGGGCCGGCGACCCGGCGGCCGGCGTACCAGTGGCGGCGACCGCGGCCGGGACCGGTGCCTCGGCCTCGTCCCCGGCGGCGGCCGGCGCGGCCGGCTCGACCGGGGCCGGGCCGCCGGAGCGCCGGGCCCGGCGGGCCCGCAGCGACTCCTTGGTGCGCTCCACCATGGTGTAGAGCGTCGGCACCAGCACCAGGGTCAGCAGCGTCGAGCTGAGCAGACCGCCGATCACCACCACGGCCAGCGGCTGGGAGATGAAGCCGCCCTCGCCGGTCAGCCCGAGGGCCATCGGCAGCAGCGCGAAGATGGTGGCGACCGCGGTCATCAGGATCGGACGCAGCCGCCGCCGGCCGCCCTCGACCACCGCCTCGGTCACGCCCATCCCCTGCGCCCGGTACTGGTTGACCAGGTCCAGCAGCACGATCGCGTTGGTCACCACGATGCCGACCAGCATGAGCACGCCGATCAGCGCCGGCACGCCCAGCGGGGTGCCGGTGGCCAGCAGCAGGCCGATCGCGCCGGTCGCGGCGAACGGGATCGAGATCAGCAGGATCAGCGCCTGGGTGATGCTGCGGAAGGTCGCCACCATGATCAGGAAGACGATCGCGATCGCGGCCAGCACCGCCAGGCCCAGGTCGCCGAAGGCGTCCTCCTGCTCGGCGCTCGCGCCACCGACGGTCACCGTCGCGCCGGGTACGTCGATGTCGGCGACCCGCTTCCGCAGCTCCTGGGTGATCGCCCCCAGGTTGGAGCCGGTGGCGGTGCCGGTGACGGACACGCTGCGCTC
The DNA here is from genome assembly GCF_029893845.1 of Micromonospora sp. A200. Taxonomy (NCBI): domain Bacteria; kingdom Bacillati; phylum Actinomycetota; class Actinomycetes; order Micromonosporales; family Micromonosporaceae; genus Micromonospora; species Micromonospora sp. A200. Next base: position 105,210 of record NZ_JARXXY010000001.1, on the reverse strand, counting down.
GCCGTCGATCCGGGTGACCTGCTGCGGTCCGTAGCCCTCGGTGACGTCCGCGATGTCGTCCAGCTTGACCGGGCCGACCGGCAGGGCGCGCAGCTGCTCCATGGTCGTCGGCGGAGTGGCCGAGGTCCGCAGCACCACGTCCTGCTGACCGCCGTCCAGGGTCACCCGCCCCAGCGGGGCACCCCGGTACGCCTGCGACACCAGCTGCCCGACCGCCGCCTCGCTCAGCCCGACCCGGGCCGCGGGGAGCCGGTCGACGGTGACGTCGACCCGGGCCACCCGCGTCGCCAGGCTGGTCGAGACGTCCTCGACGTCCGGCGTGCCGGCCATCGCCGCGTGAGCCTCCTCGGCGGCCCTGGCCAGCGTCTCCTGGTCGGCGGCCTGGACGACCAGCTCCAGCTGGTCACCCTGGCCCTGGCCGAAGGTGAGCTCGCCGCCCTCGGCGCCGAGGGCGTCGAACTTCTCCCGCAGGATCTCCTTCATCTCCTTGGCGTCGGTGTCGCCGTCGAGCGCCACCGACCAGCGGGCGGTGTTGTTGCCCCCGCCGGCCAGCCACGGCTGGTCGCTGCCGCCCGCCGTGACCTGGTACGTCTCGACGCCGTCGGTCCGGCCGAGCACCTCCTCGACCCGGCGGGCCGCCTGGTCGGTGGCGGCCAGTCCGGCGCCCGCCGGCAACTCCTGGGTGATGTTCAGGGTGTCCTGGCCGGAGTCGTCCAGGAAGTTGGTCTCCAGCTTCTGGGCGAGGCCGAACGTGCCGAGCAGCACCAGCAGCCCCACCGCGACGGTGATCCAGCGGGTCCCACGGGTGCGGGTGGCGAACCCGATCGTCGGCAGGTACGCCCGCTGCAACGGGCTGCGCAGCTCCTTCTCCTCGGCGGCCCGGCGCACCTCGGCGTCGTCCGCCCCGGCCCGGCGCGGCGTGAGGAACCAGTACGCCAGCACCGGGATCACGGTCAGCGAGACCAGCAGCGAGGCGAGCAGGGCCACCGTCACGGTGATCGCGAACGGCGCGAAGAGCTGCCCGACGAAGCCGCCCACCAGCGCGATCGGTGCGAACACCGCGACCGTGGTGAGGGTCGACGCGGTCACCGCGCCGGCCACCTCGCGGACCGCGGCGACGATCGCGTCCCGCTTGGGTTCGCCGTACTCCAGGTGGCGTTTGATGTTCTCCAGCACCACGATCGAGTCGTCGACCACCCGGCCCACGGCGATGGTGAGCGCGCCGAGGGTGAGCAGGTTGAGCGAGTAGTCGCCGACCCAGAGCGCGAGCAGCGCCACCACCACCGACAGCGGGATGGAGACCGCGGTGACCAGGGTGGAGCGCACCGACAGCAGGAAGACCAGGATCACCACCACGGCCATGAGCAGGCCGAGCAGGCCCTCGGTGGTCAGGCTCTCGATCGACTTCTCGACGAACGGCGCCTGGTCGAAGACGACGGTCAGCTCGGCGCCGGAGGCGGAGCGCAGGGCGTCGAGCCGGTCCCGGATCTCGTGCGAGATGCGCACGGCGTTGCCGTCCGGGGCGGCGATCACCTGGACGCCGAGGCTCTCGATGCCGTTGGTGCGGGTGATCGCGGTGGCCGGGGCGAGCTGCTGCTGCACGGCGGCCACGTCACCGAGGCGGACCGGCGGCGCCTTGGGCACGCTCGGGGTGAGCACGATGCCGCGCAGGTCGTCCAGGGTGGTGATCGGGGCGCCGACCTGCACCGGGAGCGCCCGGGTGCCGTCGGTGACCGTGCCGGCCGGCACGGAGATGCCGTTGGTCTTCAGCGCCGTCGGAATGGCGGTCGGCGCCAGCTTCGCGGCGGCGAACTTCGCCGGGTCCGGCGTGATCGTCACGACCTGGTCGCGGGTGCCGGTCACCTCGACGGTACGGACGCCGTCGATCCCCTCCAGCTCGGGTACGACGGTGCTGCGCAGCTTCTCCGCCAGCGCCCGCTCGTCACCGCCGCCGCTGGCGGCGAGCACCACCGCGGGCAGGTCGTCGGTGCTCCCGGTGAGGACCTGCGGGTCCACCTCCGCGGGGAGCTGCGCGTCGATCCGGCCCAGCGCGGTCTGCATCTTGTTGGCCGCGTCGTCGACGTCGGTGCCGAACTCGAACTGCACCGAGACGGTCGCCGAACCCTCCCGCGAGGTGGAGGTGACCTTCTCCAGCCCGGGCAGGCCCTGGAGGCTGTTCTCGATCGGCTCGGTGACCTGGGACTCGACGATCTCCGGCCCGGCGCCGGGGTAGACCGCCACGACGAACGCGCCGGGGAACTCCAGCGACGGCAGCAGCTGCTGCTTGAGCGAGGGGACGGCGAACGCCCCGAACGCCGCGGTCACCACCGCGATCAGGGCGACCAGTCCCCGGTTGGCGAGGCTGGATCTGGCGAGCAGCGACATCGGCGGACTCACTCCTGCAGGAGGTCGACGGGGTGACCAGAGTGTGCCCGATTCACTTTCCCCCACCCCCACCGGGCCACCGCCGCCCCCACCCACCGGCACCCCGCTCGTTGACCATGAAGTTACCGCCGGAGGAAAGCGCGTTCCGTCTTGTCAACTTCATGATCAACGCTCGACCCCGTCGCGGGGGCCCGGGGTCAGGCGAGGTCGAGGGAGCGGGCGGCGGCGAGGGGGTCGTTGGCGATGGTGACCGGGGCGGGGGCGGTGGAGATGGCCCACTCCGGGTCCTTGAGGCCGTGGCCGGTGACCGTGCAGACGACCGTGGAACCGGGCGGGACCCGGCCCGCCGCGGCCTGCTGGAGCAGGCCGGCCACGCTGGCCGCGCTGCCCAGCTCGACGAAGACGCCCACCTCCCGGGCGAGCAGCCGGTACGCCGACAGGATCTCCCGGTCGGTGACCGCCGCGATCAGGCCCTGCGAGGCGTCCCGGGCGTCGACCGCCTTCGTCCAGCTCGCCGGGTTGCCGATCCGGATGGCGGTGGCGATCGTGGACGGCTCGTGCACCACCTGGCCGGTCACGATCGGCGCGGCGCCGGCGGCTTGGAAGCCGTACATCTTCGGGGCCCGGGTGGCGTTGCCGGCGGCCAGGTCCTCGCCGTAGCCCATCCAGTACGCGGAGATGTTGCCGGCGTTGCCGACCGGCAGGCAGTGGATGTCGGGGGCGTCGCCGAGCGCCTCGACGATCTCGAAGGCGGCAGTCTTCTGGCCGTGCAGCCGGTCCGGGTTGACCGAGTTGACCAGCGCCACCGGGAAGTCCTGGGCGAGCTTCGCGGCCAGCGACAGGCAGTCGTCGAAGTTGCCGTGGACCTGGAGCAGCTTCGCCCCGTGCACCAGCGCCTGGGCGAGCTTGCCCAGCGCGATCTTGCCCTGCGGCACCAGCACCGCGCAGGTGATCCCGGCCCGGGCCGCGTACGCCGCGGCGGAGGCGCTGGTGTTGCCGGTGGAGGCGCAGATGATCACCTTGTCGCCCGCCTCGACCGCCTTGGACACCGCGACGGTCATCCCGCGGTCCTTGAACGAGCCGGTCGGGTTGGCCCCCTCGACCTTCAGGTGCACGTCACAGTTGAGTCGGGCGGAGAGCACCGGCGCGGGCAGCAGCGGCGTGTTCCCCTCGTGCAGGGTGACGACGGGGGTGGCGTCGGTGACCGGCAGTCGGTCCCGGTACGTCTCGATCAGACCGCGCCACATGTCGCTCTCCTCGCCTCGCCCCGTCCCAATCGGGGGTGTCTCAAGCCTGGACCAGCCGACGGGGGCGGCGACCGGCGCACCCGCCGCCACCCACCAGACGGGACGCCCTACTGCCCGCCCTCCACCCGCAGCACGCTGGTCACCGATCCGACGATGTCCAGCCCGCGCAGCTCGCGTACGGTCGCGGCGAGCGCCGCGTCCGGCGCGACGTGGGTGACGATGACCAGCTCGGCGTCGGAACCCCGACCGGCCGGCCCGCCGCCCGCCGGGCCCTGCCGCACGGTGGCGATGGAGACCTCGTGCCGGGCGAACACCCCGGCCACCGCCTCCAGCACACCCGGACGGTCGGCCACGTCGAGGCTGATGTGGTAGCGGGTCAGCGCCTCCCCCATCGGCCGCACCGCCAGGTCGGCGTACGCGGACTCGCTGGCCGCCCGCGCCCCGGCGAGCCGGTTGCGCGCCACCGCCACCACGTCGCCGAGGACGGCGCTGGCCGTCGGCGCGCCACCGGCGCCCCGGCCGTAGAACATCAGCTGCCCGGCCGCCTCGGCCTCGACGAAGACCGCGTTGAACGCGTCGCCGACGCTGGCCAGCGGGTGGGTCAGCGGGATCATCGCCGGGTGCACCCGCACGCTGACCGTCTCCCGGCCCTCCGCGTCGGCGCCCCGGGCCGCGATGCAGAGCAGCTTGATCGTGCAGCCCATCGCCCGGGCGCTGGCCACGTCCGCGGCGGTCACCTCGGTGATCCCCTCGCGGTGCACGTCGGCGGCGGTGACCCGGGTGTGGAACGCCAGCGAGGCGAGGATGGCGGCCTTGGCGGCGGCGTCGAAGCCCTCCACGTCGGCGGTGGGGTCCGCCTCGGCGTACCCGAGCTCGGTGGCCTCCTCCAGCGCCTCGGCGAAGCCGGCGCCGGTGGCGTCCATCGCGGAGAGGATGAAGTTGGTGGTGCCGTTGACGATGCCGGTGACCCGGTTGATCCGGTCCCCGTGCAGCGAGTCGCGCAGCGGGCGCAGCAGCGGGATCGCCCCGGCCACCGAGGCCTCGTAGTAGAGGTCGGCGCCGCCCTCGGCCGCCGCGTCGTGCAGGGCCGCGCCGTCCTCGGCGAGCAGCGCCTTGTTGGCGGTGACCACGCTCTTGCCGGCCCGCAGCGCCTCGACCAGCCAACCGCGCGCCGGCTCGATGCCGCCGACCACCTCGACCACCACGTCGATGTCGTCGCGCTTGATCAGCCCGAGCGGGTCGGTGGTGAACAGCGCCGGGTCGACCGGCAGGTCACCGCGGTCGCGCCCGACCCGGCGTACGGCGATGCCGGCGATCTCCAGTGGGGCGCCGATCCGGGCGGCGAGGTCGGCCGACTGCTCGTGCAGCAACCGGACCACCTCGCTGCCCACGGTCCCGCAGCCGAGCAGCGCCAAACGCACAGGTGACGTCATCCAACATCCAATGCCAACAGGTCCTCTTCGGTCTCCCGCCGGACGATCAGCCGGGCCCGGCCGTCCCGCACCGCGACCACCGGGGGGCGGGGCACGTGGTTGTAGTTGCTGGCCATGCTGCGGCAGTACGCGCCCGTGCCGGGCACCGCGACAAGATCTCCGGGCTGCACGTCGGCGGGCAGGAATTCATCCTTCACCACGATGTCCCCGGACTCACAGTGCTTTCCCACCACGCGGGCGAGCATCGGCTCGGCCACCGACGCCCGGTTCGCCATCGTGGCAGAGTACGAGGCGTCGTAGAGCGCGGTGCGGATGTTGTCGCTCATCCCGCCGTCGACGCTGACGTAGGTGCGGATCCCGTCGACGTCCTTGACCGTGCCGACCTCGTACAGGGTGAAGACCGCCGGGCCGACGATCGCCCGACCGGGCTCGATCGACAGGTGCGGCACGGCCAGCCGCTCGGCCGCGCACTCGCCGTCGACGATCTTGCGCAGCCGCTTGGCCAGCTCCTGCGGCGAGGCCGGGTCGTCCTGGGTGGTGTACGCGATGCCGAAGCCGCCGCCGAGGTCCAGCTCGGGCAGCTCCACCCCGCGGGCGTCGCGGATCTGCGCCTGCAGGGCGAGCACCCGGCGGGCGGAGACCTCGAAGCCGCTGGCGTCGAAGATCTGCGACCCGATGTGCGAGTGCAGGCCGCGCAGGTCGAGCACGCCCTCGTCGAGCACCTTGAAGGCGGCCGCCGCGGCCGCCCCGCCGGCGAGCGAGAAGCCGAACTTCTGGTCCTCGTGCGCGGTGGCGATGAACTCGTGGGTGTGCGCCTCGACGCCGACGGTGACCCGGATCAGCACGCCGGGGCGTACCCCGCGCTCGCGGGCCAGCGCGGTGAGCCGGTCGATCTCGGTGAACGAGTCGAGGATGATCCGGCCCACCCCGGCGTCCAGCGCCCGGGTCAGCTCGGCCACGGACTTGTTGTTGCCGTGGAAGCCGATCTTCTCCGGCGGCATCCCCGCCGAGAGCGCGGTGGCCAGCTCGCCGCCGGTGCAGACGTCGAGGTGCAGGCCCTCCTCGGCGATCATGCGGACCACGGCACGGCAGAGGAACGCCTTGCCCGCGTAGTAGACGTCGACGTCCTGGAAGGCGGCGCGGAAGTCGCGGCAGCGCGAGCGCAGGTCGTCCTCGTCGAGGACGTACAGCGGGGTGCCGTACTCGGCGGCGATGTCGTGGATGCCCAGGCCGGCGACGGCGAGCGCGCCGTCGGCGCCGCGGGTCACGTTGCGCGGCCACAGCTGCGGCACCAGGGCGTTGACGTCGGTCGGGGTACGCAGCCACGCCGGCTCCCGGCTGCCGATGTCGCCGTGCAGGGCACCGGCCTCATGCGCGCGCACGAATGCTCACATCCTCTCCGGAGCGGTGACGCCGAGCAGGTGCAGGCCGTTGGCGATGACCACCCGCGTCGCGTCGTTGAGCCAGAGCCGGGCCCGGTGCAGGTCGGTGACCTCCTCGTCGCCGCGCGGCAGGATCCGGCAGTTGTCGTAGAACCGGTGGTACGCCCCGGCCAGCTCCTCCAGGTAGCGGGCCACCCGGTGCGGCCCCCGCAGCTCGGCGGCGGTGGCCACCACGGCCGGGAACTCGGCGAGCGCCTTGAGCAGCTCGTTCTCCTTCTCGTGCCCGAGCAGCTCGGCCCGGAAGCCAGCGGCGTCGCCGCGGGTCAGCCCGACCTCGGCGGCGTTGCGCCCGACGCTGGCCGTCCGGGCGGCGACGTACTGCACGTAGTAGACCGGGTTGTCCCGGGTGGCCCGGGTCCACAGCTCGACGTCGATGTCGATCGGGGAGTCGCTGGAGTAGCGGGCCAGCGCGTACCGGGAGGCGTCCACGCCGATCGCGTCGACCAGGTCCTCCAGGGTAACCACGGTGCCGGCCCGCTTGCTCATCCGCACCGGAGCGCCCTCGCGGACCAGGTTGACCAGCTGGCCGATGAGGATCTCCAGGTTGCGGTCCGGGTCGTCGCCGAAGCAGGCCGCCATCGCCTTCATCCGGCCGATGTAGCCGTGGTGGTCGGCGCCCAGCATGATCACGACCCGCTCGAAGCCCCGCTCGCGCTTGTCCAGGTAGTAGGCGCAGTCGGCGGCGAAGTACGTCCACTCGCCGTTGGACTTGCGCAGCACCCGGTCCTTGTCGTCGCCGAAGTCGGTGGTGCGCAGCCAGGTCGCGCCCTCGGACTCGTAGAGGTGCCCCTGCTCCCGCAGCCGGTTGAGCGCGTGGTCCAGCTCACCGCGGTCGTGCAGGTCCTTCTCGTTGAAGTAGGTGTCGAACTCCACCCCGAAGGCGCGCAGCGAGGACTTGATCTCGGCGAACATCAGCGCGACGCCCTCGACCCGGAAGACCTCCTGGGCGGCGGCGTCGTCCAGCTCCAGCACGTCCGGCCGGACGGCGCGGACCTGCTCGGCGATCTCGGCGATGTACGCGCCGCCGTACCCGTCCTCGGGGGCCGGCTCGCCCTTCGCGGCGGCGAGCAGCGACCGGGCGAACCGGTCGATCTGGGAGCCGGCGTCGTTGAAGTAGTACTCGGTGCCCACGTCGGCGCCGGTGGCGCGGAGCAGCCGGCTCAGCGCGTCACCGACGGCCGCCCAGCGGACGCCGCCGATGTGCACCGGGCCGGTGGGGTTGGCCGAGACGAACTCGAGGTTGATCTTCTGGCCGGCGAGGGCGTCGCTGCGGCCGTACTCCGCGCCGGCCTCGACGATCGACCGGGCGAGCTGGCCCGCGGCGGCGGCGTCGAGCCGGATGTTGAGGAAGCCGGGGCCGGCGATCTCCACGGACTTGACCCCCGGGGCGCGGCCGAGCTGGTCGGCCAGCGCGGCGGCCAGCTCCCGCGGCGGGACCCCCACCTTCTTGCTGAGCTGCAGCGCCAGCGTCGAGGCGTAGTCGCCGTGCTCGGGATTGCGCGGTCGCTCCACCGCCGTCCGCGCCGGGAGCGCGGCCGGGTCCAGGCCCCGCTCGGTGAAGACGGCGTGGGCTGCGGAGAGGACGACCTCGGCGAGTTCTGCGGGAGTCACCGAACCATGTTATCGGGGGTAGACTCGGTCACTCGGCGGCGACCCTGCGCGTCACCCTGCCCGCCAATCCCCTGACCGACCGACCTGACGAGGCACCATGAGCATCAGCACCCCGGGCGGCCCGGAGCGCCGTCCGACCGTGGTCAGCACCGGCAAGAAGCCGGCGGCTGGCCGGCCCGCGTCCGGCGCCAAGCCCGGGGCCGGCAAGTCGGCGGGCTCCCCCCGTCAGACCTCGGGTGGCAAGGGCCCCCGCAAGCCGATCACACCGGTCAAGGTGAGCCAGGGCCGGCCCTGGGGCCCGATCGCGCTCTTCGTGGCCGTCGGCGTACTCGCCGCGGCGATCATCGGGTACGGCGCGTACGCGGCCTTCCAGGGCTCCAAGCCGTGGGAGAAGCGGGCGGCCGACATCGACGGCATCGTCGACTTCCGGGAGAAGGACGCCAAGCTCGTCCAGGGCGGCCAGCACCAGCAGGGCCCGATCAAGTACGACGTCAACCCGCCGGTCGCCGGCCCGCACAACGCGGCCTGGCAGAACTGCATGGGTGACGTCTACGACGCCCCGATCGCCAGCGAGCACGCGGTGCACAGCATGGAGCACGGCGCGGTCTGGATCACGTACCGCTCCGACCTGCCGGCCGACCAGGTGACGAAGCTCAAGACCAGGGTCCAGGGCAAGGAGAAGCTGATGCTCAGCCCGTTCGACGGGCTGGACAAGCCGATCTCGCTGCAGGCCTGGGGCTACCAGCTCAAGGTCGACAACGCCGACGACGGCCGGATCGACGACTTCATCAAGACCCTGCGCGTCAACGCCTCGGTCGAGGGCCCGAACGCCAACTGCGGCCAGGGCATCACGGCCACCGGCACCACCCCGCGCGACCCGCAGCCCACCCAGTAAGGACGGCCATGACCGCTCCCGTGACGACGGCCAGCGCACCCGACGAGGCCCCGGTCACCGACGACGGTGGCCGGCGGTCCGCGCGCCGCTACGGCGTCCTCGCGCTGACCGCCGCCGTCGTGGTCGGTCTCCTTCTGGGTTACGCCGGCGGCCTGCTGACGCCGAGCCTCACCCGACCGGGTGACAGCTCGGCCGAGGCGGGCTTCGCCCGGGACATGACCAGCCATCACGCCCAGGCGGTGGAGATGGGGCTGATCGCCTTCCAGAAGGGCAGCGACCCGGAGGTACGCCAGGTCGGCGGCGACATCGCCACCGGTCAGCAGGGCGAGATCGGCACCATGCAGACCTGGCTGCGGTCGTGGGGGCTGGACCCGACCGGCTCCGACCCCGCGATGGCCTGGATGCCGGACGGCCGGGACAGCCTCCGGGACGGGCTGATGCCCGGCATGGCGACGCCGCAGGAGATGGCGCAGCTGCGCGCGGCGCAGGGACACGACCTCGACGTGCTCTTCCTGCGCATGATGATCAAGCACCACCTGGGTGGGATCCACATGATCCAGGGCATCCTCGACCACGGCGGGGACGACGACGTGCTCACGGTCGCGCAGACCATGAAGAACACCCAGCAGACGGACCTGGTCAACCTCCAGAACGCCCTCAAGCGCCTGGGCGGCTGATCCCGGCACCCGGCTCGACGGAGGCCCGCGTACCGCCCTGGCGGACGCGGGCCTCCATCCGTTCCGATCCACCCGGTGCCCCTTTACGCCCTTTTAGCAGCCTTTGGCCGCTCCGACCGATTGCGGTCGTTGGAGACTTTTCTCCCCACATATCGTGACCAGTTGCGATTCGGGCTCGTTGCGCAGGACGTGGGGGTTGCACTGAGAGACGCGCGGCGGTCGGTCACCAGCTGGTGCCGGCGCCACACCATCGGCGGTGACGGAGCGGTGGCAGCCGTCCGTCGCGGACACCGGCAGGGCGAGCCCGGAACGCTCAGCCGCGAACAGGAACTCGAACTGATCGACATCCTGCGGGGCGTCCACCCCGACGAGCTCGGGCTGGACGAGGAGCTGTGGACGCGACAGAGCCTGACCACGCTGATCCAGCGCCAGTTCGACCTGGCGATGGACGCCGGCACCGTCGGGGCGTACCTGCGGGCCTGGGGGTTGGGTCCGCGGGAGCCGCGGGAGCGGGCCTGCGGGCTCTGCGTGGGCGCGGTCGAGCGCTGGGTACGCAGCGAGTACCCGGCGATCACCCGGGCCGCTCAGGAGCACTCGGCGGAGGTCTACTGGATCGGCCGGGTACGCCTGCGCGGCACCATGCCGGCCGCGGACGTGATCTCTGCGGTGTCGTCCCGGGGCCGGGTCCGGTTCATGGTCACCACGCCCGGCGTGGACGCGCCGCTCCCCCGCGACTTCGTGCTGCGGCTCAGCGGCGCCGAGGAGCGCACCGTGCACCTGATCGTGGACGGCTCGTGGCCCAAGAACGAGTGGCCCCGACGCCTCCCCCGCCGCATCGTCCTGCACCCCCTCCCCAGCTGCGGCCGCGCCCTCGCCGCCGCCTGACCCCCCGCCCTTTCGCGTTGATCATGAAGTTGTTGTCGGCGGGCACGGCGTGTCGGGACAACAACTTCATGATCAACGCGGGATTCGAGGGACACGGAGGGGGGACCGGGTGCCGATTCGGTGTTCGGAACGGGGTTTGGTACTCTTCTCGGGTCGCTGAGCCCCCGTAGCTCAGGGGATAGAGCACCGCCCTCCGGAGGCGGGGGCGCAGGTTCGAATCCTGCCGGGGGCACATCACTGACATACGCGAATGGCCCCGGCTGCCCAGCCGGGGCCATTCGCGTTTCCGACAGAATCTCGTCCGGTCTCCCCGAACGGGATCAGGAAAATCCGCATCACACAGGCAGAACCCGAAACCTTGCCCGGACGGAAGGAATGCCCCTGATGCGGACCCTGCGCCTGATGACTGCCGCTCTCAGCCTCTCGATCCTGACCGGCTGTACGACCGAACCGGAGAATGTCGACGGAGAGGCGGGATGCCGTGCCTGCAGGACGCGGAGGAGGCGTGCCAGGACGCGCTGCTCCAGGTTGCCCTGCACATCACCCGGTTCGAGGGCCGGTCGAAGTTCTCCACCTGGCTGCACGTCGTGGTCGCCAACTGCGCCCGGCAGACGTACCGCTCGCTGAAGCGGCGCGCGGCCGAGCGGACGGCTGCCGCGCTGCCGGTCGATGTCCCGGACCCGCGGACCACGAGCGTGATCGCCGGTTCCCGCCTGGACCTGCTGGACGCGTTGGAACGCCTCGAGGCCCAGCGGCCGAACCTGGTGGCCGCTCTGGTGCTGCGGGACCTGTGCCAGCTGGACTACGACGAGATCGCCGAGCAGCTCGCGATACCCGTCGGCACGGCGAAGTCACAGGTTCACCGGGCGCGGCAGCACGTCCGCCATTCGCTCGACGGTGCGTGACGGCGCCCAGCGGGGCCGGACGCCCGCACCAGCCCCCGACCGTCCGGGCAGGCCTGGCCAGACTCGTCGCGTCTGACCGGATCTGAGCGGTCCGTGCCAGGCGGCCTGACGGCTGGACCGAGTGGGTCCGGGGCTGCCCTGCCGCTCCCCGGGTCGGCACGCCCACGCAGGTCGCGGCCCCGGTGGCCCGGTGGCGGGCGGGGACCGGCCCGGGCCGGAGACCGGCGACACAGCCGGCGATGTCTACCGCGTCACCTCGCGGCCGGGGAACCGGACGCCCGCACCGGGCGAGGCATGGAGCGGACGCCACATTGCCGGATTGTTACAACTCGCGCCCATCGGAAACTTGCGGATCGCCTTCGGCCGTGAATAAGTTGTGGTACGCAACAAAACCTCGTGAGGCCTAACCCAGCGAGAGGCATCCATGATGTTGGCGAGGTGCAGCAAGTCATGAGCAACGCGCCCATCCTCCTGGAGATGCGCTCCATCACCAAGGAGTTTCCGGGAGTCAAGGCTCTTTCCGACGTCAACCTCGTGGTTCGCGCCGGTGAGATCCACGCCATCTGCGGCGAGAACGGTGCGGGCAAGTCGACGCTGATGAAGGTGCTCAGCGGCGTCTACCCGTACGGCACGTACGACGGCGACATCATCTATCAGGGCGCCGAGACCCGCTTCTCCGACATTCGGGCGAGCGAGGCCGCCGGCATCGTGATCATCCACCAGGAGCTCGCGCTCATCCCGCACATGTCGATCACCGAGAACATCTTCCTCGGCAACGAGCCGCGCAAGCGGGGTGCGATCGACTGGAAGGCCGCGAACCGGATGGCCCTGGACCTGATGGCCCGGGTCGGTCTCCAGGAGGACCCGGACACCCTGATCAAGGACATCGGCGTCGGCAAGCAGCAGCTGGTGGAGATCGCCAAGGCGTTCGCCAAGGACGTCAAGCTGCTCATCCTGGACGAGCCCACCGCCGCGCTCAACGAGGCGGACTCGCGCCACCTGCTGGACCTGCTGCGCGGCTTCCGCTCGCGGGGCATCACCTCGATCATGATCTCGCACAAGCTGAACGAGATCGAGGCGATCGCCGACCAGATCACCATCCTGCGCGACGGCAGGACGGTGGAGACCCTGGACGTCCAGGCGGGCGGGGTCGACGAGGACCGGATCGTGCGGGGCATGGTCGGTCGCGAGCTGAGCAGCCGCTTCCCGGACCACACGCCCAAGATCGGCGAGGTCTTCTTCGAGGTCCGCGACTGGAACGTCCGGCACCCGATCTCGGCCGAGCGCCAGGTCTGCAAGAACGAGAGCTTCGTCGTGCGCCGCGGCGAGATCGTCGGCTTCGCCGGCCTGATGGGCGCGGGCCGCACCGAGCTGGCGATGAGCGTCTTCGGCCGCTCCTACGGCGTGTACGAGTCGGGCACGATCATCAAGGACGGCAAGGAGATCGTGCTGAAGTCGGTGGCGGACGCGATCGCCCACGGGCTCGCGTACGTCAGCGAGGACCGCAAGGCGATCGGCCTCAACCTGCTCGACGACATCAAGACGTCGACGGTGGCCGCCAAGCTGTCCAAGGTCTCCCGGCGCGGCGTCCTGGACGAGGTCGCGGAGTACAAGGCGGCCGAGGCGTACCGCCGGGAGCTGCGGACCAAGACCCCGTCGGTCGACGAGGGCGTCTCCAAGCTCTCGGGCGGCAACCAGCAGAAGGTCGTCCTGGCGAAGTGGATGTTCACCGACCCCGACCTGCTGATCCTCGACGAGCCGACGCGCGGCATCGACGTGGGCGCCAAGTACGAGATCTACGGAATCATCCAGCGGCTCGCCGACCAGGGGAAGGGCGTCGTCGTCATCTCCTCGGAACTGCCTGAGCTGATCGGGCTCTGCGACCGCATCTACACCGTGTTCGAAGGAACCATCACCGGCGAGATCGCCCGCGAGGATGCGGACCCGGAGACCCTCATGAAGCAGATGACCTCTACGAAGAAGATGCAGACACGATGAGCCGATTGAAGGACCTGCAGAAGAACCTCTTCGGAGGCACCACCTCCAACGCCCGCCAGTTCGGGATGATCTTCACCCTCGTGGCGATCGTCGTCCTGTTCCAGATCCTCACGGACGGGCTGACCCTGCGGTCGGACAACCTGATCGCGCTGTTCCAGCAGAACTCGTACATCCTCATCCTGGCCATCGGCATGCTGATGGTGATCGTCGCCGGGCACATCGACCTGTCGGTCGGCTCGGTCGCCGCCATCGCCGGCATCCTGGTGGCCAAGTCGATGGCGGAGTGGTCGCTGCCCTGGCCCGTCGCCATCCTCTTCGGCCTCGCCATCGGCGCTGTCATCGGCGCCTGGCAGGGCTTCTGGGTCGCCTACATCGGGGTACCGGCGTTCATCGTCACCCTGGCGGGCTTCCTGCTCTTCCGCGGCGGCAACCAGTTCATCGGCAACGCGAACACCATCCCGGTGCCGGAGGACTTCCGGCTGATCGGCTCGGGCTTCCTGCCCGAGGTCGGGCCCAGCACGGGCTACAACAACCTGACGCTGCTGCTCGGCCTCGCCGCCTGCGTGGCCGTGGTGTGGCGGGAGTTGAAGTCCCGCAAGACCCGTCGGGAGATGGACGCCGACCCGGCACCCATGTGGATCTCGGTCCTCCGGATGGCCGTCATGGTCGGTCTGATCGTCTTCGCCTCGCTGCGCTTCGCCAGCGGCCGGGTCGGCACCAGCTTCCCGGTCTCCGGCATCATCCTGGTGGCGCTGGTGCTGGCGTACTCCTTCTACACCCGCAACACCGCCGGCGGCCGGCACATCTACGCGGTCGGCGGCAACTCCCGGGCCGCGGAGCTCTCCGGTGTGAAGCTCAAGCGGGTCAACTTCTTCGTCATGATGAACATGTCGGTCCTGGCCGCGCTGGCCGGCATGATCTTCGTGGCCCGTTCGGCGGCCTCCGGTCCGCAGGACGGCAACGGCTGGGAACTGGACGCGATCGCCGCGGTCTTCATCGGCGGCGCGGCCGTCTCCGGCGGCATCGGGACCATCAGCGGCTCGATCGTCGGTGGTCTGGTCATGGCCGTGCTCAACAACGGCCTGCAACTGCTGGGTGTCGGCACCGACCGCGTCCAGATCATCAAGGGCCTGGTCCTGCTGCTGGCCGTCGCGCTCGACGTCTACAACAAGAAGCAGGGGCGCTTCTCGATCATCGGCAGCCTCACCCGCTCGTTCCGCCGAGACGCACCCAGCACGCCCTCGTCCCCGTCGGAAGCGGAGCGCGAGCCCGCCAAGACCGCGGTGTCCGGCTGACGGCCACCGACCTCTCCCCTTTCACCACAGAAGAAGGGCACTACTCCCCATGCGCAATCTCCTCGCCAAGACGGTGGCCATCGGCGCCATCGCGACGCTGGCCCTGACCGGCTGCGGCTCCGGCCGTGACGGTGAGTCCGGCGGTGCCGGCGCCCCGACCAAGGGCTTCGCGGCCGACTCCCTGATCGGTGTCGCCCTGCCGTCGAAGACCTCGGAGAACTGGGTCCTCGCCGGTGACCTGTTCACCAACGGCCTGAAGGAGGCCGGCTTCAAGAGCGACGTGCAGTACGCCGGCGCGTCGACCACCGTTGCCGACCAGCAGGCTCAGATCACCGCCATGGTGACCAAGGGCGCCAAGGTCATCGTCATCGGCGCGACCGACGCCGCGCAGCTGTCGACCCAGGTCGCCGCGGCGCACCAGGCCGGCGTGAAGGTCATCGCCTACGACCGGCTGATCACCAACACCCCGGACCTCGACTACTACGTCGCCTTCGACAACTTCAAGGTCGGCCAGCTCCAGGGCCAGGCCCTGCTGGACGGCATGAAGGCCAAGAAGCCGAACGGCCCGTACAACATCGAGCTCTTCTCCGGCTCCCCGGACGACAACAACGCCGGTGTCTTCTTCAACGGCGCGATGAGCGTGCTCAAGCCGGAGATCGACAAGGGCAACCTCGTCGTCGCCTCGAAGCAGACCGACGTCAAGCAGACCGCCATCCAGGGCTGGAAGGCCGAGGGTGCGCAGGCCCGCATGGACCAGCTGCTGACCTCCGCCTACGGCAACAAGCAGCTGGACGGCGTCCTCTCCCCGAACGACACGCTGGCCCGCGCGATCATCACCTCGATCAAGGGTGCCGGCAAGCCGATCCCGGTCGTGACCGGTCAGGACTCCGAGGTCGAGTCGGTCAAGTCGATCATGGCTGGCGAGCAGTACATGACGATCAACAAGGACACCCGGAACCTGGTCAAGCAGACCATCGCGATGGTGAAGTCCCTCCAGGCCGGTGACAAGCCGGAGATCAACGACACCAAGTCCTACAACAACGGCAGCAAGGTCGTCGACACGTACCTGCTCCCGCCGGTCGCCGTGACCAAGGCGAACGCGGCCGAGGCGTACGCGAACGACCCGAAGCTCGCGCCGCTCACCAAGTAACACCAGCGGGTAGTCACGACGTCGGGTCCCGGAAGTCCGTTTCCGGGACCCTTCGTTGTACTCCCCGACAGATACCCACAACCGACCGGGAGGCGGCCTGACCGTGGCGACACCCATGCGGTCCGGGCCACCCCGGCAGGGCCGCAACCCGGAACCCCTGCCGGCCTCGGCGCCCGGCGCCAGCCAGGAGGAGATCCGCCGGCAGAACCTCGGCGCCGTGCTGCGCTACGTCCACGTGCACGGCCCGACCTCCCGCGCCGAGCTGACCAGTCGGCTCCGGCTCAACCGGAGCACCATCGGCGCACTCGCCGCCGACCTCGCCGCCGCCGGCCTGGTGACCGAGGAGGTGCCCACCACCGCCCGCCGCGCCGGCCGCCCCTCACTGGTGGTCAGCCCCCGCTCCGGCCGCGTCTACGCGCACGCGCTGAGCATCGAGGCGGACCGGCTGCGCGCCGCCCGCGTCGGCCTCGGCGGCCGCATCCTCGACCTGCGCGAGGCCGACCGTCCGTCCGGAATGGCGGCCCCCGACGCCGTCGCCCCGCTGGCCGACCTCGTCCGCGACATGGAACGCGCCGTCCCCGGTGACGCGCTGCTGGCCGGCGGCGCGGTCGCCGTGGTCGACACGACCCGCGACGCCGACGGCCGGATCCGGATCGGCGGCGCCGACGAGACGCTGCACGCCGCGCTCAGCGCGGAGTTCGCGGCCGGCCCCCGATTCGTCACCGGCGACCTGGCCGACATCGCCGCCCTCGCCGAGCACGTCCGGGGCGTGGCGGCGGGGGTCAACGACGTCGTCTACCTGCACGGCGACCTGGGCGTCAGCGCCGGCATCATCAGTGGCGGCCGGCTGGTGCTCGGCCACCGCGGGCGCAGCGGAAAGGTCGGCCACATGGTGGTCAACCCGGACGGCCTGCCCTGCGGGTGCGGCTCACGCGGCTGCTGGGAGACCGAGATCGGCGAGGCGGCGCTGCTGCGGCACGCCGGCCGGAAGCCGGGCGACCCGGACGCGGTCGCCGACGTCCTGCGCGCGGCGGCGGCTGGCGAGCAGCCGGCGGTCGCGGCCGTGGAGCGGGTCGCCGACTGGCTCGGGTTCGGCGTGGCCAACCTGGTCAACGTGGTCAACCCGAACACCGTGGTGTTCGGCGGCTCGCTGCGCGAGCTCTACCTCGCCGGCGCGGACACCGTCCGCCGCCGCCTGGACACGATGGTGCTGCCGCCCTGCCGCGAGATCGTGCACCTGCGCGCGGCGGCGCTCGGCCGCGACGCCGCCCTGATCGGCGCCGCCGAACTGGCCTTCGACACGCTCCTGGCGGACCCGCTGCAGATCGCCGCCACCGGCTAGGCGACCTGCCCGGCGGTCCGTCCGAGCGCGGCCGGCCGGCACCCGGCGCCTGGCCGGTCCCCAGCCAGCGGCAGCGGACCCGAGGGCGCACGACACGTCGCCGGCGCTCGGCCGGCCCCGGTGGACCGGAACCGAACGTCAGCCGGCCGCCCGCCGGGCCCGGGCCCGGCGCTTCCCCTCGTGCATGGCCTGCACCCGGGCGACCGGAATGGTCCGCCCCTCGGCGACCACGTCGGCCGGGAGCCGCTGCGGCGCCGGCAGCGCGTCGGCCCACGGGTCCCGGTCGGCCACCAGCGCCGGCACCGTCCGCACCGTGAAGTCGGCCGGGGTGACCCGGTCGAGGTCGTCCCAGGCCACCGGGAAGGAGACCGGCAGGCCGGGCCGGACCCGCGGGCTGTACGCGGCCACCACCGTCGCCCCGCCGGCCCGGGTCGCGTCGACGAAGACCCGGCCACCCCGGTCCTCCCGGATGAAGGCCGTGGTGGCCAGGGCCCGGTCGAGCCGTTCGGCGTGCACGGCGAGGGCGCGGGTGGCGGCGGCCGCCTCCTCCGCGGTGGTCGCCGGGTCGACCGGTACGAAGACGTGCACGCCCTTCGCCCCGCTGGTCTTCACCGCCCCGGCCAGGCCCACGTCGTCGAGCGCCCGCCGCACCAGCGCGGCGGCCCGGACGACCAGCCCGAACGGCTCCCCCTCCGGCGGGTCGAGGTCGAGCACCAGGTGGGTCGGGTGCTCGGGGTGCGCCACCGTACTCAGCGTCGGGTGGTACTCGATCGCCCGCTGGTTGGCGAACCAGAGCAGGGTGCGCCGGTCGTCGCAGAGGGCGTACGACACCTGCCGGTGGGACGCCTCCGCCCAGACGGAGGTGCGGCGCACCCAGTCCGGCGTGTACTTGGGCAGGTTCTTCTGCATGAACGGGTCCTGCCCGCGCAGCAGCCGGATCACCGAGAGCGGCCGGTCGCGCAGGCCGGGCAGGATGCGCTCGCGCACGGCGTCCAGGTAGTCGACCAGGTCCCGCTTGGTGACGTCACCGCCGGCGAGCAGCGGTTGGTCCAGGTTGGTCAGCCCGACCCCGTCCCGGGTCTCCTCCGCCCCGCTCATCAGCCCACCTTCCCGGCTGCGCCGTCCGGCCGCAAGCCGACGCGGCGGTCAGCCCGCGAACGGGTCGCCGCCGCCGCGCAGCGCGTCGAGCATCCCGGCGGCCCGGGTCCGGGCCGCGTCGTACACGCCGGAGCCGAGGCTGATCCGGGCCACGCCGAGGCGGGCCAGCTCCCCGACCCCGGGGGTGCCGGGGCGCAGCAGCACGTTCACCGGCCCGTCGACCGCCGCGACGAACCGCCCGATCAGCTCCGGGTCGGCCAGCAGGATCGGGTAGACGCAGTCGGCGCCGGCGGCGCGGTAACGATTGGCCCGGCGGACCGCCTCGTCGAACGCCCGGGCCGGATCGCCGGCGGCGCGCAGGA
Source organism: Micromonospora sp. A200 (assembly GCF_029893845.1). Classification (NCBI taxonomy): domain Bacteria; kingdom Bacillati; phylum Actinomycetota; class Actinomycetes; order Micromonosporales; family Micromonosporaceae; genus Micromonospora; species Micromonospora sp. A200. Next base: position 86,485 of record NZ_JARXXY010000001.1, on the reverse strand, counting down.
AGACGTCCACCCGGGCGTTGACCACCAGGTCCGGCCCGGCCGCCGCCCGGACGGCGGCGAGCAGGGCCGCCTGATCGTCCACCTCGCACAGCCGTCCGGTACCCGGTTCGGAGTCCTCCAGGTTGAGTCCGGCCGCCCCGGTGGCGAGCAGTCGCTCGACCAGTTCGGCCGGCGGCAGGCCGTACCCCCGCTCCAGGTCGGCGGTGACCGGCACCTCGACGGCCCGGACGACCCGGGCCACCGCGGCGAGCATCTCGGCCACCGGGGTCGCCTCGCCGTCGGTGTGGCCGAGCGATTCCGCCACGGCGGCGCTGCTGGTGGCGACGGCGGGGAAGCCGGCGGCGACGACGGCGCGGGCGGAGCCGGCGTCCCAGGCGTTCGGCAGGATCAGCGGGTCGCCGGGGCGGTGCAGGGCGCGCAGCGCGGCGGCGGAACGGGTCGACGTCATGGGTCGATTCTCGGCCGGCGGGTGGCCCACCTCTAAGCTCCAATCCCGTGCCGATGGACTGGGCCGGTTTCGGCGTCGACCTGCACCTGGAGCTGGACGCCAGCGGCGGCCGGCGGGCCGGGCTGGAACGCGCGCTGCGCGCGGCCATCCGGGACGGCCGGCTGCCGCCGTCGACGCGGCTGCCCGCGACCCGGGCGCTCGCCGCCGAGCTGGGCCTGGCCCGGGGCACCGTCAGCGCCGCGTACGACCAGTTGGTCGCCGAGGGCTGGCTGGTGGCCCGGGTCGGCTCCGGCACCGAGGTGAGCCCGCTGCGGCAGGCCGGGCCGCCGGCCGCCACGCCGCCGCCCGGTCCCGCCGCGCCCCGGTACGACCTGCGGCCGGGCAGCCCGGACGTAGGCGCCTTCCCGGTCACCGCCTGGCTGCGGGCCACCCGCCGGGCGCTGGCCGTCGCCCCGGCGAGCGTGTACGGCTATGGCGATCCGCGCGGGCGGGCCGAGCTGCGGGCCGCGCTCGCCGGCTACCTGGGCCGGGCCCGTGGTGTGCTGGCCGACCCCGAGCGGATCGTCGTCACCAGCGGGTACGTCCAGGCGCTGGTGCTGCTGACCACGGTGCTGGCCGACGCCGGCGCGCCGACGGTGGCGATGGAGGACCCGGGGTTGCCCTTCCACCGCGAGGTGGTGCGCCGCCAGGGCGGCCGGGTGCTCCCGCTGCCGGTGGACGACGGCGGGGCCCGCACCGACCTGCTCGGCTCCGGTGAGCTGGCCGGGGTGGCGGCGGCGGTGGTCACCCCGGCCCACCAGTACCCGACCGGGGTGACGCTGCGCCCGGACCGCCGGCACGCGCTGACCGGCTGGGCCCGGGACGCCGCCGCCCTGGTGGTGGAGGACGACTACGACGGCGAGTTCCGCTACGACCGGCAGCCGGTCGGCGCGGTGCAGGGCATGGCCCCGGAGCAGGTCGCCTACGTCGGCACCGCGGCGAAGACCCTCGGCCCGGCGTTGCGGCTGGCCTGGCTGGTGCTGCCGGCCCGGCTGGTCGAGCCGGTGGTGGAGGCCAAGCGCCACCTGGACGTGCAGACCGAGGTGGTCGGGCAGCTCGCGCTCGACGACCTGATCACCAGCCACGGGTACGACCGCCAGGTGCGCACCGTCCGCCGCCGCTACCGGCAGCGGCGTGACCTGCTGCTGGACCGGCTGGCCGGGCTGACGCCCGTCGGCGGGGTCGCCGCCGGGCTGCACGCCACCGTCGCGCTGCCGTCGGGCGGGCCGACCGAGGCGGAGGTGCTGGCCGCCGCGGCCGCCCGGGGACTGGCGCTGACCGGGCTGGACGCCCACCGGCACCGCCCCGGGGCGGGCCTGCCCGGGCTGGTCGTCGGGTACGCCACCCCGCCCGCGCACCGCTATCCGGCCGCGCTGGACGAGCTGGCCACGGTGCTGCGTACCGTCTCGAACCCGCCCTGACCTCGGCGCAGCGCCACCAGTGCGACCAGCAGCGCGGCGGTGACCAGGGCGGCCGCGGCGGCGAACGCGGCGCGGTAGCCGGCGGCGAGGGCGTCGGTCCCGGCCCGGCCGGCGGCGCCCAGCACGTCGGTGCGGTGGGCGGCCAGGGTGGCCAGCGCGGCCAACCCGAGCGCGCCGCCGACCTGCTGGGTGGTGTTGGCCAGCCCGGAGGCGAGGCCGGCGTCGGCCGGGTCCGCGCCCGCCATGGCGAGGGTGGTGACCGCCGGCAGGGTCAGCCCGCCGGCCAGGCCGAAGACGAGGATCGCCGGGAGCACGTCGGTCGGGTAGTCGCCGTCCACCGGCAGCCGGGCCAGCAGCAGGAACCCGGGTACGGCCAGCGCCAGCCCGGTGAGCAGCACCGCCCGGCCGCCGAACCGGGCGATCAGCCGCCCGGCGAGGCCGAGCGAGACCACCGCGATCACCACCGGGGTGGGGAGGAAGGCCAGTCCGGTGGCGGCCGGCGCCAGGCCCAGCACGAGCTGGAGTTCCAGGGCCAGCAGGAACTGGAAGCCGAAGAACGCGGCGATGGTGAGGAACTGGACCAGGTTCGCGGCGACCAGGTCCGGCGTGCGCAGCACCCGGGGCGGTAGCAGCGGGGTGGCGGCGACCGCCTGCCGGAGCGCGAACGCGCCGAGCAGCGCCCCGGCCAGCAGCGCGGCGGCGAGGGTGCGCGGGGACGTCCAGCCGTGCTCGCCGGCGCCGACGATCGCCACCACGGTGGCCATCAGGCCGGCGGTGACCAGCGCCGCGCCGGGCAGGTCGAGGCCGGCCCGCAGCCCGATGCCGGAGTCGGCCGGCACCCACCGCGCGGCGCCGCCCACGATGAGCAGGCCGATCGGCAGGTTGATCAGGAAGATCGCCGGCCAACCGGCCAGCTCGGTGAGGAACCCGCCGGCCAGCAGGCCGAGCGAGGCGCCGGCCGCGCCGGTGAAGCTGAACACCGCGATGGCCCGCGCCCGCTCGACGGGCGCGGGAAAGAGCCCGACGACCATGCCGAGGCCGACCGCGCTGGTGAGCGCCCCACCGGCGCCCTGGAGGAACCGGGCGACGACCAGGGTGGTCGGGTCGCCGGCCAGCGCGCAGGCCACCGAGGCGAGGGTGAACAGGGCGACCCCGGCGAGGAACACCCGCCGGCGGCCGGCCAGGTCGCCGAGCCGCCCGGCGAGCAGCAGCAGCCCACCGAACGCGACCAGATAGGCGTTGACCACCCAGGGCAGGTCGGCGGCGGCGAAGCCGAGGTCGCGCTGGATGGCGGGCAGGGCCACCGCGACGATGGTCCCGTCCAGAATGATCATCAGGCTGCCGGCGCAGAGCACGAGCAGCGCCGCCCATCGGTTCGTCATCGACGTCCTCCTTGGTGCACGGTTTGTTACCAAGGCCATCGTCTGTGACCATCAGACCGAGCGGAAGGAGGCACTTTGGTGTCCCAGGGGAACAGCTGTGTGTCCATCGGGCGCGCCCAGGCCCGCGCCTGCACCGTCCGCGAGGCGCTGGACCGGGTCGGTGGCAAGTGGAGCATCGGCATCCTGGTGGCGGCCGCCAAGGGGCCGGTCCGCTTCACCGAACTGGAACGGCAGGTGGAGGGGATCAGCCGGCGGATGCTGACCCTCACCCTGCGCAACCTGGAACGGGACGGCCTGCTGCACCGGCGGGTGTACCCGACCGTGCCGCCGAAGGTCGAGTACACCGCCACCCCGATGGCCCTGGAGCTCTACGAGTCGCTGGTGGCGCTCACCGACTGGGCCGAACGGCACCGCGGGGCGATCAGCGAGGCGCGGGCCGCGTACGACCAGGAGCACGCGGCGCAGTGACTCCGGCGGCGACCGGCGCGTCCCACTCGACGTGGTGGTCGTACAGCCAGGCGAGGGAGGCGCCGCCGGTCTTCGCCATCCGCCTGGCGTACAGGGGCAGGGCGACGTCCCGCACCAGCCGGGCGACCGGACCGGCGGCCTTGGTGCCGCTGTTCCGCCGCCCCTGCGCCACCACCCGCTCGACCCGCTCCCGGCGCAGCCGCTCGTACGCGGTGAAGGCGGCCGGCACGTCGGGCAGGTCGCGCAGGCACCGGGCCAGCGTCACCGCGTCCTCGAACGCCATCGCCGCGCCCTGACCGGAGGAGGGGGCGGCGGTGTGCGCCGCGTCGCCGATGACGATCATCCGGTCGCGGTGCCAGACGGGCAGCGACGGCAGGTCGTAGGTGGGCCAGCCGTACCGGATCCGGTCGGTGGCCTCGACGATGCGCAGGGCCGGGCCGGCGTCGTCCGCGAAGAGGGCGCGCAGCCGGGCGCGGGACTCCTCCGGGCCGATGGCGGCGAGCTGGTCCGGGGCCAACTCCGCCGGCTGGGGCGGGTTGGCGAACCACCAGATCTCGTCGTCGCCCACCGGGATCCAGCAGAAGAAGCACCGCCGACCGAAGACCATGTTCATCACGCCCGGCTCGCCGGGCAGCCCGAGGCCGCGGGTGAAGCCACTGGCGTTGAGCAGCGGGACGTAGCGGGGCGCGGGCGCCGCCGGGTCGATGATCTCCCGAGTCCGCGAGCGCAGCCCGTCCGCGCCGATCAGGAGGTCACCCTCGGCGCTCCGGCCGTCGGCGAACCGGGCCGTTACCCCCGCCCCGGTCGACTCGGCCGACACCAGGCGGGCGCCGTGCACGATCGGCACGCCCTGCCGGGCGGCCTCGTCACGCAGCTCCCGGTAGAGGTCGGACCGACGCACCGTGGTGCTGCCCCGCCCCCGGGTACGGGTGCCGCTGGTGCCGAACTCGCCCAGCCGGCGGCCCTGGTGGTTGAACATCGCCATCCGGGGAGTCGGGTGGCCGAGCCCGGCGACCAGCGCGTCCAGGCCGATCGCCCGCAGCGCGTCCATCCCGTTGACCGAGAGGGTCAGGAAGGAGCCCACGCCGACGGCGTCCCGCTCGTACGCCTCGTGGATCGCCGAGTCGATGCCGGCGCGGCGCAGGGCGAGGGCGGCGACCGGGCCGGCGATGCCAGCACCGATGATCAATGCTTTAGTCATGTCATGACTATACATAGAATGACTATGATGAGGAAGACCGTCACCTAAGGTGAGGCCATGGCCGCTCGCGCACACCGCCACTCACCGCTGGCGATGATGGTGCTCGCCCTCCTGGTCGAGCAGCCGATGCACGCGTACCGGATGCAGCAGCTCATCCAGGAGCGCGAGAAGCAGGACGTGGTCAACGTCGCGCAGCGCAACAGCATCTACCAGGCCATCGAGCGGCTGCGGCGCGACGAGCTGGTGCGGGTCAGCCACACCGCCCGGGACGAGCGACGGCCGGAACGCACGGTCTACGAGCTGACCGACGCCGGCCGGCGGACGCTGGACGGCTGGCTGGTCGAGGCGCTGGCCACCCCCGCGCGCGAGTTCCCCGAGTTCCCCGCCGCGCTCTCCTTCCTGCCGCTGCTGCCACCGGCCGAGGCGGCCCGGCAGCTGGAACGACGCGCCGAGACCCTCGCCGCGCGGCTGCGCGAACGCGAGGCCGTCCTCGCCCGGGTCGACCTGCCGCGGCTCTTCCTGGTGGAGGACGAGTACCGGCTGGCACTGCTGCGGACCGAGCTGGACTGGGTTCGCGGCCTCGCCGCCGACCTGCGCGCCGGGACGCTGGCCTGGTCCGGCGAGTGGCTGGCCGGCTGGACCGGCGGGGCGGACGGCGCCCGGGAGTGACCGGTGTGGCGAACGCCACCTGACGCGTCTGACCGATCGGTCAGGCTCTGACCGATCGGTCAGGCATGCTGGAACGCATGGCACGGACGACCCCGCAGACCCACGGCGAGATCCTGGCCGCGGCGGCACGGCGGTTCGCGGTGACCGGCTACAAGGGCACCTCGCTGCAGGACATCGCCCGTGCGGTCGGCTGTTCCAAGGCGGCCGTGCTCTACCACTTCGCCAGCAAGGAAGCCCTGCTCGCCGAGCTGATGGCCAGGCCGATCGAGGTGCTGCGGCAGCTCGACGAGCGGATCGCCGCCCTCGACGGCGCCGCCGCCCAGCGCGCCGCCGCCGAGGGCTTCGTGGACCTCGCGGTCCGTTTCCGGCGGGAGATCGCGCTGCTGCGCGGCGAGTTCCCCGAACTGCTGGCGCAACCGGCCTTCGCCCACGTCCAGCGCATCTCCGAACGGCTGCTCGACGCGCTCGCCGGGCACTGCGAGGGCCCGGGCGGCCGGATCGCGGCGATGGTCGTGCTGGCCGGGGTGCCGGAGGCGTGCGCCGAGTTCGTCGACGTGCCCGACGACGAGTTGCGCCCCGCCCTGCTGGCGATCGCCAACCGGGCGCTGGCACCGCTCGACCCACCCAACCCCGAATGAGGACAAGGATCTGATGGCGACCCTGCTGTACCGGCTCGGCCGGGCCTCATTGCGCCACCGGCGACTCGTCGTCGCCGTCTGGCTCGTCGTACTCGTCGGCCTCGGCCTCGCCGCGGCGACCCTGCGCGGCCCGACGGCGAGCAACTTCACCATGCCCGGGACCGAGTCGCAGCAGGCGCTGGACCTGCTGGCCGAGCGGTTCCCGGCGGCCAGCGGCGCCACCGGGACCATCGCGGTCAAGGCGCCGGCGGACGGCCGGCTCGCCACGCCCGAGGGGCAGGCGGTGGTCAAGGGCGTCGTGCAGGAGGCCGCGACCCTGCCCGGCGTGGTCGGCGCCGTCGACCCGTTCCAGGTCCAGGCGGTCTCCCCCAACGGCCGGTACGCCCTGGTGCAGGTGCAGTTCGCCAAGGGCGCCGACGAGGTCACCGACGACCAGCGCGAGGCGTACGAGAAGGTCGGCGCGCAGGCCGAGGCGCAGGGCTGGCAGGTCGCACCCGGCGGCGAGGTGCTCAACACCGAGCCCGAGGTCGGCTCCACCGAGGCGCTCGGCGTGCTGGTCGCCGCGATCGTCCTGATCATCACGTTCGGCTCGCTGGTCGCCGCCGGGATGACCATGCTCAACGCCCTGATCGGCGTCGCCGTCGGCATGGCCGGCCTGTTCGCGCTCAGCGGCGTGGTCGAGCTGACCAGCACCGCGCCCATCCTGGCCCTGATGCTCGGCCTGGCCGTCGGCATCGACTACTCGCTCTTCATCACCTCCCGGCACCGGCAGAACCTGCTCGACGGGCTGGAGCCGGACGAGGCGGTCGGCCGGGCGGTGGGCACCGCCGGCTCCGCCGTCGTCTTCGCCGGCGCCACCGTGGTCATCGCGCTGGCCGGCCTGGCCGTGGTCAACATCCCCTTCCTCACCGTGATGGGTCTGGCCGCCGCCGGCACCGTCACCGTGGCGGTGCTCGTCGCGATCACCCTCCAGCCGGCGCTGCTCGGCTTCGCCGGCCGCAGGGTGCTCCCCCGCAAGCTGCGCCGGGCCGACGCCGCGCCGGCCGCCGGCGACACCCCGCCCGCCGAGGACCGCTCCGGCTTCGGCTTCCGCTGGGCGCACTGGGTCACCAAGCTGCGGATCCCCGTCATCCTGGTCGGCCTGCTCGGCCTCGGGCTGCTCGCGCTGCCGGCGCAGGACATGCGGCTGGCCCTGCCGGACGCGGCCACCGCGCCCGAGGGCAGCGCGGCCCGGGTCAGCAGCGACGTCATCCGCGAGGGCTTCGGGCCCGGCTTCACCGGCCGGCTCGCCGTGGTGGTCACCTCGGACTCCCCGCAGGACACCGCGGCCGCCGTACCGCAGGTCACCGCGCTGATCCAGCGCACCGAGGGCGTGCTGGCCGTGGCCCCGCCGCAGGTGGACCCCTCCGGCCGGACGGCGCTGCTCGGCGTCATCCCCAGGACCGGGCCGACCGACGCGGCCACCGAGACGCTGGTCCACGACATCCGCGACGGCGTCGGCTCGATCGGCAACGCCGAGGTGCTGCTCACCGGCGTCACCGCGATCGGCATCGACGTCTCCGAGAAGCTCTCCGACGCGCTGCCGGTCTACCTGCTGCTCGTCGTCGGGCTGTCGATCCTGCTGCTGATGCTGGTGTTCCGCTCGATCCTGGTGCCGGTCAAGGCGGCGCTGGGCTTCCTGCTCACCGTGGCCGCCACCTTCGGCATCACCGTCGCGGTGTTCCAGCAGGGGCACCTGGCCGACCTGGTCGGGCTGGACACCCCGGGCCCGCTGATCAGCTTCCTGCCGATCCTGCTGATCGGCATCCTGTTCGGACTCGCCATGGACTACGAGGTCTTCCTGGTCTCCCGGATGCGGGAGGACTTCGTGCACGGCGACACCCCACACCAGGCCACCATCAACGGGATGGGCCACGGCGCCCGGGTGGTCACCGCCGCCGCGCTGATCATGATCTCGGTCTTCGGCGGCTTCGTCTTCCTCGACGACCCGGTGATCAAGTCGATGGGCTTCGCGCTCGCGATCGGCGTCGCCATCGACGCCTTCGTGGTGCGGATGACCATCGTGCCGGCGGTGATGTCGCTGCTCGACCGGACGGCCTGGTGGCTGCCCCGCTGGCTGAACCGGGCACTGCCCAACGTGGACATCGAGGGCGAGGGGCTGCGCGCCCACCTCGACCGGGAGCCGGTCGACGCCTGACCGACGGGGCCTGCCCGGCCGGCCTACACGCCGGCCGGGTAGGTCTCCATCTCACCCATCGCGCTCAGCGCCGGCAACGGATGCAGCGCGGTGGTCTCGTCGCACCAGATGAACCCGTCGTACCGCTCGGCCAGCCGGGTCGGCACGTAATTGCCCCAGGACTCGAACGTCGGGTCGTAGACCACCCCGATCGCCCGGTGGTCGACGGTGCCGGTGATCCACTCCGGCTCGTCAGTACCGCCGAAGACCAGCACCGCGCGCTCCGGCATCAGCTCGTGCAGCCGCCGCTCCACCGAACCCTCCCGGGCCGGCGGCACCACCATCGCCTCGGCCGGCGAACCCCAGCGCGGCGCGGCGACGACCGTCCCCCGGTAGCTGCCGAAGCCGACCAGCACGACCCCGTCGCGGCCCAGCCGTTCCCGGCCCAACTGGCCGATGTTCACCATCCCGTCGGCGGCCATGTCGGTGGCCCGGGCGTCTCCCACGTGCGTGTTGTGCGCCCAGACGATCCCCCGCGCCTGGGGGCCGTAGTGCTCCAGCAGGCGGTCCAGGGTGTCCGTCATGTGGATGTCCCGCACGTTCCACGACTCCGGGCCGCCGCGCACCATCGCCCGGTAGTAACGCTCCGCGCCGGCCACCACCTCCGCGTTCTGCCAGGCCGCGAAGGCGTCCGGGCCGTCCGAGGCGGCGTGTGCCCGGGTACGCGCCAGCAGGCGTACCACCTCCTCCTCGCAGCGCGCGGAGACGAACCGGCTGGCCGCGCCGTACTCCTCGACCTGCTTGCCGTACGGCTCGAAGCAGCGGTAGGCCTCCTGCGCCGCCTCCAGCGACTGCGGGTCCTCCTCGCCGAGGTAGTCGAAGATGGCCTGCATGGACTCCCACAGGCTGTAGACGTCCAAGCCGTGGAAACCGGCCCGCTCCCCCGCCGGGCGTTCCATGTTCCAGGCCCGCAACCAGCGGCAGAACCGGTTCACCTCGGCGTTCGCCCACATCCAGGTGGGCCAGCGTTCGAAGCATTCCAGCGCGAGCCGCGGGTCGGCGGCGCCGCCGGGCGCGCCGGTCACCGACCGGTTCACCCGGTCGCAGTCCGGCCAGTCGCCCTCCACCGCCACGAAGGAGAAGCCGTGCTCGGCGATGAGCCGGCGGGTGAGCTGTTCGCGCAGCCGGTAGTAGTCGTAGTTGCCGTGCGTCGCCTCGCCGATCATCACCACCCGGGCGTCCCCGACACGCGCCAGCAACGGATCGAAGTCGCTCGGCGCGCCGAGCCGCTGAACCAGCATGTCCGCGGCTACCCGGCGGGTCGGCGACCAAACTCGGACCGTGCCCGCGGGCGTCGATGGCCGTCCCGGTCCCACCCCTGGAACCGGTCACTTTCGCCGATTGCGGTGTGCCGGCGCGCAGGACGGGTAGCCGGGCGGCATGACCGTCACCGGGGCGCAGTTGCAGGACTACCTGGCCGGGCTCGACTACCCGGTCTCCCGCGAGGACCTGGTCCGCTGGGGTCAGGAGAACGGGGCCAGCACCGAGCTGTTGCAGATGTTGCGGGCGTTGCCCGTCGAACAGTTCAACGACCCCGCCGAGCTGCACGAGGCGCTCGCCACGCTCGCCTGAGCCTGCCTGGCTCAGGGCAGGCGAGCCCGTGGGTGCCGATCGCGCGGGTCGCGGGCGTGCAGCAGACGGAACAGGACCAGCCACTGCTCCGGCCAGACCAGCCCGACCGGCGTGGCCGGGTCGAGCCGGGCGGCCCGGAGCGCACCGTCCACCCGGCCGCGCGGGTGCGCCGTGCGCAGCGAGGCGGCGAGCGAGCCGCCGGCGCCGCCGAACCCGAGCTCGACCATCCGCCGGTACGCCGGCAGCGCCGCCGGGGGCAGCAGCGGCTCGGGGCGGCGCTCGATCCGCAGGATCCCACCGTCGACGCCGGGCACCGGCCGGAACGCGGCACGGGGCACCCGCCCGGCCAGCCGCCAGTGGTGTTCCGGCCAGGTGAGCACGGTCAGCCTGCTCCACCGGCCGTGGTCGCCGGTGCGCTTGCGGGCGTACTCCAGCTGGGTGAGCAGCGTCGCGGCCCGCAGCCCGGGGGCGGCCAGGCACCAGCGGACCACCGCGGCCGTCAGCGACCAGGGGATGTTGCCGACCACGGAGAACGGTTCGTCCGGCGGCGGCGCGGCGAGGAAGTCCTCCTGCCGGTGGCTGACCTGGGGCAGTTGGGCGGCGAGGGCGGCCAGGTCGCCGGCGGTGGCCGGGTCCACCTCGTACGCGACGAGCCGCGCGCAGCGGGCGGCGAGCGGACGGGTCAGTTGACCCCGTCCCGCGCCGACCTCCAGCAGCAGGTCGTCGGGGCCGGGCCGGGCGGCCCGGACCAGCCGCGCGACGGCAGCCGGGTCGGTCAGGAAGTTCTGGGACAGTACGCGACGGGACCGGTCGCGTGCGGTGGTGCGGGGTCGGCGGGGCGCCACGGGGATCGTCCTGTCTGTCGCCGGCCGGCGACGGGTACGGACAGGCGCACGGCGGGCCTGTCCGAGCGGATCGGGACTCGGACGACCCTGGAGATTCGGCGTGGGACGCGGAGGGTGCGCCCGCCGACCGCGAGGTGTCAGCGGTCAGCGGCGTGGCGGCGCCGGGTGCGACGCGACGCACCGGCCCCGGTCGGTGGACCGGTCGGCGACGGTGCGGAGGTCAGGTCAGGCGCGGTGAGCGTCCCGGCCGGCCAAGGCCGGGCGCCGGACTCGCGGGCGGGCAACCAGGAGGAGGCCCCGCACGGCCGGCGCGGCGGCCACGTCGATCAGGGCATGCGTGAACATGTCGGCCAGGCTAGCGGCGGGCCAGCCGACCCGCGAGGGGGTTTCCGGAACCGCCCCGGGTCGTCGCCATCCGCCGGTCACCTGGCTGTTCGACTCGCCGAGTCGCCACCGAGGTTGCCGGCTGCGGGCCGGCGGCTGTCGGCGGCTCGCCCGGGCTACGGAGGGTAGCGTCCGCCCCCCACTCCCCACAGCGAGCGATATACCTGTGAGGCATAAATATGCCTCACAGGTATATCGCTCAAGACTCATATGCCCTGGGATCGGCGACACGCCCGGCCGGCACCCACCGGCCGGGGTCAGGGACCGGCCGGACCCGGGAAGGGGCTCAGATTTCGACGGTGCGGCCCTCGGCGCGGGCGACCTCGGCGGCGGACAGGATCTCCACCACCTCCCGACCGAAGCGCACGTCGCAGCGATGGTCCCGGGTGCCGGCGTCGATCTCCTCGAGGAGCTGGTCGATTGCCGTGCCGAAGGCGGTGATGGCGTCGCCGTCGCCCGGTGGCACCGCCTCGGTGCCGTTCTCGCCGAAGAAGACGAAGTCGCGGGTCGTCGCCTCACGAGGCGCGTCGAGGGTGAGCGAGATCGCGCTGGTGGCGCCGCCGACGTGGGTGAGCAGCAGGTGGACCAGGCCGCTCGGGCCGTTCATCGCGGCCACCCGGGTGACCCGGCCGAGCACCGGCAGGATGATCGACAGCGCGTGCGGACCGATGTCCCAGAGTGCGCCGTGCTCGATCCGCCACTGGGAGTCGCCGTACGGGCTGCCGGGCTGGTAGATCGAGGCGAACATGGTCGCCCGCGCGTGCTGCCAGCCGCCGGCAGCGGCGGTCGAGGCGAGGAAGCCGGTGACGTTCGGGTGGTAACGCTGGGTGAAGAAGACCACCGAGGCCACCCCGGACTGCTGGGCGGCGGCGACCACCCGGTCGGCGTCGGCGAGGGTGAGCGCCAGCGGCTTGTCCAGCAGCAGGTGCCGGCCCGCGATGGCGGCGCGTACGGCGAGGTCCGCCTGGATGTCGGGCGGAAGCGCCACGGCGACCGCGTCGCACTCGTCCAGCAGCGCGCCGACGTCGCCGAACGCCGGTACGCCGTGCCGGTCGGCCAGCTCGGCGGCCCGCTCCGGGTTGCGTCCCCAGACCCCGACCAGTTCGGCGCGCGGGTGCGCGTCGATCGCGGCGGCGTGCGTCTCCGCCGCCCAGTGACCGGTGCCAAACAAGCCGAACCGCAGCACGAGTACCCCCGGTGTCGTCGTCCGCCACGGCGGTGCCGTGGCGTGATCCAACCTAGTCGTCCCCGGCCGGGCACGTCCGGCCGACCTGGCCGAGTGACCGGGGCGAGGGCGATTACTACGACGGTTAGTAGGCTGTGCCGGTGACCGAGACTCCGACGGTGTGCCCGCGATGACCAGCGCAGCCTCAGCCGGCTCGCCGGTGGACGGGATCCTCGCGACGGCAACGATCGTGCTGTCGCTCGTACTGGCGCTCTGGAGCCTGGTGGCGACGCTGCGCCACCGCGCGCCGGACCGGCTCCAGTTCGTCGGCCTGGCCGTGCTGGAGGTGGCGCTGCTCGCGCTGGCGGTGGCGGCGCTGGTCGCGCTGAGCGGCGGCGAGCGCCCGGGCGAGCCCGGCGCCTTCTTCGGCTACCTGGTGACGCTGGTCTGCCTGCCGCCGCTGGCCTGGGTGCTGGCCCGGATGGAGCCGACCCGCTGGGGCTCGGCGATCGTCTGCGCGATCTGCCTGGTCACCCCGGTGGTCGTGGTCCGGCTCCAGCAGACCTGGGAGATCCTCGGTGGTTGAGACCGGCACCTCCACGCCGGCCACGAACAAGGGTCCGGGTCGGCTGCTGATCGCGGTCTACCTGCTCTTCGCGATCGCCGCGACCTCGCGGGCCGGGCTCCAGATCGCCACGAAGTTCGACGAGGCTCCGGTGGCGTACCTGCTCTCCGCGCTGGCCGCGGTGATCTACATCGTCGCCGCCGTCGGGCTGGCCCGCGCCGGTCACGCCGGCCGCCGGGTCGCGCTCGCCTGCTGCTCGGTGGAGCTGGCCGGGGTCGTCGGGGTGGGCCTGCTGAGCCTGGTCGACAAGGAACTCTTCCCGGACGAGACGGTCTGGTCCGGATTCGGCAGCGGCTACGGCTACATCCCGCTCGTCCTGCCCATCCTCGGCCTCCTCTGGCTCTACCGCACCCGCCACACCCCCACCTGACCCCGCGACCCCGCGACCCCGCCCTGCGGCCGCACTTTCGGAGAAAGCGTGGCCTTGGAAGCCGAAATGGCCACTCTTTCTCGGAAAGAGCGGCCATTTGGTGGTGCGGCGCGGGGTGGGGGTCAGTCCTTGGGGCCGCCGGCTACGTAGATGACCTGGCCGGAGACGAAGGACGCGCCCTCGCTGGCGAGGAACGAGATGGTGTGGGCGATGTCCTCCGGGCGGCCGCAGCGGCGGACCGGGATCTCCGCGGCGGCGTGCTGCTGCAACGCCTCGAAGTCGACCTTCATCCGGGCGGCGGTCGCGGCGGTCATATCGGTGACGATGAAGCCCGGCGCGACCGCGTTGACCGTCACGCCGAACGGGCCCAGCTCGATGGCGAGCGTCTTGGTGAAGCCCTGGAGGCCGGCCTTAGCCGTCGAGTAGTTCGCCTGGCCCCGGTTGCCCAGCGCCGAGGTGCTGGAGAGGTTGACGATCCGGCCCCACTTCCGGTCGACCATGTGCTTCTGGGTGGCCTGGCTGAACAGGAACGCGCCGCGCAGGTGCACGCCCAGCACCGTGTCCCAGTCGGCGTCGGTCATCTTGAACAGCAGGTTGTCGCGGAGCACGCCGGCGTTGTTGACCAGCACGGTCGGCCCGCCCAGCTCGGCGGCGATCCGCTCGACGGCCGCCTCGACCTGGGCCCGGTCGGACACGTCGGCGCCGACCCCGAGCGCCCGGCCGCCGTCGGCGGCGATCGCGTCCACGGTCTCCTTCGTCGCCGACTCGTCGATGTCGACCACGGCGACGGCCATGCCGTCGGCGGCCAGCCGTCGGGCGGTGGCCGCGCCGATGCCGCGCGCGGCTCCGGTCACGATGGCGACGCGGGGCTCCTCCGACATGATTACCTCCCGGTAACTTGTGGGTCGATCGAAGGAGCTTAACCCAGGGGTACGCCCACCCGGACCGGCCCGCGGCGGCGGTCCGCGCCGCCGGGCGCGGGCCGGCTCTGGAGAGCACATCGGACACCGCCGGGCCCGGCCGAAGGTCGGGCGGGAGGGTCAGATCGCCTCGCTCCGGCAGAGCCGGATCCAGCGGTAGCCGTAGCCGGCCAGCTTGAGGTTGTCCAGCTTGCCCACCTCGCCGTACCCGCGGTCGGAGAGGACGTCATTCGGCAGGTCCGCCTCGGGCGCGAGCATGCTCAGGTCGACCTCGACGTCCTCGGTGCCCAGGTTGTGCAGGAAGACCATCGTCCCGGTCGGACCGTCGGCGCGGTGCGCCAGCACCCCGGCCGGCATCGGCACGTCGATGTGCGTCGTCACGCCCGAGCCGATCTCGGGGGCCTCGCGCAGCGTACGGATCATCCGCTCGAACCAGGCCAGCAGCGACTTCGGGTCACGGCGCTGGGCCGTCACGTTGACCTTCTCGTAGCTGAACTCACCCTTGTCGATCACCGGTCGGACCAGCTTCTCCGGGTCCGCGGTGGAGAACCCGGCGTTCGGCTTGAACGACCACTGCATCGGGGTGCGGATGGCCTCCCGGCCGGGCAGCGACAGGTCCTCGCCCATCCCGATCTCCTCGCCGTAGCGCAGCACCGGCGTGCCGCGCAGCGAGAACTGCAACGCGTACGCCAACTCGATGCGGCGGCGGTCGTTGCCGAGCATCGGGGCCAGCCGGCGCCGGATGCCCCGGTCGTAGATCCGCATGTCCTCGTCCGGGCCGAACTCGGCGTACACCTGGTTGCGCTGCTCGGCGGTGAGCCGGGATAGGTCGATCTCGTCGTGGTTGCGCAGGAAGGTGGCCCACTGGCCGCCGACGGGCAGCGCCGGGGTGTCCCGCAGCGCCTCGATCACCGGCTCCGGGTCCTGCCGGGCCAGGGCCAGCATGAGCCGGCCGTTGAGCATGAAGTCGAAGAGCATGTGGATCCGGTTGCCGGAGCCGCCGGAGTCGCCGAAGAACGTGGGCAGCTGGTCCGGCTCGACGTTCGCCTCGGCCAGCAGGACCGCGTCGCCGCGCCGCCACTGCACGTGCTGGCGCATCTCGGTGAGGAACTCGAAGTCCTTGGGCGAGTTGGGGTTGCCCGGCTCGGTCAGCTCGATGATGAACGGCACCGCGTCCATCCGGAAACCGGAGACGCCGAGCTGGAGCCAGAACGACATCACCTTCTTGATCTCCGCGCGGACCTCAGGGTTGGCGAAGTTGAGGTCCGGCTGGAACGTGTAGAACCGGTGGTAGAACCACGCCTTCGCGGTGCGGTCGTAGCTCCAGGTCTCGTTCTGCTCGCCAGGGAAGACCATGCCCTGGTGCCGGTCGTCCGGCTCGGTGTCGGACCAGACGTACCAGTCCCGGTACGGCGAGTCGGGCGACGAGCGGGCGGACTGGAACCAGGGGTGCTCGTCGGAGGTGTGGTTGACCACCAGGTCGATGATCACCCGAATGCCCCGGTTCTGCGCCTGGTGCAGCAGCTCCGCGAAGTCGCCGAGGGTGCCGAAGCGGGGGTCCACGTTGTAGAAGTCGGTGGCGTCGTAGCCGTCGTCCCGGCCCGGTGAGGGGTGGATCGGGTGCAGCCACAGGCAGGTGACCCCGAGCCGGGCCAGGTAGTCCAGCCGGCCGATCAGCCCTCGGATGTCACCGACCCCGTCGCCGTCGGAGTCCGCGTACGTGTCGATGTCGAGGCAGTAGACGACGGCCTCGGAGTACCACCTGTCACCCATGCCGACCTTATGTCTCCGATCGGCCGTCGCGGCAAACGCGAGGCCGTGGTCGCCGTCCTCGGATCGGCGCCGTCCGGACGGGTACGGTGCCGGCATGGGCGAGGACGAGACGCTGCGGGACGTCGACTGGACCGCCGGTCGCTGGCTGCGCGAGCCGGTACGGGTCGAGCGGACCGACGCGGGTGACCTGCTGGTGGAGCCGGGCGCGGAGAGTGACTTCTGGCGGCACACCAGCTACGGGTTCGTGCACGACGACGGGCCTGCCCTGCTCGCCCCACTGCCCGGCGGCAGTGCCGTCGAGGTGAGCTTCCGGCTGGACTACGGCGAACAGTTCGACCAGGCCGGGGTGCTGGTCCGGGTGGACGAGCGGAACTGGGTCAAGGCCGGGGTGGAGGTCAGCGACGGCGAGCCGCAGCTCGGCGCGGTGGTCACCCGGGAGGTCTCCGACTGGTCGGTGGCGCCGGTGCCGGACTGGGCCGGGCGCGAGGTCACCGTCCGGGTCAGCCGGGACGGTGATGCGCTCACCGTCCGGGCCCGGGTGGACGACGAGCCGTGGCGGCTCGTCCGGCTCGCCCCGCTCGCCCCGGAGTCAGCGGCGTCCGCCGGACCGTTCTGCTGCTCGCCGACCCGGTCCGGGCTGACCGTCCGGTTCACCGGCTGGCGCCAGGGCCCGGCCGACCGCGAACTGCACCCCTCGACCTGACCCCCACCGGCGACCCGCCTGCCGGCGACGCGCTCCGTCGCGAGTTGCGGCGTGTCGCGGTGTCCCGGGCGACCGATACCGCGACACGCCGCAAGGCGGGCAGGTCGGCGGGCGGATCGGGTCTGAGCGGGTGGTCAGTGGGGCGGGTCACCGGCAGGTGTGGGGGTCGGATGCGCGGGTACGACTCTCCGATCCCGGCAGCTCTCGGAAGGACGCCCATGGCTCTCGCCCAGAACGTCGACCCGAACCAGTTCACCGGGCTGACCGGCTGGGTGGCCAGCGTCATCGACTCGCTGGGCGCGGTCGGCGTCGCGCTGCTGGTGGCCCTGGAGAGCATCATTCCGCCGATCCCCAGCGAGATCGTGCTGGCGATGGCCGGCTACCTCGCCAGCGAGGGCCGTTTCCACCTGGTGGTGATCGTGCTCGCCGCGACGGTCGGCTCGCTGCTCGGCGCGCTGGTGCTCTACTGGCTCGGCGCGGCGCTGGGCGAGGAACGGCTCAAGCGCTGGCTGGACCACATCCCGCTGGTGGACTCCGACGACCTGGAGAAGGCCGACCGCTGGTTCGACCGGTACGGCCGGTGGGCGGTGCTGATCGGCCGGGTGGTGCCGGTGGTCCGCAGCCTGGTGTCGGTCCCGGCCGGGGCGAACCGGATGCCGCTGGGTGAGTTCGTCCTGTTGACCACGCTGGGCAGCGGGGTGTGGAACACCCTGATCGTGGGGCTGGGCTACGCGCTCGGGTCGCGCTGGGAGGACGTCGACCGGTACAGCAGCTGGTTCAACTACGCGATCTTCGCCGTCTTCGCCGTCATGATCGCGAGCTGGGTGGTGAAGAAGGTCCGCAAGCGGCGGGCGCGGCGCGACCGGCAGTCGGTGACCGCCGGTCGCTGACCGCGACGCCGTCGCTCAGTACTTCGCGGTGATCGAGGTGAACTCCCAGTTGTTCTGGGCGATGCCGGAACAGTTGGAGACCACTCCCCCGCCCGGGCAGGGGCGGTCCCGGTTGACCGACCAGAAGGTGAAGCGGGACAGGCCGCGGGCCTTGGCCCAGTCCCGGATCTGCGTCCAGGTGGCCGGGGAGGTCAGCTCCTGCTGGTCGGAGAGGCCGTTCATGCCGGAGATGCCCATGTGCGCGTACGCGGTGGCGTCCGACCAGCCGAAGGCCGTCTTGAGCGCGTTCTTCAGGCCCTCCGCCGCGTTGACGGTGTTCTGGTACATGTTCGCGCCACCGCCGAAGTCGAACGGCATGATGGTGAAGGTGTCGATGTTCGCGCCGAGCGCGGCGGCCTGGTTGATCAGCCGGGTGCCCCAGTAGTTCGGCCCGGTGGTCGAGGTGCCGAACGTGATGATCGTCTTGATGCCCGGGTTGTTCTGCTTGACGATCTTCAGCGCGCCGAGGATCCGGTCCTGCACCACCGCGTTCTCGAACTCGTCGCTGTTCTCGATGTCGATGTCGATCGCCTTCAGCCCGAACGCGTTGATCACCTGCTGGTACGCCCCGGCGAGCGCGGCGGCCGAGGAGCAGTTCGGGCCGAGCTTGTTGCCGCTCCACCCGCCGATGGACGGGATCACGTCGCCGCCGGCGGCCCGGATCGCGGCGATGGTGCTGGCGTGCGCGCCGCCGGTGAGCGGGCCGCTGCCGTCCCAGGCCGGGGTGCAGCCGCCGCCGGAGAGGACGAACGCGATGGTGAACCACTTGACCCCGGTCGCCCCCATCACCGTCGACGGCGCGGGCGGGTCGCCCCAGCCCGGGTAGAGGTAGGGCGCGGCGGCCATCGGAGCGGTGCCGCCGGTGCAGCCGGTGGTGGTGGCGGAGACCGGCGCGGACTTCGCCGACTCACCGGAGGAGTTGTACGCGGCCACCGTGTAACTGTGCGCGGAGCAGGCGGCCAGCCCGCTGACCGTGGTCGAGGTGCCGGTGAGGGTGGCCCGGACGGTCGAGCCCTCGTACACCCGGTAGCCGGTGACCGTGCCGCCGACGGCGTTCCACGCCAGCGCGATCGAGGAGGCGGTGGTGCCGGTGACCCGCAGGCCGCCGGGGGTGGCCGGGGCGGACGGGTTGCCGCCGCCTCCGGTGCAGGAGCCGCCGTTGACCGTGCAGTTGGTCGGGTCGCCGTTACCGCTGACCACGAAACCGAACGAGGTGCTGGCACCCGGGGCGAGGGTGCCGTTCCAGGACTGGTTCACCGCGGTCACGTGCTGGCCGGAGGTGGTCAGCCGGGCGTCCCAGAAGGTGCCGAGCGAGCTGCCGGCGGGCAGGTCGAACTGCACGTTCCAGGAGCTGATGCTGGCCGAGCTGTCGTTGGTGACGGTGAACTTCGCCTCGTACCCGCTGCCCCAGCTGGCGGTGCGGACGAAGGCGGCGGTGGCGGCGGACGCGGCCGGTGGGGCCACGACGGTGGCCGCGACCAGGGCGGCGGCGAGCGCGACGGCGAATGTCGCCACGCGTGGGGAGCGGAGTTTCACGGTGGCCTCCAGGGACCTGTGGTGGGGGACCGCCCGGGGGTGGGCGGGGTCGCCGGCCCGCAGGAGGCGGGTCGGTGGGGCGGGAGGACCGGCCCGGCCGCTGCGGTGGGCCGGCGGTGCGGACGGCCCGGCCGGGCGTGGGCCGGGTGCGGCCTTGCCGGCCGGGGGTGGGCCGGGTGATGCGGACTTGCCGGCCGGGGGTGGGCCGACGGTGCGGACGGACCGGCCGGGGGTGGGCCGGGTGGTGCGGCGTGGCCGGTCCGCGGGACGGCGGACCGGCCACGCCGGTCAGGGCAGGGTGGCCAGGTGCGGCTTGACGGTGCGGGCGAAACCGTTGCCGTTGCTGACGTCCCAGTTCACCGACCAGGTCATCGCGCCCCGGATGCCCGGGTAGGTGCGCGGCGGCCGGAAGCTGCCGCAGTTGGTGCCGCGGGCCAGGCAGTCCAGGGCGGCGTTGACCACGCTCGGCGCGACGATGCCACCGCCGGCGGCGCCCGGCCCGGCGGGCAGGCCCAGGCCGACCTGGTCGGGGCGCAGCCCCGCCTCCAGCTGGATGCAGGCCAGGGCGACGATGAAGTTCACCGTGCCCTGTGAGTACGCGGCGTTCTGGTCGCAGCCGAGCATCGCCCCGGAGTTGTAGAACTGGGTGTTGACCACGGTGAGGATGTCCCGGATGTCCAGCGCCAGCTTGAAGTAGCCGGTGGTGGGCGACTGCATGTCGATGGTCTGCGGTGCCATCGCGATGATCAGGCCGGCGCCGACCTTCGCCCGCAGCGCGCGCAGCGCCTGGGCCATGTACGTCGGGTTGAGCCCGTTCTCCAGGTCGATGTCGACCCCGTCGAAGCCGTACCGGCGGATCAGCGTGTGCACGGTGTCGGCGAAGGCGGTGGCCGAGGTGGCGTCGTTGACCGCGACCCGGCCGGTCTCGCCGCCGACGGAGAGGATCACCTTCTGGCCGCGCGAGCGCAGGGTCTGCACGTCGGCGGTGAACTGCGCGTCGGGGTAACCGCCGAGTGCGGCGGACAGGCCGGGGTCGACGGCGAACGCGACCGCGCCGGGCGTGGCGGTGGCCTCGCCGAAGGCGACGGCGACGATGTCGTACTCGGCGGGCACGTCGCGCAGTCGCAGCTCGACCGCGGGGTTGTCGAAGTTGTGCCAGTAGCCGGTGAGCAGGTGCTTCGGCAGCCCGCCGGTGGGCGGCGGCGGGGTGGTGGTGGGCGGCGGGGTGGTCGGCGCCGGGGTGGTGGGCGACGGCGTCGGAGTGGTCGGCGTCGGGCTCGGCGGGGTGCTGCCGCCACCGCAGGGCGCCCCGTTGAGCAGGCAGTTGGTCGGCGAGCCGGTCCCGGTCCCGAGGAAGCCGAACGACACCGAGGCGCCCGGGGCGACGGTGCCGTTCCAGGACCGGTTGGTGAAGGTGTACCGCTGGCCGGAGCTGGTGAGCAGCGCGTCCCAGTAGCTGCCGACGGTGGTCCCGGCGGGCAGGTCGAAGGAGACGGTCCAGCCCGAGATGGTGCTGGCGCCGCCGTTGGTGATCGTGTACTTCCCCTCCCAGCCGCTGCCCCAGTCGGCGGTCTTGACGAAGCTGGCGGTCGCCCCGGCCGCGTACGCGGGCAGCGCGACCCACGCCGCGCCGAGGGTCGCGACCAGCGCGGCGACCAGGGAGAGGAGCAGGGTTCTGGAACGCGTCATGCGACCCTCCGGACTGCGATCGATCCATGGATGTCGACGTGCGCGCTTATTATTAAGACTGTTAACTGATTCTGTCCAGAGTGGCCGACCCATCGATCGGGGCCCGCGTCGCTCGACGCGGGCCCCGGGCGCGCTCAGCGCCGGAAGGTGAACCAGTTGACGTTGACGAAGTCGGCGCTCTGGCCGCTGCTGAAGGTCAGGTAGACGGTGTGCCGCCCGGTCGCCGCGGCGACGTTGCCGGGCACCGAACGCCAGCTCTGCCAGCCGCCGGTGTTGGCGATGGCGAAGCTGCCGATCGGCGCGCTGGTCGGGCTGTCCAGGCGCACCTCGACCAACCCGCTCACCCCGCCGGCCGCCCCGGAGGCCACCCGGGCGACGAAGTCGCGGGGCGGGGTCGCGCCGAAGTCGACGTTGTCGTAGCGGACCCAGTCACCGCTGCGCACGGCGCCGATGTTCTGCCCGCCCTCGGCGCACGCCTCGACGATCACCCCGTTCTGCGCGGTGAACGCCTCGGCCTGGATCGTCCCGTACGCGTCGACGCCGCCGGACGGCGGCGGGGTGGTCGGCGGTGGCGTGGACGTGCCCCGCCGGTAGACGGCCACGTAGTCGACCAGCATCGACCGGCCGGAGACGGTCGAGGCGGTCGGCGTGGCGTAGCCGGCCACCCCGTTCGGGAACGCGCCACCCATCGCGACGTTGAGCAGCAGGAAGTAGCCGGCATGGCCGGTCATCTGGGTCCAGTACGGCTCGCCGACCTGGTTCTGGCCGACGGTGTGGAACAGCTGTCCGTCGACGTACCAGCGCAGTTGCTGCGGAGCGACCGAGGCGTCCCACTCGAAGCGGTAGGTGTGGAAGGCCGACTGGCAGGTGCTGCCGGGGCAGGGCCGGGAGTTGCCGAGGCCATTGAACTCGTTGCACGGGCCGCCCGGGGCGTACCCGCAGTGCAGCACGCCCCAGACCTGGTTCAGCCCGTTGACGTTCTCCATCACGTCGAACTCGCCGACGCCGGGCCAGTTCTGGTAGTTGCCCCGGTACGGCGAGCCGAGCGCCCAGAACGCCGGCCAGTAGCCGGCGGCCTGCGCGCCGGTGACGTTGGGCATCTGGATCCGCCCCTCGATGGCGAGCACTCCCCCGGCGGGCGGCTTGAAGTCGGTGCGGACGGTCTCGATCCGCGCCGAGGTCCACCGCCCGGCGCCGTCGCGGATCGGGGTGATCCGCAGGTTGCCGGCGCCGTCATGGGCGAGGTTGCTGGTGCTGGCGGTGTACGTCTGGATCTCGCCGGTGCCCCAGTTGGCCGGGCCACCCGGGTAGCTGGTGCCGGTGTCGATGATCCAGTTGGCCGAGGACGGCAGGGTGCCGGCGGAGCCGGTGAAGTCGTCGCTCCACATCAGGCTCCAGCCGGACGGGGGCGGCGGGACGGCGGCCTGCGCGGTCACGGTCACGCCGGTCAGTGCGGTGGTGGCGACGGCCAGCGCGACGGCCAGCGGGAGCCGTCGGCGCGACCGGGGTGGGCGGGGGGCGGCGGAGGCCGCCGGGGCAGGGTTCATCGGGGGTGCCTCTCTGCGGGGGACGGGTCGAGAGAGCGCTCTCTGACAGCGATTTGTACGCCGCCGAGCGGACAGATGTCAACGCTTGTCGATGGATCCCGGCTGCGGGCGGCGCAGCGTCACCTGCTCCAGCGCCGTCCACGCCGTGGTGGCCACCAGGTAGATCACCGCCGCCAGCGGCACCACCAGCGCCACCAGCACGGTCACGTACGGCAGCAGCGGGATCAGCCGGCCCAGCGTGGCCGCGCCCGGTCCCTCGATCGGCGTACCGGCCACCGTGCCCGTCGACGCCGCGGCGCGCTTCGCCCGCCGGGAGGAGAACCAGGCCAGGCCGGTCAGCACCGCCAGCAGCAGGCCGAAGACCAGCACCACCGGGCCGGAGAGCCCGTCGCCCAGGTGCCAGCCCAGCGGCACCCCGCCCAGCCGCTCGTCGAGCAGCCCGCCGCCGCCCTCACCGGTGGCGAAGAGCCGGTACATGACCAGGAAGAAGGGCGCCTGGAGCAGCGCCGGCAGGCAGCCGGCGATCGGACTGGCGCCGGCCTTCCGGTAGAGCCCGAACAGCTCGGACTGCAACCGCGCCGGGTCGTCGGCGTACCGCTGCTGAAGCTGGCGGACCTCGGGGGCGAGCGCCGCGCGGCGCCGCTCCCCACGGACCTGCGCCAGGGTGAGCGGCGAGATCAGCAGCCGGACGGCGATGGTGAACAGGACGATGGCGGCGGCGGTGGCCGTCCCGCCGGTCAGCGGCGCGAGCGCGTCGGAGAGCCAGGTGACGGCGGCGCCGGCGGCAGCCACCGCGTCGTGCACGGGTGAGAAGGCGAGCATCAGGTGACCCCTCGGTCCGATCCCGGATGTCCCCCGGCCGGGGCCGGTGGGACGGATGACGACGGAATCGGCCGGGCGGCGACGCGCGGGATCAGCCCGCGACCGGACGCCACCCGGCCGAGGGACGCCACCCCGGGGCCCGGGGACGGGGCCGGCCGGCCGCGTCCGGATCGACCTGGCGCGGCACCCGCCGGCGCCGGGCCCGCTCCCGCAGGCCCACCGCCCGCCGGCCACCCCGGGCCGGGCCGCCCACCCGGCGGGGACGCGCCGCCAGCAGCGTCGCGAGCAGCAGCGCGGCCACCACCGCCGCGCCGGCGAGGAGCTCCGCCGGACGCTGCCCGAGCAGCGTCAGCTCGGTGAGCACGTACGCCCACAGACCCGTCACCGCCACCAGCAGACCCGGCACGGGATCAGCCTAGGGTCCGCCGTCCACCCCACCGGCGGGATCGGCGACACGCCGCCCCGACGCGCCGGTCCGGCGTTTTCCGTCGCCGCCACCCTGGGTAACCAGAGCCCCGACCGGCGCGGACGGACCGTGACCGGGGCGAACGG
Organism: Micromonospora sp. A200; assembly: GCF_029893845.1. Classification (NCBI taxonomy): domain Bacteria; kingdom Bacillati; phylum Actinomycetota; class Actinomycetes; order Micromonosporales; family Micromonosporaceae; genus Micromonospora; species Micromonospora sp. A200. The sequence continues at coordinate 62,551 of NZ_JARXXY010000001.1, read as the reverse complement.
ACGGTGGTGGCGATGACCAGCCAGGTGGCGGAGGCGAGCCCGGCGGCACCGAACGGCACCAACCTGCTCACGGTGGGCGTCGAGGAGGAGTTCCTGCTCGTCGACCCGCACACCGGCGCCGCGGTGCCCGCCGTCGACCTGGTGCTGGATCAGGTGCCGGCGGAGCTGCGCGGCCAGGTGGAGCGGGAGTTCCAGACCAGCCAGATCGAGATCGGCAGCCCGCCCGGGCTGGAACTCCGGTCGATCCGCCACTCCCTCGGCGTGCTGCGGGCCGCGCTCGCCGACGCCGCCGAGCGGGCCGGCGTACGGCTGCTCGCCATCGGCACCGGCCCGGTCGACGGCCCGGTCCCGCCGGTGGTCGACAAGCCCCGCTTCGACCAGATGATCGAGCGGTTCCGGCTGCTGGTCCCGGGCCCCGGCAACAACGGCATGCACGTGCACGTCGGCGTTCCCGACCCGGAGACCGGCGTCCAGGTGCTCAACCACGTCCGCCCCTGGCTGCCCGTGCTGCACGCGGTGACCACCAACTCCCCGTTCGCCCGGGGCGCGGACACCGGCTACGCGAGCTGGCGCTCGGTGGAGTGGGAGCACTGGCCGTCGGTCGCCCCCACCCCGTTCCTGGCGTCGCACGAGCACTACCAGCGGCTGATCCGGCAGCTCATCGCCAGCGGCGTGATGCTCGACGAGGGGATGCTCTACTGGTACGCCCGGCTGTCGGCGAAGTACCCGACGGTGGAGATCCGCATCGGTGACGTCTGCCCGTCGGTGGACGACGCGGTGCTGGTCGCGGCCATGGTCCGGGCGATGGTGGCGACCGCGATGACGGACCTCGACGAGGGCCGCCCCGCCGTCAACACCGACCACCACCTGCTGGTCGCCGCGCACTGGCGGGCCGCGCACGACGGGCTGGAGGGCGAGGGCGTCGACCTCGCCAACGGCGAGCTGCGCCCGGCCTGGGAGCTGCTGGACGCCCTGGTCGAGCGGGTACGCCCCGCGCTGGAGAGCCACGGCGACCTCGGCGAGATGACCGACCTGCTGGGCGGGCTGCGCCGGCACGGCAGCGGCGCCGCCCGGCAGCGGGCCGTCTTCGAGCGGACCGGCCGGCTGGAGGACGTGGTGGCGGACGTGGCGCGACAGACCCGCGGCTGAGCCCTGCGTGGGAGACTGGTCACCGTGGCACAACGGCTGATCGTCATCGGCGGGGACGCCGCGGGCATGGCGGCGGCCTCCCAGGCCCGCCGCCGTCGCCGCCGCGACGACCTGGAGATCGTCGCGTTCGAGCGGGGGCACTTCACGTCGTACTCGGCGTGCGGCATCCCGTACTGGATCAGCGGGACGGTCGAGGAACGCGACGACCTGATCGTCCGGTCCCCGGCCACGTTCCGCGAGGAGCACCAGATCGACGTGCTGACCCGCACCGAGGTCACCGGCATCGACCTGGACCGCCGCGAGGTCGTCGCCCGCGACCTGGACCGCGGCGCCGAGGTCCGCGAGCGGTTCGACACCCTGGTGTACGCCACCGGCGCGGTGCCGACGAAGCCCGACTGGGCCCGCGACGACGTGGGCGGGGTCTTCGGGGTGCAGACCCTCGACGACGGCGCGGCGGTGCGCGACTGGCTGGACGCCGAGCCGAAGCCACGCCGGGCGGTGGTGGTCGGCGGCGGCTACATCGGCGTGGAGATGGCCGAGGCGCTGGTCCAGCGAGGACTTTCGGTCACCCTGGTGGAGCAGGGCGAACAGCCGATGTCCACCGTCGACCCGGACATGGCGTCCCTGGTCGCCACGGCGATGCGCGGCCTCGGCATCGAGATCCGTACCGGCGTCCGGGTGACCGGGATCGAGGAGCGCGACGGCCGGGTCGTCGCGGTGGTCACCGACGCCGGTTCGCTGCCGACCGACGTCGTGGTCCTCGGCCTCGGGGTACGCCCCAACACCGCGCTCGCCGCGGCCGCCGGCCTGCCGGTCGGCACCACCGGCGGGATCCGCGTCGACCGGCGGATGCGGGTGCCCGGAATGCCCGACGTCTGGGCGGCCGGCGACTGCGTGGAGACGCTGCACCGGGTCAGCGGGATGTCCGTGCACGTCCCGCTCGGCACGCACGCCAACAAGCAGGGCCGGGTGGTCGGGATCAACATCGGCGGCGGGTACGCCACCTTCCCCGGCGTCATCGGCACCGCCGTGACCAAGGTCTGCGACCTGGAGGTGGCGCGTACCGGGCTGCGGGAGCGGGAAGCCGCGTCGGCCGGCTTCGAGTTCGTCACGGTGCGGGCCGAGTCGACCAGCCGAGCCGGCTACTACCCGGGGGCCCGCCCGATGACCGTCAAGCTGATCGCCGAGCGTCCCACCGGGCGGCTGCTCGGCGCCCAGATCGTCGGCCGCTCCGAGTCGGCCAAGCGGATCGACGCGCTGGCCGTGGCGCTCTGGAACGGCATGACCGTGGACGACATGACCGCGCTGGATCTCGGCTACGCCCCGCCGTACGCCCCGGTGTGGGACCCGGTGCTGATCGCCGCCCGCAAGGCCGTCGACGCCCTGGCCAGCTGACCGGTCGGTGGTGTGCGGAGTTGTTGTCGTCCCAGCGACAACAACTCCGCACAGAATCAGTTCTGCTGGATCGGTGCGGATTCCGGGGGATGACGCGGGAGCGTTGGACTGGCTGCTGTTCGAGCAGGCGGGGGTGCTGAGCTGGGCGCAGGCGACACGCGAGCTGACTCCGGCCAAGGTACGCCACCTGGTGGCCACGGGCCGGTGGGAGCGGATCTGCCGGGGCATTCTGCGGACCGGCGGTGGTGAGATCAGCTTGGATCAGCAGCGCTGGATCGCCGTACTGGCGGCCGGCGAGGGTGCGGTGCTGGCAGGGCTGGCCGCCGCTCGCGCCAGCGGCCTTCGCGGACGCTGGCGCTACGAGGCGGTGGACGTGCTCGTGCCGTTCCAGCGGCAGGCTCCCGACCTGCTGCGCCGTCTGCCGCTCGGCATGCCGGCGGTACGTGTCCGGCGGACCCGGCACCTGCCTGACGCCGACCGCCAGCGGGGACGACCCGACCGCACGACCATGGCGCGGTCCCTGCTGGACGCCGCGCAGTGGGTACGCACCGAGGACGAGGCGCAGGCGCTGCTCGCTGCTGGCTGCCAGCAGCGGCGCGTCACCCCGGCCGAACTGGGGGCGGCCCTGCAGCGCTTCCGCCGGCCACGCCGGGCGGCGTTGATCAGGAGCACCATCGCGGACCTGACCGGCGGCGCCGAAGCGCTGTCGGAGATCGACCTGGTCCGGCTCTGCCGGCGGTACCGTCTCCCCCCGCCGGAGCTGCAGGAACGACGACGGGACGCGGACGGGCGGGTGCGCTACCTGGACGCGTACTGGCGACGGTGGGGGCTGCACGTCGAGGTCGACGGCGCGCACCACATGGAGGTCCGGCACTGGGCCTCGGACCTTCGGCGGCAGAACCGGATCTGGGCGATCGTATCCTCCGATTCACCGCCTTCGATCTTCGTCGCCGTCCGGCAGAGGTGGCCACCCAACTCCGCGCCGCCCTGACGGCGGCGGGCTGGCAGCCGGAATCGTGAAGAGTTGTTGTCGCCGGGACGACAACAACTCTCCACGATCCGGCGAGGATGGCCGGGTGGAGATTCCGGAGGGGTTGTCGTGGGTGCGGGGTACGGCGGTCGGGCGGGACTGGCTGGGGATGCTGCCCCGGTGGCGGGACGAGTGCGCCGAGCGCTGGTCACTGCGGCTCGGGCCGCCCTTTCCGTACGCGTTCGCCTCCCTGGCGATCCCCGCCACACTGCCCGACGGCACCCCGGCGGTGCTCAAGCTCCAGTACCCGGACGAGGACAGCCGCCGTGAGGCCGACGCGCTCGCGCACTGGGCCGGCGACGGGGCGGTACGCCTGCTCGCGCACGACCCGCGGCGGCGGGCGCTGCTGGTCGAACGGTGCCTGCCCGGCTCGCCGGTGCACGAGCTGCCGCCCGACGAGGCGCTGGACGTCGTCGCCGGGCTGCTGCCCCGGCTGTGGCAACCGGCCGGCAGGCCGTTCACCACGCTCGCCGAGGAGGCCGCCGGCTGGCGCGCGCGGCTGCCGGTGAACTGGGAGCGGGCCGGCCGGCCGTACGAGCGGCGGCTGCTCGACGCGGCGCTCGGCCGGCTCGCCGAGCTCGTCGACGACCAGGGCGAACAGGTGCTGGTCAACCAGGACCTGCACGCCGGCAACGTGCTGCGCGCGACCCGCGAGCCGTGGCTGGTGATCGACCCGAAGCCGCTGGTCGGCGAGCGGGAGTTCGGGGCGGTGCCGATCGTGCGCGGCCCCGAGCTGGGTCACTCGCCGGCGGCGCTGCGGCGGCGGCTCGACCGGCTCACCGGCGCGCTGGGGCTGGACCGGGACCGGGTCCGGGACTGGGCGATCGCGCAGACGCTGGCCTGGAGCACCGACGGGAAGGTCGTCTTCCCGAACCAGGTCGAGTCGGTCCGCTGGCTCGTCGACGGCGACTGAGCCCGGCTCAGCCGACCTGGCAGGTGGCGCACCAGTAGAGGTTGCGGCCGGCCAGCACTCCCCGGCGCACCGGCGTCGCGCAGACGTGGCAGGGGTCGCCGGGGCGGCGGTAGACGTACACCTCGCCGCCGTGCCGGTCGACGCGGGCCGGGCGGCCCATCGCCTCCGGCAGGTGCGCGTCGCGGACGGTGTCGATCCGGCCGCGATCGACGGCCAGCGTCATCAGCTCGACCAGGTCGGCCCAGAGCGCATCCCAGCCTGCCGGGGTCAGCTCCCGGCCGGGCAGCGTCGGCGGCAGCCCCGCCCGGAACAGCGCCTCGGTGACGAAGATCAGCCCGGTGCCGGCCACCACGGACTGGTCCAGCAGCAGCGCGGCGAGCGGGGTGGGGCTGCGCCGGACCCGCGCCCAGGCCCGGCGCGGGTCGGCGTCGGCGCGCAGCGGGTCCGGGCCGAGCCGGTCGCGCAGCGCGGCGACCTCGGGCGGGGTGAGCAGCTCGCAGGCGGTGGGGCCGCGCAGGTCGAGCCAGTGCCGGTCGCTGGCGAGCCGCAACCGGACCTGCCCGACCGGGGGCGGCGGCTCCTCCGGGCCGTCGCTGAACTTGCCGTACAGGCCGAGGTGCACGTGCAGGGTCAGCTCGCCGGCGTAGTGGTGCAGCAGGTGCTTGCCGTACGCCTCGGTGCCGTCGAGGACGGTGCCGGAGAGCCGGGCGGCGCCCTCGGCGAAGCGGCCCTGCGGACTGGCGGCGGTCACCTTGTCGCCGGCGAACAGCTCGGCGTGCCGGGCCGCCAGGCGGTGGATGGTGTGTCCCTCTGGCACAACGGCAACGGTAGCCCGGGTGTGGCGGATCGGGCCGCTGGGTACCACAGCGGTGATACGCGTGGCTGCCCACCGGCGCTCACCGAGGCCTCCACGCATCGATCAGGAGGTGTTCACAATGAAGATTCCTTCGCTGTCGCGCCGGACCGAGCCGGCGCCCACGACCGACCGTAACGGCGACGGGCGCGTCGACGGACACGACCGGAGCGCCACCGTCGACCGCCCGGCCGATCCGCCGCTGGTCACCGACCGGGACGCCGAGCAGACGACGTACCGCAGCAACGCGCTGGCCACCGACGGCGAGCGCGACGCCGAGACGGAGCGCCGGGCGGCGGAGCGCGCCGCGCTGGCCCGGGCGGCCACCGCCCGCTCCGAGTCGACCCGCGGCCCCTCCGGCCGGGTCGCCCCGATCGACGACGAGCCTCGGCGTACGACGTCGGACCGGCTCACCGGCGCGGACCGGGACGCCCGGCCGGGCACCGGCCTCGCCGACCCCACCGCCGAGCGGACGGTCGACGTGGACCGGGACGGTGTCCCCGACCGGGACGAGGCCCGCCGGGAGACCCCGGTGGTCGCCGGCCCGAAGCCGCGCGCCAGCCTGCTGGCCACCCTCGGCCTGATCGTCTCCGTGGTCGGTGCCCTGTTCGTGCTCACCGGCACGCTGGCCGGGTACGGCATCGCCGTCGGCGCGGCCGGCGCGGTGCTCTCCGTCCTCGGCCTGATGGCGACCCGGCGGCGGCACGTCGCCGGCAAGACCGACGCGCTGATCGGCATCCTGGTGGGCCTGGCCGCGGTGGTGGTCGGGGTGGTCGCGATGACCGGCCAGTTCGACTGGCCGACCGCCGACGGCGAGTGGGTCTCCCGGTTCCGGGAGTGGCTCGACTCACAGTTTGTCGACCGGTTCTGACGGGCACCTTTCCGCTCGCCGGTGGTGCGCCGGCGACGCCCGATCAGTCTGGTGGTTCACCAGCCGGGCACGCATCCTTTCGGGGGCGGCGTTCGCCGCCCCCGAAGCGCGTCCAGGGGCCGTCACCTCCCGTTCCGGGGGTGGCGGCCCCTTCATCATGCGGGTGGTAGGCGGGAACGCAACAGATCACCGCTCGGCCGACGCCAGACGCAACGTTTCGCCGGTGTACGCAAGTCTTGGCGGTGGATGTCGTCGGCCGGTGCCGCATACCGTTGAACAACGGCGCCAGCCCGTCGGCCGAGGTGGCCGGGCGCGCCCGACCCCCAGGAGCAGGACATGACGATGGACGCCATCAGCCAGCGCTTCCTGATGTGCCGGCCGACGTACTTCGCCGTCGACTACGCCATCAACCCGTGGATGGACCCGACCGCGCCGGTCGACGCCGACCTGGCCATCCGGCAGTGGGAGCAGCTGCGCCGGACCTACCTCGACCTGGGCCACTCCGTCGAGCTGATCGACCCGGTCGCCGGCCTGCCGGACATGGTCTTCGCCGCCAACGGCGGCACGGTGATCGACGACAGGGCCATGGCGGTGCAGTTCCGCGACCCGCAGCGCGCCGACGAGGCCCCCGCCTACCGCGCCTGGTTCGAGGCCGCCGGCTTCGAGATGTACGACCCGAAGCACGTCAACGAGGGCGAGGGCGACGTCCTGCTGGTCGGCGACTATCTGCTCGCCGGCACCGGCTTCCGCACCGCGCACGCCTCGCACGCGCAGCTGCAGGAGGTCTTCGGCTACCCGGTGATCACGATGCAGCTGGTCGACCCGCGCTTCTACCACCTGGACACCGCCCTGACCGTGCTCGACGAGCGGACCGTGGCGTACCTTCCGGAGGCGTTCTCCCCCGGCAGCCAGGCGGTGCTGCGCCGGCTCTTCCCGGACGCGGTGCACGCCACCATGGCCGACGCCGAGGTGCTGGGGCTGAACGCGGTCAGCGACGGCCGGAACGTGGTGCTGCCGGCGCAGGCCACCGACCTGGCCGCGAAGCTGCGCGACCGGGGTTACGAGACCATCGGGATCGACCTGTCCGAGCTGCGCAAGGCCGGCGGCGGACCGAAGTGCTGCACGTTGCGACTCCGTCAGGGAAAGGCGACCAAGTGATCGAGGACATGCTGCGGACTCCCGCCGCGGTACGGGACGCGGAGAAGCACACCGCGCACAACTACCACCCGCTGCCGGTGGTGATCTCCTCCGCCGAGGGCGCCTGGCTCACCGACGTGGACGGCCGTCGCTACCTGGACTGCCTCGCCGGCTACTCGGCGCTGAACTTCGGCCACCGGCACCCGACGCTGATCCGCGCCGCCCACGAGCAGCTCGACAAGCTGACCCTCACCAGCCGCGCGTTCATCCACGACCAGTTCGCCGACTTCTGCAAGGAGCTGGCCGAGCTGTGCGGCAAGGACCTGGTCCTGCCGATGAACACCGGCGCCGAGGCGGTCGAGACCGGCGTCAAGGTCGCCCGCAAGTGGGGCTACCAGGTCAAGGGCGTCACCCCCGGCCAGGCCAACATCGTCGTCGCCGAGGGCAACTTCCACGGCCGGACGACCACCATCGTCAGCTTCTCCACCGACGAGGACGCCCGCGCCGACTTCGGGCCGTACACCCCGGGCTTCACGGTCGTCCCCTACGGCGACCTGGACGCGCTGGCCGCCGCGATCGACGAGAACACCGTCGCCGTGCTGCTCGAGCCGATCCAGGGCGAGCAGGGCGTCGTGGTGCCGCCGGAGGGCTACCTGCCGGGTGTCCGCCGGGTCTGCACCGAGCGCAACGTGCTCTTCATCGCCGACGAGATCCAGTCCGGCCTCGGCCGGACCGGGCACACCTTCGCCTGCGACCACGAGGGCGTCGTGCCGGACATGTACCTGCTGGGCAAGGCGCTCGGCGGCGGCATCGTGCCGGTCTCCGCGGTCGCCGCGAACGCCGACGTGCTGGGGGTGCTGAAGCCGGGCCAGCACGGTTCGACCTTCGGCGGCAACCCGCTGGCCTGCGCGGTCGCCACCGAGGTGGTCCGGCTGCTGGCCACCGGCGAGTTCCAGCGCCGCTCCGCCGAGCTGGGTGCGCGGCTGCGCGCCGGCCTGGAGGGGCTGCTCGGCAAGGGTCTGGTCGCCGTCCGGGTCCGCGGCCTGTGGGCCGGGGTGGACATCGACCCGGCGCTGATGAGCGGCCGCCAGGCCTGCGAGCGGCTGATGGAGCGGGGCGTCCTGGCCAAGGACACCCACGGCTCCACCATCCGGCTGGCCCCGCCGCTGGTGATCACCGAGGAGGAGATCGACCACGCGGTGGCCCAGCTCGCCGCCGTGCTGGCCGGCTGACCTCGTACGCGCGAAGCGGGCGTCGGGACCACGGTCCCGACGCCCGCTCGTCGTTCGTCGGTCAGTTGCGGGGCAGGCGCATGGCCATCGTCGGCGCCTCGGCCATCACCGAGGTGGGGGTGAAGGGGGCGCCGGTGGGCAGCTCGCCGGCGCGACCGACCTGGACGCCCGGGTAGAGCTCGACCATGTCGGCGCCGCCCAGCACCCGGGACTGGTTCGGCGCGAGCGGGATCCGTTCCGCCTCGGTCATCGACCCGTGCGGGCGGATGCCGGAGCCGTTGGTGCTCACGTCGGTCACGATCACCTCGCCGACCCGCAGCTCCAGCTTCAGGTGGCTGCGGCTGATCCAGCGCCGGGCCTCGTCGTTGAGCCACTGGCCGAGCACGATCCCGCCGCTGGCCTCGGGCGCCCGCCCGACGAACACCGGCTGCTCCTCGGTGAGCACGAACCGCCGCCGGACCAGGCCACCGATCCGGACCGCCAGCACCTCGGTGCGGGGGCGCGGCCCGGCGTCACCGAGCCGGGCGCCGTGTCGGGGGCAGGTCGGCACCCCGTTGCGCAGCGCGGGTGGCGGCTGGCCGGCCGGCGCGCGCTCGACCCGGGCCAGGTCGGCGAAGGCGCCACCGCCCCCGGCGCCGCCGAAGAGGGCGCAGCCCGGCTCCGGGCAGCGCCACTGCCGGGCCAACAGCTTCGCCCCGACCGGCGAGCGGTCCCCCTCGACCGGGGTCGAGCCGCCGCCGACGTGCGCGACGAAGACCGGGCCGCCGGCGCCGGGCACCGGCGCGAGCACCCGGCCCGGCTGCTCCACCAGCCACGGGAACCGACCGCGCAGGCTGTCGAACCGGACCCGGGTGAGCACCGGCAGGCCGAGCAGATCGGCCACCTCCAGCATCCGGTCGCCCGGGTTGTCCAGCACCTCGACCAGGCCGTCGTCGGCCCAGCGCCGGACCACCATCCGCTCGTTGGAGGTGAGGTCGGCGTCGGAGAGCAACGCCCGGTGCACCACGGCGTAGACCGGGACGCTGTCCTCCTCCAGCTCACGGGAGAGGGCGTCGATCACCATGCCGAGCCGCAGCAGGCTGGCCGGCCGGCCACCGTCGAGGTCCTGGTAGCGGATCACCTCGGCCAGGTCGAGGACGGCCCGGGCCAGTGACGGGTCGGTGCAGACGCGCCCCTCGATGGCGTCCAGCACCTTGCTGATCTCGAATCTCATCGGGCGCTCCGGACGATGTCGTCGATCTGGCGCGCCAACTCCACGTCCCGGTGGGTGACCCCACCCGCGGAGTGGGTGACGCAGCGGAAGGTCACGGTCCGCCACCGGATGTCGATGTCGGGGTGGTGGTCGAGTCGCTCGGCCACCTCCGCCACCCGGTCGACCACGGCGATGGCGGCCGGGAAGCTGCCCAGCTCGACGGTGCGGCTGATCTGAGTCGGGTCGCCCGACCAGTCCGCCAGCCCGCCCAGCTCCTCTCGCACCGCCTCGGCGGTGAGCAGGTCTGTCATGGCCCGACCCTACCGGCACCGGCCTGGGCGGGTCGGAACCCGCCGGAGGCGGGTCGACGCCCGTTGACATGGTGTGTCGGGTCGGGCACCGACGGCGACGACGGACGGACATCGAAACCCTGTTGTCGCATTCGCCCGCTACGCTGACCGACGGCCCGGCCGGTGGCCGGCAGTACACGCCGCCCCGGCCCACCCTCTACGAGGAGTAATCCACAATGAACACTCGACGGCTGGCGACCACGGGGGTCGCGCTCGTCGCCGCGCTGGGTCTGCTGACCGGCTGCGGCAACCAGGACGGAGCGGACGCTCCAGCCGCCGGCGGAAGCGCCGCGAGCGTCGCCCCGAGCAGCAGCGCGTCGGTCGCTCCGCTCGACGAGCTGACCGCCGCCGCGCTCAAGCTCAGCGAGGACAGCGTCCGGGTCACCATCACCTCGTCGGTGGTCAACGGCGGTGGCCTGCTGGACCCGCGGACCAAGGCGATCGACATGACCCTCGACATGGGCAGCCAGGGCAAGGTCCGGATGATCACGCTCGGCGACGACGCCTGGATGAAGATCAGCGGCATGGCCGGCGCGCCGAAGAAGTGGCTGCACATGGACGCCACCAAGCTCGGCGCCAGCGGTCAGATGAACCTGATGCCGGACGGCGACCCGGGCGGCGCCAAGCAGATGATCAAGGGGGTCACCGAGGTCGAGAAGACCGGTGAGCACGCCTTCGCCGGCACCCTCGACTACACCAAGGCCAAGCCGGACGACAAGGGCATCAAGGCGCTCGGCGCCAAGGCCAACGCGGTGCCGTTCACCGCGAAGACCGACGACCAGGGCCGGCTGATCGAGCTGGTCGTCGACACCACCGTGCTGTCCCCGGCGGCCGGCAAGCTCAAGACCACCTACACGGACTTCGGCGCGGCCGTCGCCCCGCAGCAGCCGCCGGCCAGCCAGACCCAGGAGGCCCCGGAAGAGCTGATCAAGGCGTTCGGCGGCTGACCGCCCCGCACCCGACGCGACGGGGCGGCACCGTGACCGGTGCCGCCCCGTCGTGCGTACCAGGGTCAGCCGCGCAGCGGCCGGCCCACCTCGTGCAGGTGCGCCAGCGCCTGCCGGTACGACTCGACCAGCCCGGTCTCGACGTACGGCACCTCCCGCTCGGCGCAGTACGCCTGCACGATCGGCTGCGCCCGGCGCAGGTTGCCCCGCGGCATGTTCGGGAACAGGTGGTGCTCGATCTGGTAGTTGAGCCCGCCCAGCGCGACGTCGACGAACCGGCCGCCCCGCACGTTGCGCGAGGTGAGCACCTGCTTGCGCAGGTAGTCCAGGTCGTCTTCCTCCGTCGGCATCGGCATGCCCTTGTGGTTCGGGGCGAACGCGCAGCCCATGTAGAGGCCCCAGAGCCCCTGGTGGATGGCGATGAAGGCGAGCGCCTTCGCCGGCGACATCACGGCGAAGATGAGCCCCAGGTAACCGACGGTGTGCGCGACGAGCAGCAGCCCCTCCACGCCCCGGTGCCGCATCGGCGTGGACCAGCCGCCGCCCGACCGACCGACCAGCGCCTTGATGCTGGCCACGTGCAGGTGGAAGCCCTCCAGCAGCAGCATCGGGAAGAACAGCCAGGCCTGCCGCCGCGCCAGCCAGCGCAGGTAGGGCGGCGTCGCCGCCGCCTGCTCGTACGTCCAGACCAGCGCGCCGCCGCCGACGTCCGGGTCCTCGTCGGTGTGGTTGGGGTTGGCGTGGTGCCGGTTGTGCTTGTCGACCCACCAGCCGTAGCTGAGCCCGACCGCCAGGTTGCCGGCGAGCAGACCGGCCAACTCGCTCGGGCCCCGGCGGCGGAACATCTGCCGGTGCCCGGCGTCGTGGCCGAGGAAGGCGACCTGGGTGGTGGCCACCGCCATGCCCACCGCCATCAGCAGCTGCGCCCACGAGTCGCCGACCGCCACCACCGCGGCCCAGCCCGCCAGGAAGAAGGTCGCCGTCAGCGCGATGCGCACCGCGTACCGGCCGGGGCGGCGCTCGAGCAGGCCCGCCTCGCTGATCCGTCGGGACAACACCGCATAGTCGCTGCCGCGTCGTACCGGTTGGTCCGCCACCGCTGAACGCGCCATCTCCACTCCCAGTCCTCGGTCGGGGCCGCACCCGTTGGCGGGCCCACTCTTGATTCTCGCGGCGGCGGTTGCGCCTGGTAATCATGGCAACACCCCGATTCGTGGTGGTGTTGCCCCTACCTCAGCCCATCCGGGCGACGGCCGCGCGTAGCCGGGTCAGGTCCCGCCGCCGCCGCTCGTAGGTGGCGGCGAGGGCGATCAACGCGAACCCGCCGACGGCCAGGAAGATCCACCGGGGCAGCCGGTCCCAGCCGCCGACCAGCTCGTGCAGGGACAGCAGGGCCAGCGTGGTCCCCCCGAGCACCACCGGCGCCTGCCAGCGCCGGGTCGCCCCGGCGAGCACCACGGCCAGCGCGGCGGCCCCGAGCAGCAGCCGTCGCCAGGGCTGGGGCTCGGGGGCGACCAGCACCGACACCAGGCCGGGCAGCAGCCCGGCGGCCAGCCCGGGACCGAGCGCCAACCAACTGGTCAACCCCGGCCGGGTACGCAGCGCAACCACCCCGGCGACCAGCGCCAGTCCCGCCGCCGGCAGGGTGTACGCCTCCAGCAGCACCACCTTGCCGGCGGCGAGCAGCAGCCAGGCACCGAGCAGTTCGCTGCCGCCGGCGATGCCCGCGAAGGCCCACCGCCGGCCGGCGGACTCGCCCCGCCGCAGCACCCGCGGCGCCACCGCCGCGCCCCACAGCACGCAGACCGCCGCCGCGTGGCGCGGGGCGGACGCGGTGAGCAGCAGCGCCACCAGCGCCACGGCCTGGGCCGCGCCCTCCGCCGCCCGTCCGGTCACCGGCGTGCGCCGGGCCAGCAGCGGCGCGGCGGACAGCACCGCCACCGCCACCGCGAGCACCGCGAAACCGGCCGTCCGCAGCGGCAGCCCCGCGGCCAGCGACGCGGTCACCGCGAAGCCGGTGGCCGCGGCGACCGCCACCAGGCAGCCGGCCAGCCGCACCTCGGCCCGCCGTCCGGCGACGCCGGCCACCGCCGCCGCCACGACCAGCAGCGCCAGGCCGGCGAGGGTCCCGGCGTGGGTGGCGAGCAGCCCGGTCAGCCCGGCCAGGGTCCAGAGCGCCCCCACCGGCACCGCGACCGCGCCCAGCAGGGGGCCCGGACGCCGCAGCGCGGCGGCCAGCAGGGCGGCCAGCCCGGTGAGCAGCGCCACCGCCGGCACCACCGGCCAGGGCGCGCCAGCAGCCGCCAGCAGCACCGGCAGCGCGGCGGCGGCGAAGGGCAGTGCCAGCAGGGCCGGGACGGTCGCGCCGCCCCCGGTCCGCCGGCCGACCAGCGCGGCGGCGACCGCCAGCACCAGCAGGGCGACGCCGCCGGCCCACCCGCCGGGCAGCGGACCGGTCGCGGGTACGCCCGACCAGGGGTCGACCGGCCCGTCGTACGGGGACAGCAGCGCCGTCACGGCCACCGGGGCGGCGGCGAGCGCCGCGACCACCGCCAGCGCGGCGGCCACCACCCGGCCGACGGCCGACGCCGGGGTGTCCCGGTCGACCACCACCAGCAGCAGCGCGGCGAGCGCGGCGTACAGCGGGACCGGCTCGGCAGCCGGTACGACCACCGGCGCCAGCCCGAGCACGCCGAGCGCCACGGCGGACGCCGCCGAGGCGTACCCGTCGAGGTCGGGCCAGTGGCGGCGGACCGCGCCGAGCGCGACCAGCGGGACCACGGCGGCGGCGAAGCCGGCCCGCAGCTGCCACCAGGGGGCCGAGCCGGCGGCGAGGAGCGCGACGACCGTCCCCGCCGACACGGCGAGCAGCGCCACGGCCAGCCCGCCCCCGGCGACGGCGCGCTGCGCCGGCGTCCCACGGCGGGCGAGGGCCGCCACCGCGAGCCCGGCCGGCAGCAGCACCCCGAGCGTCACCAGCATGCCGCCCGGCGCGGCCAGGGCCACCAGCAGACCGTGCCCGAGCAGCGCCGCGCCGGCCAGCGACCCGACCACCACGGTCGGGGTGCGGCGAGCCGGCCGGACGACGGCCAGCAGGAGCGCCACCCCGACGACGAGATCGACGGCGAGCGCCGCCGGCCACGGCGTGGCGGCCACCGCCGGCAGGGCGGACGCGGTCAGGGCGACACCGACCAGCGCGGTCATCGGGCGGGCGGCCCGGGGCAGCAGCAGGCCGATCGCGGCGGCGGTCAGCGCGACGGCGACCGGAAGCTGCCAGCCCCAGCCGACCGCCGGGCCGGCCGCCGCGCCCCGCCACCCGGGCAGCGACCGGGCCACCGCGCCACCGGCGACCAGCAGGGTGGCCAGGACACCCACCTGGGCCAGCGCGCCGGCGACGAGCAGGGCGCCGACCCGGGGGCCGGAGCGCAGCCGCACCGGGACCACCCGGGCCGCCCCGGCCAGGGCGGCGGTCACCAGGGCGGCCGCCACCAGCAGCACCCCGGGGCGCAGCTCGGCCACCGGGCGGAGCAGCGCGGCGGCCAGCAGCGGGACCAGCAGCGCCGCCGCGACCTGACGGAACACCCGGCCACCGGCGGCCCACGCCGCGCCGAGCAGGACCAGCCCCACCAGCAGCAGCGGCGCCCCGGCCAGCAGCGGCCGGCCGGCGGCCCGGCCCCAGGCCAGCGGCACCAGCGCGCAGCCGGCGGCGAGCGCCGTCGCGGCACCGAAGCCGAGCCAGGCGAGCACCTGTCCGGCCCGCACGACGGCCGGGACGCGCGGCCCGACGGCCGGTCCCCCACCGGCCGCCGGCCCCCCGATCCGCGCCCCCGGCCCAGCGGCCGGCGTCCCCCCGCCGACCACCACCGGCCCCCCACCGGCCCCGACGGACGCCAACTGGCCCGTGGCCGTGCCCTGGTCCGCCGCTGCAGCGACCGCACCGGGCGAAGCCGGGGCGGCGACGGGACCGGGAGGCACCGGGCCGGGCTCGGTCGGCGCCGCGGAGCGGCGACGCAGCGCGACCACCACCACGAGGTCGAGCAACGCCACCCCGAGCAGGACCAGGGTCCACCCGGCGGCGCCGGGGCGGGCCGCCACCGCCGCCAGCGGCAGCACCGGCTGCGCGACGAGGAGCGCCGCGAACCAGGGCACGGTCAACCGGCTGAGCCGGGCGTACCCGGCGGCGATGGCCGCGCCGGCCCCCCCGACCAGCGCGGCGTACCGGGTGCCCGGCCAGTCGGCCACGCCGAACAGGTCCACCGCCCAGGCGGCGTACCCGTCGAGGACCACCAGCAGCAGCCCCACCGCGGCGAAGGCCTCCGCGGTCCCCCGCAGCCCGCGCCGCACCGCGACCAGCGGCGCGGCCAGGGCCAGCACGGTAACGGCGGCCAGGATCGCGGCCCGCCCGGCGACCCCGACGGCGGCCCAGGCCACGGCGGTGAAGACCACCGCCGCGGTGCCGAGCAGCAGGCCGCCGAGGACGAACAGCAGCCCCTGCACCGCCCGGGTGGAGGTCTCCGGCCGGCCCGGCGGCGGCGGGACCGGGGCGGGTCGGACCGGGACCGGCGGTACCGGGGGCAACGGACCGGCCGGCACCGGCCGGGCGACCTCCGCGCGGACCCGGGCCGCCAGCTCCGCCCGCCGGCGCTGCGCCGCGAGCAGCCGACCGGCGAGCCCCTGGTACGCCTCGCGGGCCCGCTCCACCTCCTGACCGAGCGCACGGATCTCCGCGTCCAGCCGGATCACCTCGGCGGCGGGCGGGTACGGCGGGCGGCCGCAGCCGGAGCAGCCGCGGACGAGATCGGCGGGCGCGCCGCAGCCGGGGCAGGGGTAGCCGGTGTTCTCCACCCGGCCATCCTCGCGGCCGGGCCGGGGCACGCCCAGAGTGCGCGTACCTAGGTGTACCGCTGTTGTTTCCCTGCGGCGGTCAGCCGAGCCAGCGGCCGTCGCGCATGAGGACCCGTCCCCGCATCTCGTTCACCTCTCGCCAGGCCTGGATGCGTCGCGGCCGGATCAGGAAGTACTGGTAGGGCTCGTCGAGTTCGCGCGGGTCGAAACCGGTCCTGGCCGCGAACGCGTCGCCCAGCTGCGGGCCGAGGTCGGCGATGGCCACCGGCTCGGCGGTGCCGTCGACGACGACGACATCGCGCGTCGGCCCGAGGCTGAGCCGCACCCGGCCGTCCGCCAGCAGGTTGCGGCCGGTGACCGAGGCGCGCGCCGTCGCGATGACGAACGCGGTCCCGTCCCAGAGGTACGAGAGCGGAATGAGGTGGACGCCGCCCGGGGAGCCCGACGTGGCGACCCAGAGATCGACCTCGCTCTCCAGTTTCGCGCGGGTGTCCCGCAGCCTCTCCTCAAGCCCACGCGGCGGCGCGCCCGTCATGCTTCCCCCAGTCACTTCGTGGCGAGCCCTCCCTCCCGGAGAGGGGCTCCGTCGGTCATCGGTCGGTTCGGCGGCGGCCGTCTCGTGATCGGCCGTCGGACAGGGCACGCAGCCGTCAGGGCGTGGGTGCCAGCGAGGCGGCCTCCCAGGCGAACCCGTCCGGGTCGGTGAACGGCCCGGCAGCGCCGCCGATCATGAGCCGGTGCGAGCCGGTGCCGTCGGGAGCGACGCCGACGTCCTTGGCCAGGGCACGGCGCCGGTACAGCGCCAGCTTGACGGGACTCGACCCGGCAGCGAACTCGACGTACATGCGGCTGAAGCTCTTCGCCACGGCAAGGCCGCGCTCGACGTAGAACCGCTTGCTCGCGGCCACGTCCGCGACCCCCAGCAGGAGCACCATCTCGTCGATCTGCCGGGTGGCCGGGCCGGTGTCCTTCTTCGCCGAGGTCGCGACCTTCCAGATCGTCCCGTCCGGGGCCTGTACGACACCGCCGTAGCCCCAGAGCGACTTCGCGGCCGGCTTCAGCGACGTGGCGCCGGCGTCCAGGGCAGCGCCGATGAAGCCGTCGACGGTGGCCGGCTGGGACACCGTGAGGGCCAGCATGAACCCACGGAAGCCGGTCGTCGGTGCCGCCGAGGCCCGCAGGCGGATCTGCGTGTCCAACCCGAAGGCGGCGGTGTAGAAGCGCTGGGCGGCCGTGGGGTCGGCCACTTCGAGGGTGACGGATTCGATGTTTGCCATGGTCATCACGCTAGGTGCGGCTCGGCGACCGGCGCTTCTCGATTCCTGACCGGTCTGGTCACCTGTTTCGCCACACACGGCGGCATCCCCGCCGCAGCGCCCGTCGCACGGCGTCGGTAGGCGCTGGGCAGCATGCCGACCAGCTCGGTGAAGCGGGTGCTGAAGGTGCCCAGCGACGAGCAGCCGACCGCGAAGCAGACCTCGGTGACGCTGAGGTCGCCACGGCGCAGCAGCGCCATGGCGCGCTCGATGCGCCGCGTCATCAGATAGGAGTACGGGGACTCGCCGTAGGCCTGCCGGAACTGGCGGCTGAGGTGACCGGCCGACAGGTTCGTGCCCCGGGCGAGCGCCTCGACGTCCAGCGGCTGCGCGTACTCCCGGTCGATCCGGTCGCGGACCCGGCGCAGCCGCGCGAGGTCACTCAGGCGCTGCGCCTCGGCGAGTGCGCGCCCCCACGAGGGGTGACACATGGGAGAACTCCTTTCCACGATGTCCGTGAGCACCCGGCCCCCTGCCGAGCAGGCGACCGGGTGCTCGACGACCGGAGGGCTCAGCGCAGCTCCTGGATGCGGACCAGGTTGCCCGCCGGATCGCGGAAGGCGCAGTCGCGGATGCCGTACGGCTGCTCGATCGGCTCCTGAACGACCTCGGCGTCGCCGGCCTGCAGCTTCTCGAACGTGCCGTCGAGGTCCCGGGTGGCCAGCAGGATCCAGCCGTAGGTGCCCTTGGCCATCATCTCGGCGATGGTGCGGCGCTCGTCCTCGGTGACCCCCGGGTCGGCGGCGGGCGGCGCCAGGAGGATGGACGTGTCGGGCTGGCCGACGGGGCCGACCGTGATCCACCGCATCTTGCCCTGTCCGACGTCGTTGCGGACCTCGAAGCCGAGGACGTCGCGGTAGAAGGCCAGGGATTCGTCCGGGTCGACGTGCGGCAGGAAGCTGGTGTGAATGGTGATGTCCATGACGATCACGCTAGGCGGACGCCGTGCTCCGCACTTCTCGATTCCTGACTGATCCGGGACACCTAGGTACGGGTGTTCTCGTGCACCCAGGCGGCGTACGCCGGCTCCCCGCACTCCACCCGGGACACCAGGATCTCCGGCACCTCGTACGGGTGGGCGGCGCGGATCCGGTCGACCAGCGCGACCACCCGGTCGGGGGCGGTCTTGAACTGCACCGACCACTCGGGACCGGTCTCCACGGCGGACCGCCACCAGTAGGTGCTGTCGACCTGGCCGCCCACCTGCGCGCAGGCCGCCAGCCGCCCGGCGACCGCCTCGGCCGCGAGCGCGTCCGCGACCGGGCGCGCGTCCACCACCGTCGTGACCACGCAGATCTGTTCCATCAGCGCACCCTACGCGGCGTCGCCACGGGCGGCCCCGACCCGCGCGGTCAGCCGGTGGACACGCCGTCGCGGTTGGCGGCGATCCAGGTGTCGATCCGGGCCCACCAGTCGAAGAGCCAGTCGATGCGCTCCTGCCGGTCGGTCGGCACCTCCTCCGGCGGCACCGACCAGAAGCGCATCACGATCCGCTTGTCCATCGGCAACTCCCGCCAGACGTCGGCCACGGTGACCATCCGGTCCAGCCCGGTGTGCGCCACGAAGATCACCCCGGCGTCCGGGGCGGCGTCCAGCGCGGCGAGCAGTCCGCCGGGCTGTGGCGCCAGCACGTGCCGCATCCGCTCGGCGCGCAACGCCATCCGCTCCAGCCCGAGCGCGCGGAGCCGGGCGATGGCCCGCAGCCGGCGGCCGGGCGTGAAGTTGCCGCCCTCCGGAAAGATCACGAACGCGTCGTCGTCGTCGAGGTCGGTGGCGAGCTGCCCGATCTGCCGGACCGCCGAGTCACGGCCGTCCGCGCCGGGGGCGATGAACCGGTTGGGCAGCCGGTTGAGCAGCACGTCGATCGCCGGGTCCCACTGGAGGCTCTCCTTGAGCACGATCCGCGGCTCGCGGTGGAACCAGTTGACCAGCGCGTGGATCAGGATGAACGAGTCACCCGGCCCGGCGTGCCGGCAGAGCACCAGCTCCGGTCGGCCGGGCAGGGCCGTGTCCGGGTCGGTGCCGACCACGTCGATGCGCAGCCGCAGCGTCCAGCGGGCCTGCCAGAAGAGCACCCGCAGGAAGTCGCCGGCGAGCGCGTAGTGCGCGCGCTGGAAGGCCGGCGAGCGCTTGCGCCGCCCGAACCCGGACGCCAGCCAGAGCAGGAAGAGCGCGGCCAGCGCCGCCGCGTCCCAGACCAGGTAGACGGAGCCGATCCAGAGCAGGCGCAGCGGCCGCAGCCGGCCGGGCACGAAGGGCGACAGCGCCAGGCCGAGCAGCGCCCAGACCGGCACCGTGGTGACCACGGCCAGCGCGAGCAGCACCACGCCGGGGGCCAGCAGCATCCGGCGTACCCACCGGGGCGGCAGCGGCATCAGCGGTCCAGTTGGGTGGCCAGGTAGTGCCGGGAAGCGGTGTAGGCCCGGCTGATCCGCCGCCCCACCGCCGCCATGTCCCGGTAGGCCCACGGGCTGTCGTCCCGCGGATTCAGCCCACCGGTGGGCAGCACGTGCACCTCCACCCCGTCGGGCAGCGCCGCCATCTCCCGGGCGAACCGGTGCCGCCGGGCGATCTCGAACGCGACCTGGGCGATCTCCCAGGGCCGCTGGGGCGGCGTCAGCTCCCGTTCGATCCGACCCACCTGGAGTACGAAGATCTGCCGCGCGCCCAGCGCGACCGCCTCGCCGATCGGGATGGAGTTGACGATCCCCCCGTCGACGTAGTGCTGGTCGTTGATCCGGGCCGGTGGCAGCAGCCCCGGCACGGAGGCCGAGGCGAGCACGGCCGGCACCAGCGGACCGCTGTCGAACCAGTGCTCGGCGGCCCGCTCGATGTTCGCCGCGCAGCAGCGGAACGGCACCTTCAGGTCGGCGAAGGTGGTCTCGGCGCCCAGTTCGGACTCGAGCAGCTTGCGCAGCGGCCGGGGCGAGTGCAGGTGGGTACGCGCGGCGAACCGGCGCAGCTGGCGGGCGACCGAGTCGCCGTACACCTCGCTCGCCTCCGGCGAGGCCCACAACCGGACCAGCCGGTCGGTGACCGCCTCGGTCGGGTCGGCGGCGACCAGCGCGCCGTTGACCGCCCCGATGGAGGTGCCGAGCACGACGTCCGGGCGGATCCGGGCGCGGAACAAGGCGCGCAGCATGCCCACCTCGACCGCGCCGAGCACTCCCCCGCCGCCGAGCACGAACGCCACCGGACCCCCAGCCATGTCGTTCATCCTGGCACGTGCCCGCCGCCCGACCGGGTCCAGCCGCTGGTCACCGGGGTCCAGCCGACTCCAGGTGGCGGCGTGCGAGCCGTCCACGACGGAGGGTGACCGCGAATCCGGACGACCGTTGACACGGCGGACACATTCCCGGAACCTGATACCGCCCCCACCCCCAGGCAGGTGCGATCACTGATGGCAGCGATGCACGCCGGCAGGTTGCTGGCCCGCCGGTACCGGCTCGTCGACCAGATCGGGGCCGGTGGCATGTCGGTGATCTGGCGGGCCCGCGACGAGGTGCTCGACCGGATCGTCGCGGTCAAGGTGCTCGCCCCCTCCCTGGCCAGCGACGCCCGCTTCCGGGACATGGTCCGCGAGGAGGCCCGCTCCGCCGCCCAGCTGGTCCACCCGCACGTGACCTCGGTGCACGACTACGGCGAGACGCTGGCCCCGGACGGCTCGATCACCTCGTTCGTGGTGATGGAGCTGCTCACCGGGGAGGAGCTGGAGCACCGGCTCACCGAGGGGCCGCTGCCCTGGGCCGAGGCGGTCGAGGTGGGCGCCCAGGTCGCCGAGGCCCTCGCGGCCGCGCACCGGCTCGGCATCGTGCACCGGGACATCACCCCGTCCAACGTGATGATGACCCGGGTCGGCGCGAAGGTGCTGGACTTCGGCATCGCCACCCACGTCGGCGCCCCGGACGAGGACGAGGACGGCGGCACCTTCGGCACCCCCGCGTACGTCGCGCCGGAGCGGCTGGACGGAGCGCCGGCCCAGCCGGCCACCGACGTCTACTGCCTCGGGGTGCTGCTCTACGAGACGCTGACCGGCCAGGCGCCGTACCCGGCGGACACCTGGGAGCAGCTCGGCGAGGCGCTGGCCGCCGACGAACCGCCCACCCTGGACGGTGTGCCGGGGCTGCCGCCGGCGGTCGCCCGTACCTGCCTGCGCTGCCTGGCCCGCGACCCGCGCGACCGGCCCACCGCACACCAGGTGGCCGCGGCGCTGCGCGACCAGCTGCTGCCCGGCGACCCGCAGGCGGCCACGATGCTCGCGCCGACCGTGACCCTGCCCGCGCTGCCGGACCGGGCAGCCGGGCAGGCGGAACCGGCCGGGCGATCCGCGCAGGCCGGAGCGCCGCCGCGGCGACGGCGGCCGCTGCTGGTGGTGGCCGGGCTGGTGGTGGTGACCACGGCCGCCGCGCTGCTCGCCCCGACCCTGGTGCCGGAGTCGGCGCCGCCGCCGGACGCCCGGCGCACCGGCGCCCCGGCGGTGCAGCCGACGATCCCGCCCGCCGAGCCGTCCACCCTCCCTCCGCCGGAGTCGACCGCGGCGGCGACCAGCGCGCCGCCGTCCCGACCGCGACCCAGCCCGGACGGCGGGCAGGGCGCCGGTGGGCTCACCGAGGCCGCCGAGCGGCTGCGCCGGCTCATCGACGACGGGGTGCGCAGCGGCGACGTCCGCGCCGACGTCGGCACCGACCTGCGCAACGTGCTGGCCAACCTGACCCGGTCGGCCGCCGACGGGCGGTCCGACCTGGCCGAGCCGGTGGCGCTGCTGCGCGAGAAGGTCACCCACCGCGTCGACGAGGGCGGCATCACCTCGGCGTACGCGCGCCGGCTCGACGCGGCCATCGTGGACCTCGGCACCAGCCGGGTCTGACCTCCGGTCGGGGCTGCGCCGGTCCCGCTGCCCGCGGTCAGCGGGTGACGACCGGCGTCGGCTCCCGGGCCGGCGCGGCGGCGCCGAGGGCGACCTGCCGGTACACCGCCTCGTAGCCCTCCGCCATCCCGTCCGTGGAGAAGTTCCGGGCCACGTGCGCGACGCAGGCCTGCGGGTCCAGCCGGTCCGCCGCCCGCAGCGCCGCCGGCAGCTCGTCGGCGCGGTCCCGGATCAGCCCGGTGACCCCGTCCACCACCAGCTCCGGCACGGCACCGCGCCGCAGCGCCACGACCGGCGTACCGGTCGCCATCGCCTCCACCATCACCATGCCGAACGGCTCCTCCCACTGGATCGGCATGATCAGGCAGCGGGCGTCCAGCAGCAGTCGCAGGGTCGCGTCCCGGTCGGCGTTGAACACCACGGTGACGTCCTCGTCCAGCAGCGGCTCGACGACGTCGGTGAAGTAGTGCCGCTCGGCGGGCTCGTTGCACTTGCCGGCCAGGGTCAGCGGCAGGCCGGCCGCCCGGCAGGCGCGGATCGCGAGGTCCGGGCCCTTGTCCGGACTGAACCGGGCCAACCAGAGCACCGGGCCGCGGCCGGGGCCCTGCTTGTGCGGGAACTCCCGCACGTCCATCGCGTTGTGCACGGTCCCCACCCAGGGCAGGCCCGGATTCAGCCGGCGCTGCGTGTGCGAGATGGCCACCAGCCCCACGCCCCGGTCGACGTCGCTGAGCACGGTGCCGTACTCGCCGACGGGGTTGCCGTGCACGGTGGCCACGGTCGGCACCGCCCGCCGGCCGGCGACCAGCGGGCCGATGGTGGTGTGGTCGTGGATCACGTCGAAGTCGGCCGCGTTGATCAGGTGGTTCACCCGGGCCAGGTGGGCCAGTTCCGGCAGCGCCTCGCCCAGCCGGGCGTACTGGAGGTCCTCGACGGTGGAGACGAAGTCGGCGGCGGTGCCGTGGTGCCGGCCGGCGCCGAACAGGGTCACCGCGTGGCCGCGCTCGACCAGCCGGTCCACCAGCCCGTGCACCAACTGTTCCAGCCCGCCGTAGCCGGGCGGCGGCACCGACAGCCACGGCGGGACCACCATCGCGATCCGCAGCGGCCCTCCCGGCGGGCTCTCCGACGGACGGTGGGTCACGGCCACAGGTCCTCCCCGTTGCTTCCCGGTGAGCGGGATCGGCGGCGATTTCCCCACCCCGGCTGCGCTAAACGGACATTCGTCGGACGCGACGGGCGGCTCACCCGGTGACGACGAGACGGTCGTCGACGGCCCGTACGCCCGGTGCCGACCAGGCGACCCGCTCCGCCTCGTCCCGCTCAACCCAGGAGCGGACCGTGCCGCCCAGGACGACGGTGTCGCCGGCCAGCTCGACGGTGATCGCCTCGGTGCCGGTCCGACGGCGCAACGCCCGGCGCAGGTCCAGGGCGGTCTGCTCGGCGCTGGGCGGGGCCGACGGCACCACCTCGATCAGGTTGGTCACCCCGCGTACGCCCCGCAGCCGGCGCAGTTCCCGCTCGGCGGTGCGCCGCTGGTAGCCGAACTCCACCTCGCCGCGCAGCATCAGCCAGCCGGCGGAGACCGTCACGTCCAGCCGCTCGGCGGGCACGAAGCTGTCCCACTCCAGCGCCCGCACGGCGGCGAGGGCGAGCTCGCCGTCGTCCTGACCGTCCAGGCCGGGCAGGCGTACCTCGATGTCGTCGGCGACGGCCCGCACGCCTCGTACCCGGTGCGCGCAGCGCTGCGCCGCCCACTTGCGGGCGTAGCTGTCGACCCGGCCGGTCAGGGTGACCACGCCGTCGGCGACGCTCACCCCGATCTCGTGCGGCTGGGCCTGCGGGTCCCAGGCCAGTTCGTCGAGCACGTCGCGCTGGATGTCCGGATCGGTGCGGGTGGCCGCTGCCGTCGTCATGGCGTCCCCTCCCGTGCGGTCGGCTCCTGGCCAGGATGCCGACTCCTCGGGTGAGGCCGGCTCACCCTGACGGGGTGAACCGGCACCGAACCGGCGTCGGGGGCCACGGGGTGCGAAAAAGGCGACGGGTGACGGAGCCAACCCCCTTGGCTCCGCCACCCGCCGCCCCGGAGGAGGCAGGTCTGGTGTTATGACGTCTCGGCGAGCGTCACGGTTGCCTTCGCCTCGGCACCATTTCGCTTGTAGGTCACCTCGACCCGGTCGCCGACCTTGCCGGCCTGCACGGCGCCGACCAGGTCGTTGGAGTCGTTGACCACCTTGTCGCCGAACCGGGTGATCACGTCGCCCCGCTGGATGCCGGCCTTCTCGGCCGCGCTGCCGGGCACGACCGCGGCGACCAGCGCCCCGCCGTCCTCGGCGGCGTTGACGCTCACCCCGAGGGACGGGTGGCTGACCTTCTCGCCGCGCTGGAGCTTCTCGGCGACGTCCTTGGCCTTGTTGCTGGGGATCGCGAAGCCGACTCCGATGTTGCCGCTGCTGCCCTGTCCGGCGGTGGCGATCGCGGTGTTGATGCCGATCACCTCGCCCCGGGTGTTGACCAGCGCGCCGCCGGAGTTGCCGGGGTTGATCGGCGCGTCGGTCTGGAGCAGCCCGGAGATCGAGCTGGCGCCCTGCTGCGGGTTCTGCTGCCCGTTCTCGCCGGCCTGGATGGTCCGGTCCCGGGCGCTGAGGATGCCGGCGGTGACCGAGCCCTGCAGGCCCAGCGGGCTGCCCAGGGCGAGCACCTGGTCGCCGACCTGCATCCCGTCGCTGTCGCCGAACTTCGCGGCCTTCAGGTCGCTGACACCGCTGGCCTTGACCACGGCGAGGTCGGTCTTCGGGTCGGTACCGACGATCTTGGCCTGGGCGGTCTTGCCGTCGGCGAAGACCACCCGGACCGTGTCCCCGGAGGCGGAGGCGACCACGTGGTTGTTGGTCAACACGAAGCCGTCCGCGCTCAGGATCACGCCGGAGCCCTCGCCGTTGCCCGTGATGATGGAGACCACGCTGTCCTGCACGGCGGCGGCGATCTTCGGCAGGTCGGCGCTGTTGATCACCGGCGCGGCCGAGTAGGTGCGGGTGATGCCGCCGGAGTCGCCGTCGACCGCGAGAGCGAGCGCGCCACCGGCGACGCCGGAGCCGAGCATCAGGGCGAAGACCGCCACGCCGGCGCCGACGAACTTGGCCACCTTCGAGGGGCGCGGGCCGGCGGCCCAGGGCGGCACCGGCTGCCCGCCGTGCTGTGGCGGGACCGGCCCACCGGGCCCCTGCGCACCCGGGTAGCCCGCCGTCCAGCCGGACTGCTGCCCGGGCTGGTAGCCGGCCGGGTACTGACCGGCGGACGGGTACGGCTGGTAGCCGGGTCGGTAGGCCTGCTCACCACCGTGCGCCCCGCCCGGGTACGGCGCGGCGGAGGCCTGACCCGCCTGCGGGTACCCGACCGACGGGTACCCGGCACCGGGAGTCTGGCCGGCGTTCGGCGCGGCGGAGGTCTGCCCGGCGCCCGGGTACGGGCCGGCGGAGGTCTGGCCGGCGTACGGGGCGGCCGAGGTCTGGGCGTCCGGCGTGGTGGCGGCGCTCGGCTCGGTGCCGGCCGGCTCCCCCGCGGTGCCGGCGGCGTCGCCCGGGGCGGCCGGGCGAGGTTCGGTGGAGTCGGACTGCCCAGGCTCGACGCGGGACAGCTCGGCGGTGGGGTGCGACGGCTCCGCGTCGGGGGCGGCCGGCCGCCGCTGCGGGTCGGTCTCGAACTCGGTCATGGCTCCACTTTCTCCCGTCGCACTGGCACCAGCCTGGAACCGGCCTGAATGTTTTCTGAAAGTCACTCGTTCTCGCCGTCGGCGTCCGGCAGCAGCGGCAGCCGGACCCGGAAGGTCGCCCCGCCGCCCGGGGTCTCGGCGACCTGCACGGTGCCGTGGTGGGCGGTGACCAGGGCGGCGACGATGGCCAGCCCCAGCCCGGTGCTGGTGATCCCGGTCGCCCGGCGGGTCCGGGCCGCGTCGGCGCGGTAGAAGCGCTCGAACACCCGCTCGGCCTGCTCCGGGGTGAGGCCCGGACCGGTGTCGGCCACCTCGACCACGGCCAGGTTCCCCGGCTCGGCGCGCAGGCGCAGGGTGACCGACGCCTCGGGCGGGGTGTGGGTGAGCGCGTTGGTCATCAGGTTGCCGATGACCTGCCGCAACCGGGCGTCGTCCCCGTGCACCACCAGCGGCCCCGAGCCGGGCTCGATCTCCAGCTCGATCCGCCGGTCGGGGGCGACCACCCGCGCGGCCTGCACGGCGTCGGAGGCGAGCACCGGCAGCTCGATCGGGGCCAGCGAGAGCGGCCGTTCCCGGTCCAGCCGGGCCAGCAGCAGCAGGTCCTCCACCAGCAGCCCCATCCGGGCCGCCTCGTCCTCGATGCGGCGCAGCAGGTCGGCGGTCTGCTCGGGCGCGCGGGCCGCGCCCTGCCGGTACAGCTCGGCGAAGCCCCGGATGGTGGTCAGCGGGGTACGCAGCTCGTGCGAGGCGTCCGCGACGAACTGCCGCATCCGCTCCTCCGAGCGGCGGGCCCGCGCCTCGGAGATCTGCGCGGCGTGTGCCGCGTCCCGGGCGCCGGCCTCGGCCGAGCGGGCGGCGGTCTCCGACGCGGCCCGGGCGGTGAAGGCGGCCTCGATCTGGGCCAGCATCGCGTTCAGCGCGCGGGAGAGCCGGCCCAGCTCGGAGGTCGCGCACTCCTGCCCCTCCTCCGGGTCGGGCACCCGTCTGGTGAGGTCGCCACCGGCGATCGCGGCGGCGGTGCGTTCGATCTCCACCAGCGGCTTGAGGCTGGTCCGCACGATCGCCGCGCCGATCGAGGCGAGCAGGATCAGCACCGCCCCGCCGACCAGGAGGTCTATCCAGACCAGTCGCTTGACGGCCAGGTCGACGTCGGTCAGGTGCTGGCCGAGCGCCAGGACGCGGCCGTTCCCCAGGTCGGTGTAGAGCATCCGCCACCGGGTCTTGCCGTCCTGGGACCGGACGGTGAAGGGTGCGCCCACCTGGTCGGCGAAGCCCTGCACGTCGGACGGCAGCGGCGGCAGCTCCTCCGCACCCAGGCCGGAGTAGCGGGAGGCGGGCCGAACCCCCAGCTCCGGAGAGGCCTGCGCGGCGACGTAGTCAGTGGGGAGACCGACCAGGATCTGGCCGCCCCGGGCCTGGTCGAGCGCGTCGGCCACCTCCATGCTGTCGCCCCGGAGCTGCTCGTCGACCTGGCTGATCAGGTAGTCGCGCAGGAAGTACGTGGTCAGTGAACTGATCACGACCAGCGCCATGGCGACCAGCGTGAGCACCGACGCGACCAGCTTGATCCGCAACGGGACGCTGCGGAGCTTTCCCTTGGCGTCGTGCAGGACGCTCACGCTGTCGGCTTGCGCAGCACGTAGCCCACCCCGCGCAGGGTGTGGATCAGCCGGGGCTGGGTGTTGTCCACCTTGCGGCGCAGGTACGAGATGTAGGACTCGACGATGTTGTCGTCGCCCCGGAAGTCGTAGTTCCAGACGTGGTCGAGGATCTGCGCCTTGCTGAGCACCCGGTTGGCGTTGAGCATCAGGTAGCGCAGCAGCTTGAACTCGGTCGGCGAGAGCTGCACCCGCTGGCCGGCCCGGTGCACCTCGTGGGTCTCCTCGTCCAGCTCCAGGTCGGCGAAGGTGAGCCGGGAGGGGGCGTGCTCGCCGGTGGCCGTACGCCGCAGCACCGCGCGGATCCGGGCGGTCAGCTCCTCCAGGCTGAACGGCTTGGTGACGTAGTCGTCGCCGCCCAGGGTGAGCCCACGGATCTTGTCGTCGGTGGCGTCCCGCGCCGTCAGGAACACCACCGGGGTACGGGTGCCGCCCTCGCGGAGCATCCGGATGACCTCGAAGCCGTCCAGGTCGGGCAGCATCACGTCGAGGACCACGAGGTCGGGACGGTGGTCCTTCGCGGTGCTCAACGCCGCGCTGCCGCTGGTGGCGGTGGCCACGTCGAAGCCGGCGAAGCGCAGGCTGGCGGAGAGCAGTTCGAGGATGTTGGGATCGTCCTCGACCACGAGCAGTCGCGCCTCGGTCTGGGTAGCGGCCATGCCCGCCATCATCCGCGACGCGGCTGCGCCGGCGCTGGACGCTTCCTGAAAAGACCCTGTGAGCCGCGTCAGCGCAGCAGCCGGCGGAGCCCGTCGAGCGCGCCGTCGAGGACCCGGATCGCCGTACGCAACTGGTTGTCGGAGAGTCGGTGCGCCCGGACCAGCCCGCCGACCTCCATGGTGAAGGCGGCCAGCCGCTGGTCGAACTCGGTCAGCAGCGGTGAGGCGGCGGGGGCGGGAGCCGCCGGCGGCACCGGCCGGTCCCAGCGGGCCTGCCGGGTCTGCCGGGCCGCCTCGCGCAGTTCGCGCTTGAGGTCCCGGACCGAGCCGCGAACCTCGGTCTGGATCTCCCCGGCGAGGGTGGAGAGGTCCTGCACCGAGGCGGTGATGTCAGACTCCAGGGTGGCCAGCTCGCCGGCGCGCTGCCGCAGCTCCGCCCGGCCGGCCTCGGTGATCTCGTAGACCTTGCGGCCGCCGGCCGCGGTGTGGGTGACCAGCCCCTCCACCTCCAACCGTTGCAGGCGGGGATAGATCGTGCCGGCGCTCGGGGCGTACAGGCCGAGGAAGCGGTCCTCCAGCAGCCGGATCAGCTCGTAGCCGTGCTTCGGGCCGTCGTCGAGCAGCTTGAGCAGATAGAGCCGGAGCCGCCCGTGACTGAACACGGCGGTCACGGCAGCTCCTCCTGGTCGTCGTCCACCGGACGGGCGAGCAGCGCGATGCTGCCCGACGTCGCGGAGGCCCAGAGCTTACCCTCGCCCGCCCCGAGGACTCCCTCGCTGTCGCGCACCGCGGCCAGCCCCCGGCTGGCCAGCACCTGGGGGAAGCCGCTGGTGATGCGGCCGGAGGCGGTGTGCAGCCGGACGGCGAGGTCGCTGTCCTCCCGGACCCGGACGGTGATCCTGCCGGAGATGGTGCTGAGCCGGATCTCGCTGCGCCGGGGGTTGTCGAAGTCGCAGGTGATCGCGCCGGAGACGGTGTGCGCGCGGACCTGGCCCGGCGCGCTGTCGGCCACGATGACCTCGCCGGAGACGGTCTCCAGGGTGACCTCGCCGGCCACCCCGAGCGCCTCCACCGGACCGGAGACGATCTTCGCGGCGGTGGCGCCGCGCAGCCCCATCAGGGTGATCTGGCCGGAGGTCACGTCGGCCCGGGTCCGCCCGCGCAGCCCGGAGGCGACCAGCGAGCCGTCGATCAGGTTGAGGGTGGCCGCCACGTGGGCGGGGACCGCGACGGAGACGTCGACCCGGGGCCAGCGGGCCAGTGGGCCGACCCACCGGAACACCTGCGACCAGCGGAACTTCCGCTCCTGGACGACGCTGAGCCGGCCGTCGCGGTGCTCGACGTGGATCGGCCGGCCCTCGCCGCCGGCCTGGGTGATGTCGACCCGGGCCGGGCCGTCGGTGGCGACCACGTTGAGCCGACCGCTGATCAGCCGCACGTCGAGTTCGGTGACCGGGTCGTCCAGGGTGAAGCGTCGCGGCTGCTCGACCGTCCAACTGGTCATGGCATCCTCCCCTCGATGCGCACGGCCGGCGGCCCACGCTCGGGAGGAGCGTAACGCGATACATCGCGATAGGACAAGACACGTCGCGAGTCGGGTGCGCGTCAGGCCGCCAGGTCCAGCTCCCTTCCGCCTCTTGAGGCACCGAGGCGACAGGCGGGGATGCGGCGTCCACGCGGCAGCCGCGCGCCCAGGCCGAATATCGCCGAACTGCCGGACGGCGCACGGGTAGCGCACGCGGACAACCCTCTCACTGCACAGATCGTCGATGCGCCTGCGGATGTCGCTACGCTGGAAAAGACGTGGGAGGTCGTGCGGAACGAAGCACTCCCCCGCCGGCGGCCAATCGAGCTGATCAAGGAAGTGGCGAAGTCATGGACGTGATGACCCCGCGGTGGCGGAAGTCGACGAAGTCTGGCGGCAACGGCGGGTCCTGCGTCGAAATTGCCGACAACATGCCGGGGGCCGTCCTGGTGCGCGACACCAAGGATCGGGAGGGCGGCACCCTCAACTTCGACCCGCAGTCGTGGCAGTCCTTCGTGGATCTGGCGAAGCAGATCGGCCCGGTCGGCTGATCTGCTGCGGACCACAGAGAAGGCCCCCCAGCGCGAAGCTGAGGGCTCTTCCCCGTTACCTGACGAGGCGCGCTCCGGTGGCGCACTCCTCGTCGATGCCGGTCGCTCACCAGGACGCCGTGGCCGTGGGGCCATCGCCCACCGTGATCCGCTCGTACGGTGCCTGCGGCCGGCTGCCCTCCGACATGCGGCACTGCCCTTCAGCCACGGCTGCCGCCTCCGACCAGCGGAACCTCCGCTCCTGGACGACGCTGAACCGCCCGTCGCGGTGCCCCACATGGATCGGCCAACCCTCGCCGCAGGGAGACCGTCGCGAGTCGGGTAAGCGTCAGGCCGCCAGGTCCAGCTCCCTTGCGCCTGTCGAGGCACCGAGGTCGGCCGGCGGTGACGCAGCCGTCCACCCGGCAGCCGCCCGGGTCGAATCCGCCGTCCGGAGGAGGCCCGGGCCGCCCGGCGCGGTCACCGGCCGGAGCGCGACGGGCCGGGCCGGCACCAGGTGGACCGCCGACTCGGCGGCCCGGGCCAGCGCCCGCCGGTCCGCGCCCGGGGCCGGGTGCAGGGCCGCGGCGACCCGGACGGTGACCACCAGGTCGCGGGCGGCGAGCACCCGGCGTACCGACCGCCAGAGGGTGTCGTCGCCGAGGAAGGCGGCCGCCGTGGTGGCCTCGCCGGTCGCGGCGCAGCGGTAGCCGACGCGCAGCGGCACCACCGGCGCCCCGGCGTCGATCGCCGCCTGGAACACGGCCGGCCGGAACCCCCGCCCCGGCCGGCAGTCGCCGGCGGTCAGGGTGCCGCACCAGGTCGTACCCTCCGGGAAGACCGCGACCGGGTCACCGGCCCGCAGCGCCCCGGCGATCCGGGCGACGGTCGCCGGCAGCTCGCGGGGCCGGGCCCGGTCGACGAAGAGCGCGCCGCCCGCGCGGGCCAGCACCCCGACCAGCGGCCAGGCCCGGACCTCCCGCTTGGCCAGCATCCGGGCCGGCGCGACGGCCAGCACCGCCAGCACGTCCAGCCAGGAGACGTGGTTGGCGACCAGCAGCGCCCGCCGGCGCGGCGGCCGGCCCCGCACCTCCAGCCGCACCCCGAGGGCGCGCGCCGTCGCCCGCGCCCAGCCGCGCAGTGCGGTCGCGCGCGACGCCGCCGGCAGCACCGGCAGCAGCCCGGCCAGGCCGGCCCCCACCAGCAGCATCCCGAGTACGCCCAGCAGCCGGGCCACCCGCCGGGCGGCGGGCACGGCGGGCACCTGCCCCGACACCGGCAGGCAGTCCGGACCGCAGCCGGAGGTGGGCCGCCACAGCTCGGCGCTCACTCCTGCGCCCCGCCGAGGAAGTGCCGCAGGTAGCGCGGGTTCATCCGGTCCAGGGAGAACAGCACGTAGAAGTCGGCCACCGCGAAGTCCGGGTCGTACGCCGGCTCCCCGGCGACCCAGGCGCCCAGCCGGAGGTAGCCGCGCAGCAGCGGCGGGATCAGCGCCTGCCCGGCGGCGCCGCCCTCGGCGGTGTCCGGCGGGACCGCCCCCGGCTCGGCGAACCAGGGCCGCAGCGGACGGACCCGCAGCAGCGGCGGGGCCAGGTGCCGGGCGCGGGCCCGGGCCCACACCTCGGCGGCGGCCCGGCCCCCGTCGCCGACCGGCACCGAGGCGCAGCCACCCAGCCAGCGGGAGCCGCGCAGGTGCAGGTAGCGGGTGATGCCCGCCCACATCAGGTTGATCACGGCACCCGAACGGTGATCGGGGTGGACGCAGGAGCGGCCGGCCTCCACCAGGACGTCGCGCAGCGGGTCCAGGGAGGTCAGGTCGAACTCGCTCGCGGCGTACCGGCGGTCGGTGCGTCCCGGCGGCAGCAGCCGGTACGTGCCGACCACCGCGCCGGTGCGCTCCTCGCGCACGATCAGGTGGTCGCAGTGGGTGTCGAGGTCGTCGACGTCCAGCCCGGCCCCGCCCGGGCGCAGGGTCGCGCCCAGCTCGGTGGCGAAGACCTCGTGGCGCAGGCGTTGCGCGGCCGCGACCTGGGTGGGGTCGTCGGCGATCAGCAGGGTGTATCCGCTGGTCGTCAGGGGTGCGCCAGCGGCGTGCAGAACGGCCATGCGACCTGTGTAGGTGTCCGGGGTTGCCGGCCGCCCCGGCGAAGGATGTCGATCCGGTGAACGGCGGTCGGCGGTCCGCCCCGAACCGCCGACGCCGGGCTACCTGACCTTCCGCCGGGCCGGCGTGGCAGGCTGCCCGGGCGGACCCGGCGGCGGCGCCGGGCACGACGGAGGTGCGTCGATGATCATCGAGTCCCGGTTCAACGGGCCGCCCGGATCGGGCAACGGCGGATGGAGCGCCGGCGTCTTCGCCGAGGCGTACGGGGGCGACCGGCCGGTCGAGGTGACGCTGCGCCGCCCGCCCCCGCTGGAGACCCCGCTGACCCTGGCCGACGGCGACGTCCTCGACCCGGACGGGCAGCTCGTCGCCCAGGTCCACCCGACCGACGACCCGCCCGCGGCGGTCGCCCCGGTCGACCCGGCGACGGCGGCGGCCGCCTCGGCCGCGTACCCCGGCCTGCGAAACCACCCCTTCCCCGGCTGCTACGTCTGCGGCCCGGACCGCCCGGACGGGCTGCGGATCTTCCCGGGACGGCTGCCGGACGGCCGGACCGCCGCGCCGTTCCGCGCGCCCGACCGGGTGGTGCCCGCCACGGTCTGGGCGGCGCTGGACTGCCCGGGCGGCTGGGCGGTCATCGCCCCGGGCCGGCCGTACGTCCTCGGCCGCGTCGCCGCGGTCGTCGACGCGCTGCCCGGGCCCGGCGACGAGTGCGTGGTGACCGGCGAGCTGGTCAGCGGTGAGGGGCGCAAGGCGGTCGTCCGCACCAGCCTGTACGGGCCGACCGGCGCGCTGCTCGGCCGGGCCCGGGCCACCTGGATCGCGCTGCCCCCGGAACCCGCCTCTCGTCCCTGAGGACGACCGCCTCCTGCGTGAGGTGGAGCCCGGACTACGGACCGCGCCCGATTGACCAGGTTGCGCGCCCTTGCCAGGCTGTGCCCCGGCGCTGTCCGCAACGGCGCCGCACACCGCGGCGCGTGACGCGCCGCCGCACGGGAGGAGCACGATGTCCGACGGGCAGTGGAGCCCCAGCACCGGGACCGGCCAGATCGTGGTGTCCGGACTGACGAAGCACTACAAGAACGTCCGGGCGGTGGACAACCTGTCCTTCACCGTCGAACCGGGGCGGGTGACCGGCTTCCTCGGCCCGAACGGCGCCGGCAAGACCACCACGCTGCGGATGCTGCTGAACCTGGTCACCCCGACCAGCGGCGACGCCACCGTGGACGGGGTCCGCTACGCCGACCTGACCGACCCGCTGCGGCACGTGGGCGCGGTGCTGGAGGCGTCCAGCGCGCACAAGGGCCGCACCGGCCTCAACCACCTGCGGGTGATCTGCGCCGCGGCCGGGCTGCCCCGGCAGCGCGCCGACGAGGCGCTGGCCCTGGTCGGGTTGACCCCGGCCGCCCGGCGCAAGTTCAAGGGCTACTCGCTGGGCATGAAGCAGCGGCTCGGCATCGCCGCCGCGATGCTCGGTGACCCGCGGGTGCTGATCCTGGACGAGCCGGCCAACGGGCTGGACCCGGAGGGCATCCGGTGGATGCGCGGGTTCCTCAAGAGCCTGGCCCAGGAGGGCCGCACGGTGCTGGTCTCCAGCCACCTGCTCTCCGAGATGCAGCTGCTCGCCGACGACGTGGTGATCATCGCCGCCGGCCAGCTGATCCGGCAGGGGCCGGTCGAGCAGGTGATCGGCTCGATGGCCCAGGGCGTGCGGGTGCGGGTACGCACCCCGCAGGCCGACGAGCTCGTCGCCGCGCTGAAGGCGCAGTCGGCCACCGTCACCCCCGACGAGCACGGCGTCCTGCTGGTGGACGGGGCGGACGCCCCGACCGTCGGCCGGGTCGCCCTGGCCGCCGGGGTGGAACTGCACGAACTCACCACGGAACGACCCGACCTGGAACGGGTCTTCCTGGAGCTGACGGCCGGGAAGGCGGGCATCCGATGAACCTGGTCCGAGCCGAACTGCTCAAGATCCGTACGACCAACACGTGGTGGCTGTTCGGCCTCGGCGCGCTGGTCACCCTGGCCCTGGCGTTCCTGGTCAACGCGGTCAACGCGAACCTCAGCCTCAGCGGCCCGCAGGACGTGGAGGGCCTGCCGCGAGAGCAGGCCGAGCAGGTCCTGGCCTCGGCCGACGAGGTCTACCAGGCGGCGAACCTGTTCACCTCGGGGCAGTACTTCGGGCTGCTCTTCGTGCTGCTGCTCGGCATCATCGTGGTGACGAACGAGTTCTACCACCAGACCGCGACGACCACCTTCCTCACCACCCCGCACCGGACGGTGGTGGTCACCGCCAAGCTGGTCGCGGCGGCGCTGATCGGCGCGCTCTTCTGGCTGGTCACCACCGTGCTGACCGTGCCGGCGACGCTGATCTTCTTCGCCGCCAAGGGGTGGGACGCGCACCTGGGCGACTGGGACATCACCCGCGCGATCCTGCTCAACCTGCTGGCGTACGTGCTCTGGGGCGTCTTCGGCGTCGGCTTCGGCGTGCTGATCCGCAGCCAGATCGGGGCGACCATCACCGCCGTGGTGCTCTACCTGGTCGGCACGACGGCGGCGAACCTGATCTTCTTCCTGCTCCAGCAGTGGCTGGAGCAGGACTGGATCGGCAAGCTGGCGGTGATCGTGCCGTCCACCGCGTCCTCGCTGATGATCAGCGGCACCGAACTGCCGGGCAGCCCGCCGCAGTGGGTGGGCGCGGTGGTCCTGATCGCGTACGCCGTGGTGACCTCGGCGGCCGGCAGCCTCATCATGCGGCGCCGCGACATCGCCTGAGCCGGACCCGGGCGACGGCCCCGGTCGGTGGCGGTGACGTCACCGACCGGGGCCGTCGCGTCTATCAGGAGTCGACGCGACACGCAGCGTTTGGCGAACTTCTGGCATCTTCTGTGAAACGGGCCACCCGTCGGAGGCGGAAATGCCTGCGGCATTCCTACGGCGTAGCCTGGGAGCCGTCTCCCGTGCGCCGGTAACCGGGCACGGGTGCCGACCGCGTGACATACGAACCCGCGTGAAAGAGGCGATTACCGGCCGTGTCGACCCAGCAGACTTCGCAGGAGAACCCACTGGCGGGTTTCGGCCCGAACGAGTGGATCGTCGAGGAGATGTACCAGCGCTACCTCGCCGACCCGTCGAGCGTCGACTCGGCCTGGCACGACTTCTTCGCCGACTACCGGCCGGCCCCGGGCGCCGCCACGCCGCGCCCCGCCGAGGAGAAGGCCCCGGCCAAGGCCGCCCCCGCCGAGCCGGCCGGCCAGCCGGAGGCCGCCGTGACCGTGGCGCAGCCGGCCGCCCCCGCCAAGCCGGCCCCCGCCGCCAAGGCCCCCGCCAAGCCGGCGCCGGCCAAGGCCGCCCCGGCCAAGCCGGCCGCCAAGGCGCCGGCGGTGAGCGGTGCGGGCACCACCCCGCTGCGCGGCGTGGCCGCCAAGATCGTGCAGAACATGGACGCCTCGCTGGCGGTGCCGACCGCGACCAGCGTGCGCGCCGTCCCGGCCAAGCTGCTGGTCGACAACCGCATCGTGATCAACAACCACCTCGCCCGCGGGCGCGGTGGCAAGGTCAGCTTCACCCACCTGATCGGGTACGCGCTGGTCCGGGCGCTGGTCGAGCACCCCGAGATGAACAACTCCTTCGCCCAGGTCGACGGCAAGCCGGCGATGGTCCGCCCGGAGCACGTCAACCTGGGCATCGCCATCGACCTGGCCAAGCCGGACGGCTCCCGCAACCTGGTGGTGCCGTCCATCAAGGCCTGCGAGCAGATGGACTTCCGGCAGTTCTGGCAGGCGTACGAGGACGTGGTCCGGCGCGCCCGGCGCAACGAGCTGACCATGGAGGACTACGCCGGCACCACCATCTCGCTGACCAACCCGGGCGGC
Source organism: Micromonospora sp. A200 (assembly GCF_029893845.1). Classification (NCBI taxonomy): domain Bacteria; kingdom Bacillati; phylum Actinomycetota; class Actinomycetes; order Micromonosporales; family Micromonosporaceae; genus Micromonospora; species Micromonospora sp. A200. Next base: position 26,391 of record NZ_JARXXY010000001.1, on the reverse strand, counting down.
ATCGGCACGGTGCACTCGATCCCCCGCCTGATGCAGGGGCAGAGCGCCATCATCGGCGTCGGCGCGATGGAGTACCCGGCGCCGTACCAGGGCATGAGCGAGACCACCCTGGCCGAGCTGGCGGTCAGCAAGATCATCACGCTGACCAGCACGTACGACCACCGGATCATCCAGGGCGCGCAGTCCGGCGAGTTCCTCAAGGTGATGCACGAGCTGCTGCTCGGCGAGCGGGGCTTCTACGACCAGATCTTCACCTCGCTGCGCATCCCGTACGAGCCGGTGCGCTGGATGCGGGACGTCGCGGTCGACTCCGAGGGCCAGATCAACAAGACCGCGCGGGTGCACGAGCTGATCCACGCGTACCGGGTGCGCGGCCACCTGATGGCCGACACCGACCCGCTGGAGTTCAAGATCCGGAAGCACCCGGACCTGGACGTCCTCCAGCACGGGCTGACCCTGTGGGACCTGGACCGGGTCTTCCCGGTCAACGGCTTCGCCGGCCGGCAGCGGATGAAGCTGCGGGAGATCCTCGGCGTGCTGCGGGACTCGTACTGCCGCCGGGTCGGCATCGAGTACATGCACATCCAGGACCCGGAGGAGCGCCGCTGGATCCAGGAGCGGATCGAGCGCAAGTACGAGAAGCCGCCGGCCGACGAGCAGAAGCACGTGCTCAACCGGCTCAACGCCGCCGAGGCCTTCGAGACCTTCCTGCAGACCAAGTACGTCGGGCAGAAGCGCTTCTCGCTGGAGGGCGGCGAGTCGCTGATCCCGCTGCTCGGCGAGGTGCTGGAGGCCTCCGCCGAGGGCGGGCTGGACGAGGTCGTCATCGGCATGGCCCACCGGGGCCGGCTGAACGTACTGGCCAACATCGTCGGCAAGCCGTACGAGAAGATCTTCTCGGAGTTCGAGGGCCACCTGGACCCGCGCTCCACCCAGGGCTCCGGCGACGTGAAGTACCACCTGGGCCAGAACGGCAAGTTCACCACCCCGGACGGCGACCACGCGGTCAAGGTGTCGCTGGTGGCGAACCCGTCGCACCTGGAGGCCGTGGACCCGGTGCTGGAGGGCATCGTCCGGGCCAAGCAGGACCGGATCGACCTCAAGCTGGAGGGCTACACCGTGCTGCCGCTGGCGGTGCACGGTGACGCCGCCTTCGCCGGCCAGGGCGTGGTCGCCGAGACGCTCAACCTCTCCCAGCTGCGCGGCTACCGCACCGGCGGCACCGTGCACGTGGTGGTCAACAACCAGGTCGGCTTCACCACCGCCCCGGAGTACAGCCGCTCCAGCCTCTACAGCACCGACGTGGCCCGGATGATCCAGGCGCCGATCTTCCACGTCAACGGCGACGACCCCGAGGCCGTGGTCCGGGTCGCCCGGCTGGCCTTCGAGTACCGGCAGGCGTTCAACAAGGACGTCGTGATCGACATGGTCTGCTACCGCCGGCGCGGGCACAACGAGGGCGACGACCCCTCGATGTCCAACCCGGAGATGTACAAGATCATCGACTCGAAGCGCTCGGTCCGCAAGCTCTACACCGAGGAGCTGATCGGGCGGGGTGACATCACCGTGGAGGACGCGGAGGAGCTGCTGCGCGACTACCAGGGGCAGCTGGAGCGGGTCTTCAAGGCCACCCGCGACGCCGCGACCACCCCGCGCAAGCTCAGCCGGCCGCGCCCCGAGGAGGAGCCGGAGCCGCAGGTGGAGACCGCCACCGACGCCGCCGTGGTCAAGGCGATCGGCGAGGCGCACGTCAACCTCCCCGAGGGCTTCACCCCGCACAAGCGGATCCAGCAGCTGCTCGACCGGCGGGCCAAGATGTCCGTCGAGGGCAACATCGACTGGGGCTACGGCGAGATCATCGCGTTCGGCGCGCTGCTGCACGACGGGGTCACCGTCCGGCTCGCCGGGCAGGACTCCCGCCGCGGCACCTTCGTCCAGCGGCACGCCTCGATCGTGGACGCCAAGACCGGCGACGACCACCTGCCGCTGAAGTCGCTCACCGGCGACGGCGAGCGGTCCCGGTTCTTCGTGCACGACTCGCTGCTGTCCGAGTACGCCGCGATGGGCTTCGAGTACGGCTACTCGGTGGAGAACGTCAACGCGCTGGTGTGCTGGGAGGCCCAGTTCGGTGACTTCGTCAACGGCGCCCAGTCGGTGATCGACGAGTTCATCTCCTCCGGCGAGGTGAAGTGGGGCCAGCGCTCCGCGGTCACCCTGCTGCTGCCGCACGGCCACGAGGGCCAGGGCCCGGACCACACGTCGGGTCGCCCGGAGCGGTTCCTCCAGCTCTGCGCGGAGGACAACATGCGGGTGTCCATCCCGACCACCCCGGCGAACTACTTCCACCTGCTGCGTCGCCAGGCCCTGTCGCCGAAGCGCAAGCCGCTGGTGGTGTTCACGCCGAAGTCGCTGCTGCGGCACAAGCTCTGCGTCTCCTCGGTGGAGGACTTCACCACCGGCACCTTCCAGCCGGTGCTGGCCGACACCGCCGCCCCGGCGCCGGAGCAGGTGAAGCGGGTGCTGCTCTGCTCGGGCAAGGTCTACTACGACCTGTTCCAGGCCCGGGCCGAGCGCGGCGTCACCGACACCGTGATCCTCCGGATGGAGCAGCTCTACCCGCTGCCGATCGAGGAGATCCGGGCCGCGCTGGCGCAGTACCCGAACGCCGAGGACTTCGCCTGGGTGCAGGAGGAGCCGGCCAACCAGGGCGCCTGGTCGTTCGTCGCGCTCAACCTGCTGGAGCACCTGGCCGACGTCCGGCTGCGGCGGATCTCCCGCCCGGCCGCGGCGGCCCCGGCGGTCGGCTCGGCCAAGATGCACGAGGTCGAGCAGACCGCGCTGATCGAGGCGGCCCTCCCCCGCCCGTGACCTGACCGCACCGCCGAGACCCGGGGCAGCGCCGTCCGCCGACGGCCCTGCCCCGGTTCCGTCGGCACCCTCCCGACAAGGACGTACGGATGTACTTCACCGACCGTGGCATCGAGGAACTCGTCGAGCGCCGGGCCGACGAGCAGGTCAGCATCGAATGGCTCGCCGAGCGCCTGCGCGACTTCGTCGACCTGAACCCCGAGTTCGAGACCCCGATCGAACGCTTCGCCACCTACCTGGCCCGCCTCGACGACGAGGACGACGAGTAACCCCGGGACCATCCCGTCCGGCCCGGGTGGGTGGGACGGAGGTCCCGGGCGCGGGAGCGCGTGATCTCCTAGGGTGGGGTCGTGGCCCGCAGCGTCTACCTGACCAGCGTGGGGTCCGGCGGGGGGAAGTCGACCATCGCCCTCGGCCTCGCGGAACTCCTCTCCCGACAGGTCGAGCGGATCGGCGCGTTCCGGCCGCTGGTCGCCGACACCGGCGCCGACCCGATCCTCGCCCTGCTGATCGACCGCTACCGGGTGGACCTGCCGCAGCATGAGCTGACCGGCGCCACCTACGCCGAGGCGAGCGCGCTGGTCGCCGACGGCCGCCGGGAGGAACTGATCTCCCGGATCGTCGAGCGCTATCGCAGCGTCGAGCAGCGCCGCCCGGCCGTGGTCGTGGTGGGCAGCGACTTCGCCGACGGCGGCGACGGCGCAGGCCCCCGCGAGCTGGCCTTCAACGCCCGGCTGGCCACCGAGTTCGGCAGCGTGGTGGTGCCGGTGATCGACGGCTTCGGGCAGGAGCCGGAGGCGATCGCGGCGGCGGCGCGTGGGGCGTACCACGATCTGGAGGACCTGGGCGCGACGGTGCTGGCGGTGATCGCCAACCGGGTGCCCGGGCCGATGACCCTGCCGGAGCTGCCCGTCCCCGCGTACGCCATCCCGGAGGTGCCGACCGTGTCGGCGCCGACGGTGGCCGAGGTGGCGGCGGCGCTCGGCGCCACCCTGCTCGCCGGGGACGACGCCGCGCTCGACCGCGACGTGCTCGACTACGTGGTCGGCGCCGCGCACGTGCCCACCCTGCTCGACCACCTCACCGAGGGGGCGCTGGTGATCACCCCGGGCGACCGGGCGGACCTGCTGGTCGCGGCCAGCGCCGCGCACGTCGCCGGGCAGGTCTCGGTGGCCGGGCTGGTGCTCACGCTGGGCGAGCAGCCCGACCCCCGGGCGATGCGGCTGGTCGAGGGGCTCAACACCGGGCTGGCGGTGCTCTCGGTACGCAGCGACAGCTACGACACGGTGGCCGCGTCCAGCCGGATCGAGGGGCGCCCGAGCCCGGCCAACCCGCGCAAGGTGGAGGCGGCGCTCGGCGCGTTCGAGGGCAACGTGGACACCGTCGACCTGGCCCGCCGGCTGCGGGTCAGCCGGTCCGAGCGGGTCACCCCGCTGATGTTCGAGTACGACCTGATCGACCGGGCCCGGGCCACCCGCCGCCGGCTGGTGCTGCCCGAGGGGGCCGAGGAGCGCATCCTGCGGGCGGCGGAGGTGCTGCTCCGGCGGGGCGTGGCCGACCTGACCCTGCTCGGCCGCCCGGACGACGTCACCCGCCGCACCCGGGAGCTGGGCATCGACGTCACCGGCGCCGACGTCGTCGATCCGGTCACCAGCGCGTGGCGCGACGAGTTCGCCGTCGAGTACGCGCGGCTGCGCGCCCACCGCGGCGTCACGGTCGAACTGGCGCACGACATCGTGGCCCGGCCCAACTACTTCGGCACCATGATGGTGGCCACCGGGCACGCCGACGGCATGGTCTCCGGGGCCACCCACACCACGGCGGCGACCATCCGCCCGGCGTTCGAGATCATCCGGACGGTGCCCGGGGTCTCGGTGGCCTCCAGCGTCTTCTTCATGCTGCTCGCCGACCGGGTGCTGGTCTACGGCGACTGCGCGGTCAACCCCGACCCGGACGCCGCTCAGCTCGCCGACATCGCCATGTCCTCGGCCGACACCGCCGCCCGGTTCGGCATCGAGCCCCGGGTGGCGATGCTGTCGTACTCCACCGGTGACTCGGGGGCCGGGGCGGACGTGGAGAAGGTCGCGGCGGCCACCAAGCTGGTCCGCGAGCGCCGCCCGGAGCTGCTGGTGGAGGGCCCGATCCAGTACGACGCGGCGATCGATCCGCAGGTCGCGGCGACGAAGCTGCCGCAGAGCACGGTGGCCGGCAGCGCGACGGTCTTCATCTTCCCGGACCTGAACACCGGCAACAACACGTACAAGGCGGTGCAGCGCTCGGCGGGCGCGGTCGCGGTCGGCCCGGTGATGCAGGGCCTGCGCCGGCCGGTCAACGACCTGTCCCGGGGCGCGACGGTCGCCGACATCGTCAACACGGTGGCGATCACCGCCATCCAGGCCGCCGCGGAGGCGTCATGACCGACCGGGTACTCGTCCTCAACTGCGGTTCCTCGTCGGTGAAGTACCGGCTCTACGACGGTGAGACGGTCCGCGACTCCGGCACCGTGGAGCGGGTCGGCGAGCCGGGGGGCGGGCCGGCAGACCACGTCACCGCCGTCCGGCAGATCCTGGACCGGCTCGACGTGGAGGGGCTGGGCGCGGTCGGGCACCGGGTGGTGCACGGCGGCCGGCGGTTCAGCGAACCGGTGCTGATCGACGACGCGGTCCTCACCGCGATCCGGGAGCTGGTGCCGCTCGCGCCGCTGCACAACCCGGCAAACCTGGCCGGCATCGAGGTGGCCCGGGAGGCGCTGCCCGACGTGCCGCAGGTCGCCGTCTTCGACACCGCCTTCCACCATGCGCTGCCCGAGGCCGCCGCCACCTACGCCATCGACCGGGACGTCGCCGAGCGCTACGGGGTCCGCCGGTACGGCTTCCACGGCACCTCGCACGCGTACGTCTCACGGCGCACGGCGGAGCTGCTCGGCCGGCCGTACGAGGGCCTGCACACGATCACCCTGCACCTGGGCAACGGCGCCAGCGCCTGCGCGGTCTCCGGCGGGCACAGCGTGGCCACCTCGATGGGCATGTCCCCGCTGGAGGGCCTGGTGATGGGCACCCGCAGTGGTGACCTGGACCCGACGGTCATCTTCCACCTGCGTCGGGAGGGCGGGCTGGGGGTGGACGAGATCGACGACCTGCTCAACCACCGCAGCGGGCTGCTCGGCCTGACCGGCGCGAACGACATGCGCGAAGTGCTCCGACGGCGGGCCGCCGGGGACCCGGCCGCCGCGCTGGCCTTCGACGTCTACTGCCGCCGGATCACCGGGTACGTCGGGGCGTACTACGCCCTGCTCGGCCGGGTCGACGCGGTCACCTTCACCGCCGGCGTGGGTGAGCACGCCGCGGAGGTCCGGGCCGCGGCGCTGGCCGGGCTGGACCGGCTGGGCATCGCCGTGGACCCGGCGCGCAACGCCGGCGCCGGCGACCGGGTGATCTCGCCCGACGGCGCCGAGGTCAGCGTCTGCGTGATCGGCACCGACGAGGAGCGGGAGATCGCCCGGGAGACCCGCGTGGTGGCCGCGACCGCCGGCTGAGCGGAACCGGGTCGGCGGCGGCTCAGCCCAGGGCCAGCCAGCCGGCGACGGCCACCAGCAGCACCGCGACCGCGGCCGCGCCGGCGATCAGTGGCAGGCGGGACGCCACCTCGGCGGGCGCGGCGGGCTCCGAGTGGGCGAAGGCGCGGAACTGCTCGGTGTTGCCGCTGGGGTCAACGTACTCGTCAGACATGCCGGAGACCCTAGCGAAACCGCGCACCCCGCACGGTCCCGCCGAGCCCAGGGTGACGCTTGCGATCCGAGCGGTGGACGGGAACCGGCCGGGCGGCGGGCGGCATCCGGTCCGGACGGTGGGGCCGGGGTGGGGCGCCGGCCCCCTACCGTGCAGGGATGGGGGTGCCGCGGCCGGTCGTCGCGTTGATCACGGCGCTGCTGGCGGGCTGCGCACCGGCCACCGCCGCGGTCGGCGGGCCGCCGCCGGCCGGGCACGCCCCGGACCGGCTCCACCCGGTCGCGGTACGGACCCTCACCATCGACCCGACCGGGTCCCGGCCGCTGCCGGTGACGCTCTGGTACCCGACCGAGGGCGGGCGGGTCGCCCCGGGGCGGTTCCCGGTGGTGATCTACAGCCACGGCCTGTGGAGCCTGCCCGAGCTGCACGCCGGGCTCACCGCCCGCTGGGCGGCGGCGGGGTTCGTGGTGGCCGCGCCGACGTACCCGCACACCAACCTGCGGGCCCGGACGTTCACCCGGTCCGACGTCAGGAACCAGCCGGCGGACGGCTGGCGGCTGGTGCGGCACCTGGCCCGGCTCGACGCGGGCCGGAAGGACCCGCTCGCCGGGCACCTGGACGTCGGCCGGGTCGCCGCCGCCGGCCACTCGGCGGGCGGCTTCACCACCGCCGGCATGTTCACCTCGGGGCACTCGGCCGGGCTCCGCTCCGGCATCGTGATCGCCGGCGGCGGGCTGGCCGGCAGCTTCGCCGGGCCCGCCGCTCCCCTGCTCTTCGTGCACGGCACCGCCGACCCGGTGGTGCCGCTGGCCGTCGGTCGGGCCGCGTACGACCGGGCCGGCCCGCCGGCGGCCTTCCTGAGCGTGCTCGGGCAGGGGCACGGCGAGTACCTGACCCCGGGCCGCCCCGGCTTCGACCAGGTGCTCGCCACCACCACGGACTTCCTCCGCTGGACGCTCTACGACGACCGGGAGGCCGCCCGACGCCTGCCGGCCGACGGCCTCCGGCCCGGTGTCACCGCCCTCGACGACCGCCTGCGTCCCTGAGCGGCGGCCCGGCCACCGACGGTCCGCCGCAGGTCACACTGCGTCCAACAGTGGCCGGACACCCCGGTGACCGGGGCACAATCGGATTCATGTCCCGTCGCCCCACCCCGGTCCTGCTCGCCACCGCCCTGCTCTCCGTCGGCCTCGCCGGCTGCTCGGCGGCTCCCGCCCCGACCGCCCGGCCGGCCGCCCCGCCGGAGCCGCCGAAGGCCACCACCCCGGCGCCGCGGGTCCCCGCCGGCACCGCGCCAGCGCAGACCTTCGCCGTCGGCGTACGCCAGGTGAAGCTGAACCGGGACGGTGACCGCCCGCTGCCGGTGACCCTCTGGTACCCGGCCCGGGGCGCAACCGGTGGCGGGCCGGAGCGGGGGGCGGACGTGGCGGACGGGCGGTTCCCGGTGGTGATGTTCAGCCACGGCCTGAACGGCCGGCCGGACGACTACGCGGAGCTGCTCACCCGGTGGGCGGCGGCCGGGTTCGTGGTGGCCGCGCCGACCTTCCCGCACACCAGCCGGGGCGCCGGCGGCAACGTGCTCGACGTGCTCAACCAGCCCGCCGACGTCTCGTACGCGCTGGACAAGGTGCTCGCGCTGGACGCGAAGGCCGGCGACCCGCTGCGCGGCCGGCTGGCCGCGGACCGGGTGGCCGCGGCCGGGCACTCGGCCGGCGGGGTGACCACCATCGGCCTCTTCACCGCCGGCCGGGACGAGCGCCTCGACGCCGGGGTGGTCTTCGCCGGGACCGCGCTCGGGGTCGGCACCGCCTTCGCCGGGGCCGCCGCGCCGCAGCTCTTCGTGCACGGCGAGGCCGACGAGGTGGTCGACTACGCCGCCGGCAAGGCGGTGTACGACGCGGTCCCCTGGCCGAAGGCGATGCTGAGCCTGCCGAAGGGCGACCACGGCCGGGCCCTGCTCAGCGACGGCGCGGCGCTGCGGGTGGTCTCCGACACCACGCTGGAGTTCCTCCGCTGGACCCTCTACGGCGACGCGGCGGCCCGGGACCGCCTCCCCGCCGACGCCGCCCGCGGCAACCTGGCGACCCTCGACGACCACCTCTGACCCCCGCGGCCGGCCGGCGCACTTACCGAGAAAGAGTGGCCATCCGACGCGGAATGGCCACTCTTTCTCGGAAAGTGCCGGGATCTGGGGGGGTCAGGCGGTGTGGTCGATGACGACCTTGCCGAAGACGTCGCCGGAGTGCAGGCGGGCGAAGGCGTCCTCGACCTTGCTGAACGGCACCACGCTGTCCACCACCGGGCGCACCTCGTGCTCGGCGCAGAAGGCCAGCAGGTCGGTCAGCTCGTCCGGGGTGCCCATGGAGGTGCCGAGGATCTCCAACTGCATGGCGAAGACCCGCCGCAGGTTGATCTTCGGCTCGTGCCCGGCGGTCGCCCCGGAGACCACGATCCGGGCCAGCGGGGCGGCGGACTTCAGCGAGTGGTCGAAGGTGGCCGCGCCGACCGTCTCGATCACCACGTCGACCCGCTCGGGCAGGCGCGCGCCGGGTTCCAGCGCGGTCGCCCCGAGGGCGGCGATCCGCTCCCGCTTGCCGGCGTCCCGGCTGGTCGCGTACACCCGCTTGCCGTGCCCCACGGCGAGCGCGACGGCCGCGGTGGCCACACCGCCGCCCGCGCCCTGGACCAGCACCGACTCGGCGTCGTCGATCCGGCCCTTGGTGGTCAGCATCCGCCACGCGGTCAGCCAGGCCGTCGGCAGGCAGGCCGCGTCGGTCGCCGACAGCCCCGTCGGCAGCGGGATCAGGTTCACCCGGGGTACAGCCACCCGCTCGGCGAGGGTGCCGGCGAAGTGCTCGGAGAGGATGGAGACGCCACGCGGGTCGCCGGGGGTGGGCACCACCGGGTAGATGACCACCTCGTTGCCGTCCGGGTCGGTGCCGACCGCGTCGCAGCCCAGGATCATCGGCAGCTGGTCGGGGGCCAGGCCCACCCCGCGCAGGGACCACAGGTCGTGGTGGTTGAGCGAGCTGGCCCGCACCTGCACGGTCACCCAGTCTTCCTCCGGGTGGGTCGGCTCGGGACGCTCGCCGATGGTCAACGCGGCGAGCGGATTGTCGGTGTCGAAGCTCGAGGCATAGGCGGCACGCATGGTCGGCACCGTAACAAGGAGAACCGCCGCCGACACAGGACCTGCCCCACAACCCCGCCCCCCCCGGCCCTCCGGTCACCACCCCCGCACATTCCGAGAAAGAGTGGCCTCCCGGCGTCAGGAGGCCACTCTTTCTCGGAAACTGCGTGTCCCGGTGGGCGGAGCGCGGTCAGGCGCGGGTGACGCCGTCGCGGCGGGCCGCCTCGGCGACCGCCGCCGCCACCGCGGGAGCCACCCGGGGGTCGAGCGGGGAGGGCACGATCGCGTCGGCGGTGAGCGACTCGGCCACCACCCCGGCGATCGCATCCGCCGCGGCCACCTTCATCCCGTCGGTGATCCGGGTGGCCCGGGCGTCCAGCGCACCCCGGAACACGCCGGGGAACGCCAGTACGTTGTTGATCTGGTTGGGGTAGTCGCTGCGGCCGGTCGCCACCACCGCGACGTGCCGGGCGGCCACCTCGGGGTGCACCTCGGGGGTGGGGTTGGCCAGCGCGAAGACGATGCCGCCGGGCGCCATGCCGGCGATCGCCGCCTCGGGGATCTGCCCGCCGGAGACGCCGACCAGCACGTCCGCGCCGCGCAGTGCCTCGGTGATGTCACCCTGGCGGCCCTCGGCGTTGGTGGACTCCGCCAGCTCGGCCTTGGTGCCGGTCAGCCCCTCGCGGTGCCGGCCGATGATGCCCTTGGAGTCGCAGACCACCACCTGGTCGGGGTTCACGCCGCCGGCGACCAGCATCTTCGTCACCGCCACCCCGGCCGCGCCGGCGCCGCTGACCGCCACCCGCAGGTCGCCGAGCTTGCGGTTGAGCAGCGCCGCCGCGTTGCGCAGCGCGGCCAGCACGACGATCGCGGTGCCGTGCTGGTCGTCGTGGAAGACCGGGATGGCCAGCGCCTCGTCCAGCCGGCGCTCCACCTCGAAGCAGCGGGGGGCGCTGATGTCCTCCAGGTTGATCCCGCCGAAGGAGGGGGCGAGCGCCGTCACCGTCGCCACGATCTCGTCCACGTCCTGGGTGTCCAGACAGATCGGTACCGCGTCCACGCCGGCGAACTGCTTGAACAGCACCGCCTTGCCCTCCATCACCGGCAGCGCGGCGCGCGGGCCGATGTTGCCGAGGCCGAGTACGGCCGAGCCGTCGGTGACGACCGCGACGGTGTGCGACACCCACGTGTAGTCGTCGGCCAGGGCCGGGTCGGCGGCGATCGCCTCGCAGACCCGGGCGACGCCCGGGGTGTAGGCGAGGGAGAGGTCCTCCCGGCTGGTCAGCGGGACCGTCGAGGTGACGGCCATCTTGCCGCCGACGTGCAACCGGAAGACGGGATCAGCGGGATCCACGGTGGACGCAGACATGGTGACTCCAGGATCTGTCGAGCAGACGGAGCGGCCGGCGCGGGCGCGAGGTGAGGCGCCTGGTGGCGGCACGCGGTGCGGGGGGTCACCCGGGCACTTTCCGAGCATAGTCACGCCAGGGGTGCGCCGATGTGAGCAGGGTCATAACAGGTCGCGTGGCAGCCGACCGGGGCGGGGCCAGTAGCGGCACACCACCCGCCCGAGCACGTCGGCCACCCCGTACGCCCGGGAGTCGTCGGTGACGAGTTCGTTGTCGCCGCGTACCCACCAGCCGCCGTCCTGCCGGCGGACCGCGCGCTTGACCACCAGCAGGTCGGGCCGGGTCCGGAAGACCGCGACCACGACGTCGCCCGGCCGGACCGACCGGCCGCCCCGACGGACCAGTACGGCGTCCCCGTGCCGCAGCGTCGGCGCCATGGACGGACCGGTCACGCCGACGGCCGTGAGCCACCGGCGCAGCCGCGCCGCCGGGTCGGCACCCTCGACTGTCACCAGGTTTCCCCTCCACCCCTGCCGGGGACGCCCCCAGGAGTAATGTCGGCTTGGATCATCGCAAACATCCCGTGGAGGACCCAGATGCGACTTCCCCGCATCCTTACGCCCCGTCTGACCGCCAGCGCCCACTGCGACCTGCCGTGCGGCGTCTACGACCCGGCGCAGGCCCGGATCGAGGCCGAGTCGGTCAAAATGATCTGCGAGAAGTACCAGGCGAACACCGACCCGGAGTTCCGCACCCGGGCCATCATCATCAAGGAGCAGCGGGCCGAGCTGGTCAAGCACCACCTCTGGGTGCTGTGGACCGACTACTTCAAGCCGGCCCACTTCGAGAAGTACCCGCACCTGCACCAGCTCTTCAACGAGGCCACCAAGATGGCCGGCGCGGCCGGCGCCAAGGGCGCGACCGACCCGAGCAAGGCCGACGAGCTGCTGCAGAAGATCGACGAGATCTCGAAGATCTTCTGGGAGACCAAGAAGGCGTGACCCTGGCCTCCCCGGCACCGACGATCCGGCCGGCGCGTCCCACGGACGTGCCGGCCGTCGTCGCGATGGTGCACGAACTCGCCGACTACGAGCGCGCCGCCGACCAGTGTCGGCTGACCGAGGAACAGCTCACCGCCGCCCTGTTCGCGACTGCTCCAGGTCGCGGCGCGGCGTCAGACGCGCCGAGCTGGAGTAGTCGTAGCCCCGCGCCGACGTTGTTCGGGCACGTCGCGGTGGACGACCGGGACGAGCCGGTCGGGTTCGCGCTCTGGTTCCTCAACTTCTCCACCTGGGCCGGCGTGCACGGCGTCTACCTGGAGGACCTGTACGTCCGCCCCGAGCACCGGGGCACCGGCGCCGGCCGGCTGCTGCTCGCCGCGCTCGCCGCGATCTGCGTGGAGCGGGGCTACGAGCGGCTGGAGTGGTGGATGATCAACTGGAACCCGGCGGCCCGCTTCTACGCCTCCATCGGCGCGGTGCAACTCGACGAGTGGGTGCCGTACCGGCTCAGCGGGCAGGCGCTGCACGGGCTCGCCGCCCAGTCGACCTCGGCCCCCGCCCGGCCGGACGCCTGAGGGGGTAGAGTCCCCGACCGGGGGGATGAGGCGTGACTCAACTGACCGGCCAGCCGACGACCGACGACGACGTCGTGCACCTCACGGTGCCCGCCGACGGCGGCTACCTCGGCGTGCTGCGCACCGCCACGGCGGGGCTCGCGGCCCGCCTCCAGTTCGCCCTCGACGAGATCGAGGACCTGCGCATCGCCGTCGACGAGGCCTGCGCCATGCTGCTCGCCATCGCCACCCGCGACGCCGAACTGGAGTGCCGCTTCTCGGTCACCGAGGACGCGCTCACCGTCGAGGTGACCGTGCCGACCGTGCTCGGCGCCACGCTGCCGTCGGAGTCCTCGTTCGCCTGGAAGGTGCTCACCGCGCTGACCACCGCCGCCTTCGCGGACGCGGCCGACGGCCGGGCCACCATCTCGCTGCTGACCCGCCGCTCCTCCGGCTACTGAGCCGCGGCGCGGCGCCGGCCACCCGCCGGGCGGCCCGCAGCGGTCACCGGAAGCCCAGGGCGCGCGTCGTGGGCGGGCTGACCAGGAGCGCGCAGACGCCGACGCCGAGGACCATCAGCGGTACGCCGAGCCACCCCAGGCCGCCGGAGATCATGAACCAGCCGACCGGCAGCAGCATCAGCTGGAGCACCATCGCCGGCGCCCGGGCACCGGCCCGGCGACGGGCCAGCGCCGCGCCGAGAGCCCAGAGGGCGGCGGCGCCGGCGAACGCGAACCCGGTCACGAAGAGTGCCGACACCAGATCGGTCTTGGTGGCGGTCAGGTCGGCCCAGATCAGCCAGGCGGCCAGCAGCGCCAGCGCGACCGCCTCGGCGCGCAGCAGCCGTACCGCCCAGCGCAGGGTGTCGGGCACCGGGCCGGAGTCGATGGTCACGCGCGCCACGATACCCGTGACGGATGGGGGTACAGTGCCGCCCATGCGGGCCGTCCTGGTGGTCAATCCGAAGGCCACCACCACCAGCGAGCGCAGCCGGGACGTCCTGGTCCGGGCCCTGCGCAGCGAAGTAGACCTGTCGGTGCGGTACACCCGGCGACGGGGTCACGCCATGGACATCGCCCGGGAGGCGGTCGCCGAAGGGGTCGACGTCGTCGTCACGCTGGGTGGCGACGGGACGGTGAACGAGGTGGTGAACGGCCTGATGAAGGCCGCGCCGCCGGCCACCCGCCCCGGCGGTACGACCGCCGAGCGACTGCCCGCGCTGGCCACCGTGCCGGGCGGTTCGACCAACGTCTTCGCCCGCGCCCTGGGGCTGCCCCGGGAGTGGCCGGAGGGCACCAGCATGATCCTCGAAGGGCTGCGGCTGGGCCGCTCCCGCACGATCGGGCTGGGCCGCGCCGACGACCGCTACTTCACCTTCTGCGCCGGCTTCGGAGTGGACGCGGCGGTGATCCACCGGGTGGAACAGGCCCGCAAACGCGGTCGCGTCTCCACCCCGGCGCTCTACTTCCGCTCCACGCTCAGCCAGTACTTCCTCGACTCCGACCGGCGGCACCCGGCGATCATCCTGGAGCGCCCCGGTGAGGCGGCCGAGGCCGAGCTGGCGACGGTGATAATCCAGAACTGCGCCCCGTGGACGTACCTGGGCGAGCGGGAGATCAATCCGAATCCGGAGGCCTCGTTCGACCTGGGGCTCGACGTGATGGCGCTGCGTCAGCTCCGGGTGGCCAGCACCACACGCACAGTGACGCAGTTCCTGTCCCGACACCCCGATCCGCGCGGCAAGCAGGTACTCCGGCTGCACGACGTGCCCGAGTTCACGCTGATCAGCGCTCGCCCGCAGGCGTTCCAGCTCGACGGCGACTACCTTGGCGAACGGGAGAAAGTCAGATTCACATCCGTTCCCGACGCACTGAGAGTAATCTGCTAGCTCTCGGGTAACGCCCTAGGTTGACGGTCGTTACACCGCACGACGCGGTGGCCGCCACAACGAGGGGTTGGTGCCGGAAATGTCAGCAATGTCACGCGCACTGTACTATATTGATCCTCGACTGTGGTACGCCGGGTAACCAGGGACGCCTGAAATCCGGACAAAAGGGTCGTGAGCTTGCTCACCGTGCGGAGTTTTTCCTCGCGGCACCCTTGACATCGACAGCGTTCGTGAAAGTATTCACAAGCGAACTTGAGTTACCGGGACATTGCCTGGATATGCTCGGCAGGTTGAGCTGTTCCAGCAGGTCCAGGGACTGCACAAGCCTGCTCACGCACTGCCGAATAGTCAGACGCGAACCGTCACGACCGGCACTGCGGACGCATATAAGAAAAGCACCAGCGTTTCTGCCACCCATCCAGAATGAGGAGTGTTGCCGCCATGGACTGGCGCCACGATGCCGTCTGCCGCGACGAGGACCCGGAGCTGTTCTTCCCGATCGGGACGTCCGGTCCGGCCCTCCTGCAGGTGGAGCAGGCCAAGGCCGTCTGCCGGCGCTGCCCGGTGACCGACCACTGCCTGCAGTGGGCGCTGGAGTCCGGTCAGGACGCCGGCGTCTGGGGCGGGATGAGTGAAGAGGAGCGCCGCGCGGTGAAGCGCCGCGGCGGCATCCGGGTGCTGCGCGCTCACTCCGCCTGACCGATCACACAGCCGTACGCCCCGGCCGGGTTCCACCGGCCGGGGCGTTCTGCTGTCCGGGCGCCGCACGGCTGCCCCGGTACCCGGACGGCGCCCGGTCCGATCATCGACGGGCCGGTGAACCCGATCACCACCGCTGCACCGCATCGACCCGCCGCAACACCAGGTCGGCCAGCTCGGGCGCATCGGTCAGCGGCCCGCTGACCGCCACCGCGCCGGCCCGGCCGGCCGCCGCCACCACCCCGTCGTGGAAGAGCCCCGGCGCCAGGAAGTACGCCGCCACGGCCACCCGCCGGGCGCCGGCGGCGCGCAGCCGGGCCACCGCCACGTCGGTCGTCGGCGGCGCCGCTGAGGCGTACGAGACGGTGCAGGGGACCCGCAGTTCGGCGGCGAGCGCCGCGGCGACCCGACCCACCGAGCCACGCGCCCGGGCGTCCCGGGTGCCCGCCGCCGCCAGCACCAGGGCGTCGAAGCCGTCCGGCTCCGCCTCCGCCAACCGCCGCCGCAGCCCGGCCAGCAACCGGGCGTCGACCGTGCCGTCGGCGGGGCCGAGCACGTCGGTGACGCGTACCGCCAGCTCCGGCGCCGTGTCGCGGGCCGCCACCACCGCCGCCGGAATGTCCACCCGCCGGTGGTAGGCGGCGGTGAGCAGCAGCGGCACCAGCACCGCCCGGGTGTGCCCCGCCACGGCCAGCCCGCGCAGCACCGCCGTCGGGTCCGGTGCGGTGTGGTCCAGCCAGCTCGGCAGGACGGCCGTGCCGGGCCGGACCGCCTCGACCGCCCGGGCCAGCGCCCGGGTCGCCTCCGCCGCCCGGGGATCCCGGCTGCCGTGCGCCACCAGCACCACCGGCGGGCGGTCGCCGCCCGGCGCCGGGCAGGGCCGGATCCCCCGCGCCGACCCCGAATGGTCGTCGACCGGCACGGCCGGTCCGCCGGTTCCCGGCGCGGTCTCCCCCGCGCCGGGAACCGGCCCGGTCAGACGTGCAGACCGCACTCGGTCTTCTCGAACATGGCCCAGCGGCCGGCCCGTGGGTCCTCCCCCGCCTTGGTACGCCGGGTGCACGGCCAGCAGCCGATCGAGCCGTAGCCCCGGCTGAACAGCTCGTTGACCGGGATGTCGTAGCGGGAGATGTAGGAGTCCACGTCGGCCTGGGTCCAGGCCGCGATGGGGTTGACCTTCACCTTGCCGCGCCGGGCGTCGAAGGTCACCACCGGCGTGTTCGCCCGGGTGGGCGACTCGTCCCGGCGCAGCCCGGCGGCCCAGGCGTCGTACCCGGCCAGGGCCCGCTCCAGCGGCTCCACCTTGCGCAGCTGGCAGCAGTCGTCGGGCGAGCGGTTGAACAGCCGGGGGCCGTACTCGCCGTCCTGCTGGCCCACGGTGAGCCGGGGGCGGATCGAGCGCACGTTGACCGGCAGCCGGCGGGCCACCTCGTCGCGCACCTTCAGCGTCTCAGGGAAGTGCAGCCCGGTGTCGAGGAAGACCACGTCGACGCCGGGAGCGACCCGGGAGACCAGGTGGGCCAGCACCCCGTCGGCCATCGAGCTGGTCACGCAGAACCGGTCGCCGAAGGTCTCGGCGGCCCAGCGGGCGATCTCCAGCGCCGGGGCACCCTCCAGCTCCCGGCCGGCCCGCTCGGCCAGCACGCGCAGCTCCTCGGGGTCGCGCCCGGCCGGTTCGGCCGGCGTCGGGCCGCCAATGCCGACCAGGCCCAGGTTCGCGGCGGACATCAGGCTCATCGGGCCACCGCCTTGGCGAGCAGGCCGGCGAACTTCACCGTGAAGACGCGGGCGCAGGCGTGGCACTCCCAGGCGCCGTGCCCGGCCTCGTTCGGCCGCAGGTCCTCCTCGCCGCAGTACGGGCAGTACAGCGGCGCGGAACGGGTTTCGCTACTCATCGAAGCTCCTCCTCGTCGACCCTGATCACCCAGTTGGCGAACGTCTCGCCCTCGGTCCGGCCGGCCAGGTAGCGGCGGGCCAGTCGTTCCACGTACTCGGGAAGCTCCTCGGCGGTGGTCTTCAGGCCGCGCAGCTTGCGCCCAAAGCCGGCGGTCTGCCCCTGGGCCATGCCCAGCCCGCCGCCGAGGTGCACCTGGAAGCCCTCCACCTGCCGGCCGTCCGGGCCGACCACCAGCTGCCCCTTGAGGCCGATGTCGGCGACCTGGGTGCGGGCGCAGGCGTTCGGGCAGCCGTTGAGGTGGATGGAGATGTCGGCGTCGAAGTCGCGCAGCCGCTCCTCCAGCCGGGCCACCAACTCCTCGCCGCGCCGCTTGGTCTCGACGATGGCCAGCTTGCAGAACTCGATGCCGGTGCAGGCCATGGTGCCGCGCCGCCAGGCCGACGGCCGAGCCTCCAGGCCGATCCCGCGCAGCGCGTCGACCAGGGACTCCGTCCGCTCCGGCGGCACGTCGAGCACCAGCAGCTTCTGGTACGGGGTGAGCCGTACCCGGTCGCTGCCGTGCGCCTCGACCGCGTCGGCCAGCTGGGCGAGCTGACTGCCGGAGACCCGCCCGACCACCGGGGCGGCCCCGACGTAGTTGCGGCCGTCGCGCTGGCGGTGCACGCCGATGTGGTCGACCGGCTTGTCGGGCAGCTCCGGGGCCGGGCCGTCGAGCAGGGTCCGGCCCAGGTACTCCTTCTCCAGCACCTCACGGAACTTCTCCACACCCCAGTCCGCGACCAGGAACTTCAGCCGAGCCCGGTTGCGCAGCCGGCGGTACCCGTAGTCGCGGAAGATGCCGACCACGCCGGCCCACACGTCCGGCACCTCGTTCAGCGGCACCCAGACGCCCAGCCGCTTGGCCAGCATCGGGTTGGTGGAGAGACCGCCACCGACCCAGACGTCGAAGCCGGGGCCGTGCTCCGGGTGGTCGACCCCGAGGAAGGCGACGTCGTTCGCCTCGTACGGGGTGTCGACCAGCCAGGAGATCGTCGTCTTGAACTTGCGCGGCAGGTTCGAGTACGCCTTGTCGCCGACGTACCGGCGGACGATCTCGTCGATCGCCGGGGTCGGGTCGAGCACCTCGTCGCGGGCCACCCCGGCGACCGGGCTGCCGAGCACGATGCGCGGGCAGTCACCGCACGCCTCGGTGGTCTGCAGGCCGACCGACTCCAGCCGGCGCCAGATCTCCGGCATGTCCTCGACCCGGATCCAGTGGTACTGGATGTTCTGCCGGTCGGTGATGTCGGCGGTGTCCCGGGCGAACTCGCGGGAGATGTCGGCGATCACCCGGAGCTGGGCCAGGTTGAGCTGGCCGCCGTCGACCCGCACCCGGAGCATGAAGAACTCGTCCTCCAGCTCGTGCGGCTCCAGCACGGCGGTGCGCCCGCCGTCGATGCCGGCCTTGCGCTGGGTGTAGAGGCCCCACCAGCGGAACCGGCCACGCAGGTCCTGCGGGTCGATGGCGGCGAAGCCGCGGTGGGCGTAGATGTTCTCGATCCGGGCCCGGACGTTCAGCGGGTCGTCGTCCTTCTTGATCCGCTCGTTGGCGTTGAGCGGCTCGCGGTGGCCGAGCGCCCACTGCCCCTCGCCGCGCGGACGACGGGCTGCCCTGGCGGCGGGCGCCGCCGGGGTCTCCGGGCGAGCCGGGGTGCTGCTGACCGCCATCGCGGCGTCCTCCGTTGTCTGCTGTGCCTCGGTGGGATACGCGGGCGCGGCGGCCGACCCGTGGGACGGGCCGAGGACAACGGTGTCGGAACGGCCGGCGCGCAGTACGCGCCCGAGACAGATGGGTCGGGCGTCGTCAGTAGGCCGGACAGATCGCGCTGCGCACGCGGCCGTAGTCGACGTGGCGACGGGCCACGAAGCGGCGGACGACAGCGGCGGTCATGGGGCCATGCTGCCACACCCCCGGGGGGCCGGCCAACGAGCGCGTGCGCCATCCCACATCACGGGCCGCGCCCCCGCCAGCACCGTCTCCCGCGCTGCGACCCCCTCGGCCCGCCCTTCGACCTCCGCGAATGGGTTTCCCGAGCAGGGCCGGCATCCGCCCGGCATTCCCTCGCGCCCGGTGCTTCGTCACGCCCGACGGTCCTTCAGGCCCGGTGGTTCTTCAGGCCCGGTGGTTCTTCAGGCCCGGTTGCTCTTCCAAGCCCGGTTGCTCTTCCAGGCCCCGGTGGTCGGCACGCGCCCGGTGGTTCGCACGCCCCCGTTGGTCTACACGGCCTCCCGCACTCCTCGGGCGGCCCGCGGTCAGCTCAGGCCCCTGCCACCACCTGCCCTGTGCCGGCCCTTTCGAGCTGATGTCGTGAACGAATCAAGCGCCGCCCGCCGGGTCCCTGCGGTCACGTGTTCGCACCGGCCGAGCGGGGCCGGTCGGGGCGGAGGGTGAAGCGGCAGGCTGTTCGCCGCACTGGTGAATCGTCTACGACATCAGCTCGACAGGGCCCGCACAGGGCACTCAGCCTTCTGAGGCAGCGCCGGGCTTCCGACCAAGCTCCCCAGGGCTGGCGCCAGCCGTCCGGCCAAGCCGCGCGGGGCCAACGCTGGCATCCAGCCACGCTTTCCCGGGCCAACGCCGGGCGTCCGGCCAAGCTGCGCGGGGCCAACGTTGGCATCCAGCCAGGCTTCCCAGGGCCAGCGCCGGGCGTCCGGCCAAGCTGCGCGGGGCCAACGTTGGCATCCAGCCAGGCTTCCCAGGGCCAGCGCCGGGCGTCCCGGTCCAGCTGCGCGGGACAGCGGTGAAGCTCTGGCCGGGTTCGTGGGGATGGGCAGCACGGCGGCCGGGGCCGCTGTGGCAGCGTGGCCCGGCGCGGTGTGGGACGCTCGGCGCGTGGGCAGTATGTCCGGAAAGCGGCATGCGGTGGGAGGGTGGGCACGGCTCGTCTGGGTGCCGCCCCTGCTGGCCACGCTGATCGTCGGGCTCTACGGCATCGGCCACGCCCAGCCCTGGCGGGACGAACTGGCCACCTGGAGTGCCGCCACCCGCCCGCTGGGCGACCTGGTCCGGCTCACCGGCACCGTGGACGCCCCCACCGGGCCGTACTACCTGCTCATGCACGGCTGGGTCCGGCTCTTCGGGGACTCGGCGACGGCGCTTCGGCTGCCCTCGGCGCTGGCCATGGCCGGGGCGGCCGGGCTCACCGCCGTACTCGGCAGGTGGCTGCTGGGGACGCGGGCCGGCCTGCTCGCCGGCCTGCTCTTCGCGGTCCTTCCCGGCACCTCCCGGTACGCCCAGGAGGCCCGCCCGTACGCGTTGGCCAGCCTCTTCGCGGTGCTGGCCACCCTGCTGCTGGTCGCGGCGCTGCGCCGGCCCGCGTGGACCCGCTGGGCCGGGTACGCGGCGGCCGTCGCCGCGCTCGGCCTGACCCACCTGCTGGCGCTCACCCTGCTGGCCGCGCACGCCGCGGTGGTGCTGGTCGCCTGGTGGCGCCCCACGACGGCCGGCCTCGACCCACCGCCCGCACCGGCGACCGGACTCAACCCGCCACCCACCGACCCGGCGGACCGAGAGCCGACTGCCGACCTACCCGCCCCGGCGCACGACCGGAACGGGACGGCCGATCGGGACGGGCGGTTGCCGGTGCGTTGGTTGGTCGCCGTGCTGCCGGCGCTCGCGCTGCTCACCCCGCTGCTGCTCATCGCCCGGAGGCAGCGCTCCCGCCAGCTCGACTGGGTCGAACCGGCACGGCTGGCCGACCTGGCGGCGCTGCCCGGCGGGGTGGCGCAGAGTTCGGTGGTGGGCGGGCTGCTGGTCGGGCTGGCCGCCCTCGGCGCGGTCCGGGCGGGTCGCCGGGCGCTGCTGCCCGGGCTCTGCGTGCTCCTGCCGGTGCTGCTGGTCCTCGTCGGCGCGCTGGTGGTGGCCCTCTGGGTGCCCCGCTACCTGGTCTTCACCGTGCCCTTCGCGAGCGTGCTCGCCGGCGCGGCGCTGGCCAGCGCACCGACAGCCGACCCGCCGGTAGAGCAGCGCGGGCCGGATGCGTCGGCCCGGGCCACGGCCACCGGCCCAGCGGCGTCGGCGTCGGCGTCGGCGTCGGCGTCGGCGTCGACGTCATGGGCGTCGGTGCCGGCAGCGTTGGCGTCGGTGTCGGGGGCGCTCGCGGTCGTGGTGCTCGCCGGGCTGCTCGGCCTGCCCGACCAGGCGGCGCTGCGGCAGACGCACGGCTGGCCGCGCAGCGCGACCGTCGACTACCGGGGGGCGGCGTGGATCGTCGCGGCCGGCCAGCAGCCCGGCGACGCGGTCGTCGTCCACCCCCGGGACGGCTGGCTCTTCCTCGACCTCGGGCTGGCGTACCACCTGGATGCCAGGCCGCGCGACGTGCTGGTGATCCGCGACCAGCGGCAACGCGCGGACCTCTGGGCCACCGAGTGCGCCCGGCCGGCCGAGTGCCTGGCCGGGGTGCGGCGGGTGTGGCTGGTGGTCGCCGGCCGACGACCCGATCCGCTGGCGGCGGTGCCCGGCGCCAAGGGGGACGCGCTGCGGGCGGGCTTCACCGTCGGTCAAGTGTGGCAGCGGCCCGGTGTCACCGTCGCCCAGCTCACCGCGCGCGGCTAGCCGCGCTCCCCGCGGGCCAGCGGCACGACCAGCACGGCCTCGGTGCCGCCGGCCACGCCGGGGCGCAGCTCGATGCTGCCGCGCAGCTCCCCGGTGACGAGCGCCCGGACGATCTGCAGGCCCAGCCGGCCACCGCGCTCGGCGTCGAACTCGGCCGGCAGGCCGCGCCCGTTGTCGGCGACCGAGACGTGCAGCTGCTTGCGGAACCGGTGCGCGGTGACCACCACCTGCGGCGCGGCGCCGCCCTCCGGGCCGGCGGCGCCGTCCTCGCCGGCCGGCGGGAAGCCGTGCTCGACGGCGTTGAGCAGCAGCTCGTTGAGGACCATCACCAGCGAGGTAGCGATCTCGGCGGGCAGTACGCCGAAGCTGCCCTTGCGGCGCATGCCGACGCTCACCTCGGTCGCCGCGACCTCGGTGGCCGCGCTGGCCACCCGGTCGACGATCCCGTCGAACTCGACCGCCTCGTCGCTGGACATGGAGAGCGTCTCGTGGACGAGGGCGATCGAGGCGACCCGGCGTACCGACTCCTCCAGCGCCACCCGGGCCTCTGGCATGGACACCCGGCGGGCCTGGAGGCGCAGCAGCGCGGCGACGGTCTGGAGGTTGTTCTTCACCCGGTGGTGGATCTCCCGGATGGTGGCGTCCTTGGTGATCAGCGCCCGGTCGCGGCGGCGCACCTCGGTGATGTCGCGGACCAGCACCAGCGCGCCGATCGGCACGCCGGCCGGCATCAACGGCAGCGACCGGGTGAGCATGGTGGCGCCCCGGGCGTCGATCTCCCGCCGGGGCGGGGCCTCGCCGCGCAGCGCGGCGAGCACGCCGTTGGCCGCGTCGGTCCCCTCCAGCGGGTCGCTGGCCAGCCGCCGGTGCAGCTTGGCCAGGTCCTCCCCGACCAGGTGGGAGGCGTAGCCCAGCCGCCGGTACGCCGACTGCGCGTTCGGGCTGGCGTAGGTGACCTTGCCGTTGGCGTCCAGCCGGACCAGGCCGTCGCCGACCCGGGGCGCCGAGGTGGTCTCGCCCGGGTGCCGGGGCGGCGGGAAGGTGCCGTCGGCGGTCATCTGGGCCAGGTCGTCGGCGGTGGTGAGGTAGTTCAGCTCCAGCTGGCTGGGCGTACGGGCGGTGGACAGGTTGGTGTCCCGGCCCACCACGGCGACCACCTCACCGGACTCACCGTCGGCGGCGCGCAGCCGGACCGGGATCGCCTCGTGCCGGGCGGGCACGTCGCCGTACCAGACCGGGTCGCCCTCCCGCCAGATCCGGCCCTGCCGGTAGGCGACCTCCAGGTGCGCCACCTCCGGCCCGCCGACGATCCGCCCCACCTGGTCGTCGAGGTACGCGGTGGGGGCGGTCGTCGGGCGGACCTGGGCGACGCAGAGGAACGTCCCGTCGCCGTCCACCGGCACCCACAGCAGCAGGTCGGCGAAGGAGAGGTCGGACAGCAGCTGCCAGTCCCCCGCGATCCGGTGCAGGTGGTCGATGTCGGCCGGCCGGAGCTGGGTGTGCTCCTCGGCGAGGTCGCGCAGCGTGGACACGAGACACAGCGTGCCACGCCGGGCCTCACCTCGTCGCGGTGACCTTCTTCAGCCCGCGCGGGGCGTCCGGGTCCTCGCCCCGGGCCAGCGCCAGCGACAGCGCCAGCCGTTGCAGGGGCAGGATGTCCAGCAGCGGGGCGTACCGCTCGTCGACCTCGGGCACGGCCATCCGGGTGGCCCCCTCGACCTCGGCGGAGCCGACCACCACCACGTCGGCGCGGCGCTCGCCGAGCCGGGGCAGCACCTCCTCCATCGACCGGCCGCCGGGGCCGGAGCCGACCACGGCCAGCACCGGCACGTCCGGGTCGGTCATCGCCAGCGGGCCGTGCAGCAGGTCGGCGCCGGAGAAGGCGAGCGCGGGCAGGTAGGAGGTCTCCATCAGCTTCAGGGCGGCCTCCCGGGCGGTCGGGTACGCGTACCCCCGGCCGGTGGTGACGAGCTGGCCGGCGAAGCGGTAGCGGGGCGCGAGCTGGGCCGGGGTGGGGTCGGTCAGGGTGCGCTCGGCCAGTTCGGGCAGGGCGTTCAGCGCGGCCCGCTCGTCGGCGGGGAGCACCCCGTCGCCGGCCCGGACGCCCTCGATCAGCAGCAGCAGGGCCAGCAGCTCCGCGGTGTACGTCTTGGTCGCGGCGACCGCCCGCTCGTGCCCGGCGGCGATGTCGACGGAGAGCTCGGCGGCCTCGGCCAGCGGCGAGCCGGGGGCGTTGGTGACCGCCAGGGTGAGCGCCCCGGCGTCACGGGCGGCGCGCAGCACCTCGGTGAGGTCGGGCGACCCGCCGCTCTGGCTGACCCCGACGACCAGAGCGTCGGAGAGGTCGGGGCGGGCCCCGTAGAGGGTGACCACGCTCGGCGAGGCGAGCCCGGCCGGCAGACCGAGCCGGATCTCGGTCAGGTACGCCCCGTAGAGCGCGGCGTGGTCGGAGGTGCCCCGGGCGGTGAAGACCACGTGCCGGGGCCGCCGCTGCCCGATCACCGCCGCGACGCGGGCGATCGCCCCGGCGTGCTCGGCGGTGAGCAACCGGGCGTAACCGGCCGGCTGCTCGTCGATGTCGGCGGCCATCCCGGCCCCTGGACGCGTCACGGAAGCTCCTCCCACTGCGCGATTGCCGCGCGTTTCATGCTCAGTCTTGCACCATTGTTCGCGTCTGAGCAATCGTACGAGCAGGAATGCGCAGTGGATCACCAGATCGGCGCGTCATCCCCTAGGCTTGCCCAGCCCTGGAACTGCGAGCGAGAGGCCGACGTGTCGGAGGGACCTGACGAACCCGTGCTGTCCGCCGCGGAGGAGCTCGCGCTGGCCCGGCTGGCGCTCGACGAGGGCGACCTGCCGCACGCCGCCGGTCACCTCGCCGCCGCCATCGTCCAGGCCCCGACCCTGCCCGAGGTGCACGAGACGCTGGCCCGCATCGCCGCGGCCTCCGGCGGCGACCTGGAGCTCTTTCCGCTCGGCCAGCGGGTCTTCGTCGGCGCGGTGGTGGCCCGCGCCCACCTGCTCGCCGCCGCCGGGCGCCCGGCCGAAGGGCTCGACCTGCTGGTCGCCGCCACCGGGCACGCACCCGGCGTCGACTGGGCCGGCGTGCCCTGGGTGAGCGCCCCCGATCTGGCGCGACGACTCGACCCGGAACGCGCCGCCCGGATCCTGATGCAGGTCTGCGCCGCCGTGCCCGACCCGGTGCCCCGGGCCGGCCGGCCGCCGCTGCTGCCGTACCTCACCCTGGCCCGCAACGCGGTGGCCGCGCATCCGCGCCACGCGCTGCTGCTGGGCGCGGCGTCCGCGCTGGCCCGGCGCCTCGGCGAGGTCGCCCTCGCCGTCACCTGGGCCAGCCGGGGGGTACGCGCCGAGCCGACCAAACTCGGCGAGGTGTGGCTCGGGTACGCGTACCGCAGCGCGGGCCGGACCCGGGACGCCCTGGCCGCCCTGGAACGAGCCGTCGACCACGACCCCGACGACCTCGCCGTATACGCGGACATCGCCGGCACCCTGGCCGACACCGGCCGGCTGGACGCGGCGCTGGAGTGGATCGACCGGGCGCTGGCCCGCGACCCCACGTTCGACTGTGCCGTGCACACCGCGCACCGGCTGCGCTACCTGCGCGACGGGGACGTGGCGCACCTGGTCGCCCTCGCTGACTTCGTCCGCGACCATCCCGACGACAGCCACGAGCACGGCGACCTGGCCGAGTGCTGCCGGGGCCGGCCCTGGCTCGGGCAGGTCACCCCGGCGGCCGGCGCGATGGTCGACGCGCTCCGCCGCGCCCTGGCCGCCGACGGCACGCCCGGCGCCTCGGTACGGCTGGCCGCGGTCGAGCCGCCGAGCGCGATGCGTACCGTGGCGGCGGCCGTGCCGGGCCTGGACGTCGAGGTCACCGGCGTGGTTGACCCGGACCCGCGGGAGCCCCGCCGGGCCACCACCTGCCAGCTCTGGCGCTACGACGGCAGCACCGCCGCGCCCACCCTGCCGGTCCCCTCCGCCGACGCGGCGGACCGGGTCCGCCACCTGGCGCATCCCGCCTGGCCCCACCCGCCGGCCGCGTACGACGCCGCGGTGGGGCTGGCCACCCTGGAGCTGGGCGACCTGCTGGGGCTGCTGGTGCATCCGCCCGAGGCGCCCGCGACCGCGCTGGGGCGGGTGCTGACCGGGCAGGACCCGTCGCTCTGGGTGCGGTGCGTGCAGGTCTGGGCCTGCCTCGGCCTGCTGCACCACCGCACCGACGAGCCGTGGGCGGAGTCGACCCGGCGCCGGGTGCTGGTCGAGCTGGTCTGGGGTGTGGAGGACTGGATCACCGAGGCGGCACTGTTCGCCCTGGTCACCGCCGCCTGGGTCGACCCCGCGGTACGCCCCGACGTGGCCGGGGTCGTCGCCGAGCGGCTCGCGGACGCGGCGGAGGTGGCCCGGGACCGGCCGGTGCCGATCGCCACCTCGCTGGCCCACCTGGCGCTGGCCACCCCGGCCCTGGACGAGGCGACCACCGCGCTGGCCGACCGGATCGTCGCCGCCGCGACGGCGCCACCGCCCCGCCGTCCGGGCCTGCTGGCCCGCCTCCGCGCCCGCCTGGCCCGCGCCGTCGGCCGCCCCTGACCCCGCCCCACCGAGCGCCACCCCCGCTCGCGGTTTGCGGCGTGTCGCGGTGTCCGGTCGCCGGGACACCGCGAC